>NZ_JCANTW010000010.1:0-3862 GCF_059568695.1 Thermodesulfomicrobium thermophilum DSM 16697 | reverse complement strand
CCGAGTTCGGAATGGATTCGGGTGGGACACCTCCGCTATGACCGCCAGGAGAAAATATATAAGAATAATAGAGAGAAGAGAGATACGTCACTCGATCCATTAGTACCGGTCAGCTCAATGCGTTACCGCACGTACACTCCCGGCCTATCTACCAGGTAGTCTCCCTGGGATCTTACTGCCTTGCGGCAGGGAGAGCTCATCTCGTGGACGGCTTCCCGCTTAGATGCTTTCAGCGGTTATCTCTTCCGATCATAGCTACCCTGCTGTGCCGCTGGCGCGACAACAGGTCCACTAGAGGATCGTCCACTCCGGTCCTCTCGTACTAGGAGCAGACCCACTCAACTCTCCAACGCCCACAGAAGATAGGGACCAAACTGTCTCACGACGTTTTAAACCCAGCTCGCGTACCACTTTAAACGGCGAACAGCCGTACCCTTGGGACCTGCTCCAGCCCCAGGATGTGATGAGCCGACATCGAGGTGCCAAACCGCGTCGTCGATGTGAACTCTTGGACGCGATCAGCCTGTTATCCCCGGCGTACCTTTTATCCGATGAGCGATGGCCCTTCCATGCGGAACCACCGGATCACTAACACCGACTTTCGTCCCTGCTCGACTTGTCAGTCTCGCAGTCAAGCTCCCTTATGCGTTTGCACTCAACGGCTGGTTTCCAATCAGCCTGAGGGAACCTTTGTGCGCCTCCGTTACTCTTTGGGAGGCGACCGCCCCAGTCAAACTACCCACCAGACACTGTCTCCCACCCGGATCACGGGCTGGGATTAGAATCCTAAACTACCAAGGGTGGTATTTCAACGACGGCTCCACGAATACTGGCGTACCCGCTTCACAGCCTCCCACCTATCCTACACATGATAGTCCAAGATCCAATGTCAAGCTGTAGTAAAGGTGCACAGGGTCTTTCCGTCTTTCTGCGGGGAGACGGCATCTTCACCGCCAATTCAATTTCACTGAGCCTCTGGTTGAGACAGCGCGGAGATCGTTACGCCATTCGTGCAGGTCGGAACTTACCCGACAAGGAATTTCGCTACCTTAGGACCGTTATAGTTACGGCCGCCGTTTACTGGGGCTTCGATTCAAAGCTTCGCCTCGCGGCTAACCTCTCCTCTTAACCTTCCAGCACCGGGCAGGCGTCAGACCCTATACGTCGTCTTACGACTTCGCAGAGTCCTATGTTTTTAGTAAACAGTCGCCACCGCCACTTCTCTGCGACCACCCCAAGCTCGCATAGTCAATACGCTCACCCAAGGTGGCACCCCTTCTCCCGAAGTTACGGGGTCATTTTGCCGAGTTCCTTAACCAGAGTTCGCTCAAACGCCTTGGGTTACTCACCCCACCCACCTGTGTCGGTTTCCGGTACGGTCTGCAGTACCTCTCGCTACGAGGATTTTCTTGGCAGCGTGGGCTCAATGGCTTCGCCTAACGGCTCGGCATCACGTCTCAGGGTTCGCGGCTTCCCGGATTTGCCTAAGAAGCCCCCCTACTCGCTTGCACCGGGTATTCCAACACCCGGACCACCTACCCTCCTGCGTCCCCCCTTCACTCAAACAAGGTACCACAGGTACGGGAATATTAACCCGTTTCCCATCAGCTACGCGTTTCCGCCTCGCCTTAGGGGCCGACTTACCCTGGGAAGATTATCTTTACCCAGGAAACCTTGGGTTTACGGCGAACAGGTTTTTCACCTGTTTTATCGTTACTCATGCCAGCATAGTCACTTCTCTGCAGTCCACAGCACCTCCCGGTGCTCCTTCAACCCACAGAGAACGCTCTCCTACCAATCAGACCTACGCCTGATTCCGAAGCTTCGGCGCCATGCTTAGCCCCGTTACATTTTCGGCGCAGGGTCGCTCGACCAGTGAGCTATTACGCTTTCTTTAAAGGATGGCTGCTTCTAAGCCAACCTCCTGGCTGTCCAAGCGACCCCACCTCCTTTCCCACTGAGCATGGACTTGGGGACCTTAGCTGTCGGTCTGGGCTCTTTCCCTCTCGACCACGAACCTTATCACCCGCGGTCTGACTCCCGGGATTCACCTTTTGGCATTCGGAGTTTGATAGGGTTTGGTAAGCGGGTAAGCCCCCTAGCCCTGTCAGTGCTCTACCTCCAAAAGGAAACTCCCGAGGCTATACCTCAATATATTTCGGAGAGAACCAGCTATCACCGAGTTTGATTGGCCTTTCACCCCTATCCACAAGTCATCCGAGTAATTTTCAACTTACAACGGTTCGGTCCTCCACTTGGCTTTACCCAAGCTTCAACCTGCTCATGGATAGATCACCCGGCTTCGGGTCTAATCCGCAGTACTCAACGCCCTATTCAGACTCGCTTTCGCTACGGCTCCACCTCGCGGCTTAACCTCGCACTACAGATTAACTCACTGGCCCATTATGCAAAAGGCACGCGGTCACACCAAAAAGGTGCTCCCACTGCTTGTAGGCATACGGTTTCAGGTTCTATTGCACTCCCCTCACTGGGGTTCTTTTCACCTTTCCCTCACGGTACTGGTCCACTATCGGTCGCCAGGGAGTATTTAGCCTTGGAAGATGGTCCTCCCAGATTCAAACGGGATTTCACGTGTCCCGCCCTACTCAGGTACCCCCCTCGCCACTTTCGATTTCGCATACGAGACTGTCACTCTCTCTGGTGGGCCTTTCCAGACCCTTCTGCTATCTACTCATGGATCGATTCCGGGGGCCCTACAACCCCACACAGCATGCTGCATGGTTTAGGCTCCTCCGCTTTCGCTCGCCGCTACTCACAGAATCTCTCTTGATTTCTTCTCCTTCGGGTACTGAGATGTTTCACTTCCCCGAGTTCGCTTCCTGCAGCCTATGAATTCAGCCACAGGATGACTGGACATGACTCCAGCCGGGTTGCCCCATTCGGAAATCCCCGGATCATAGCTCGTTTGGCAGCTCCCCGAGGCTTATCGCAGCCTCCCACGTCCTTCATCGCCTCCTGGCACCAAGGCATCCACCGTATGCCCTTAATTCCGTATCTCTCTTTCCCTCTATTCTTCTGTCAATGAACCACAAGCTTTCCGCTCATGTCCCCTAGCGATGATTCGCTCGAGGACCCAAGGGCAAACCTTGTCGTGGTGGAGGTGAACAGGTTCGAACTGATGACCTCCTGCGTGCAAGGCAGGCGCTCTCCCAGCTGAGCTACACCCCCACTTGGTGGGCCTGGGAAGACTTGAACTTCCGACCTCACGCTTATCAGGCGTGCGCTCTAACCACCTGAGCTACAAGCCCCCACCGCAAGGACAACAACCCTTGCAAGTAAATAGCGAGAAGAACTCTTCCGATAAGGAGGTGATCCAGCCGCAGGTTCCCCTACGGCTACCTTGTTACGACTTCACCCCAATTACCAGCCCTACCGTAGGCGCCTACCTCCCTTGCGGGTTAGTCCGGCGACTTCGGGTAGAACCGACTTTCGTGGTGTGACGGGCGGTGTGTACAAGGCCCGGGAACGTATTCACCGCGGCATGCTGATCCGCGATTACTAGCGATTCCAACTTCATGCAGTCGAGTTGCAGACTGCAATCCGGACTACGACGAGTTTTTTGGGATTCGCTCCACCTCACGGTATCGCTGCCCTTTGTACTCGCCATTGTAGTACGTGTGTAGCCCTGGGCGTAAGGGCCATGATGACTTGACGTCGTCCCCACCTTCCTCCCGGTTGACCCGGGCAGTCTCCCTAGAGTGCCCAGCTTCACCTGATGGCAACTAGGAACAAGGGTTGCGCTCGTTGCGGGACTTAACCCAACACCTCACGGCACGAGCTGACGACAGCCATGCAGCACCTGTCTCTGGGTTCCCCGAAGGGCACTCCCGCATCTCTGCAG
>NZ_JCANTW010000009.1:0-6291 GCF_059568695.1 Thermodesulfomicrobium thermophilum DSM 16697 | reverse complement strand
AATATCATTGTCCGGTAACAGACGCGTGTCCACATCGTGGCGCATATTGTCGTCCGGCACCATGTGTCATTATGGCCCCTTGACAACAACAGGATCTTTTCTGGAAAGAAGATCGGAATCCCTTTTGTGGAGAAAAAACATCTGTTTTTCAAGGAGGTCCTGTATGTATTCGTGGATTCGGGTGGCATTTCTGGTGTTCGTCTTGATGTTCGGTGGAGCGGCCATGGCTGCAGAGAAGATTGACATCAATACGGCAAGCCAGGCGCAGCTGGAGACACTTCCCGGAATGGGCCCTGTGATTGCCGGGCGCATCATTGAATATCGTCAGAAGAAGCCGTTTGCATCCATCGAGGAAATCAAAGCAGTGAAAGGCATCGGGGATGCAACTTTTCTCAAGATTCAGGACATGCTCACCGTGAGTGCGCCGCAGGCAGAAGAAAAACCTGCGGCCCCTGCCGGCACCAAACAATAGCCTGTCTTTCCCCGCCGGGGCGGAGGGTCTCGGCGGGGGGGGTACTTTGATACTTTTGATTGATACTTTTGGACACCCACTTTGTGGGCTTCCTTTGTGGGCTTCATGGGAGGTTTGCGGCTGTGTACGGAAATCAGAAGGGAACGTAAGGTGGGGGGGGAGTGTAAAGTGGGTGTCCCTTTATGATTCGGGTGTCCCTTTATGATTCGATAACAAGGATGTTCATGGGCTTGTCAGCCACGGGTTGACGACGGCCAAGCCGTCAATCCCTTCGAAGTCGGGCTCGTTGCGCGTGGCCAGGGTCAGATGGTGCGCGAGCGCGATGGCCGCGATCTGGGTATCTTCGGTGCTGATGGGGCGCCCCATGCGCGTGCGCTGCGCGACGATAGCGCCATAGTGAAGTGCCGCACGCTCATCGAAAGGCAGGCAGCGCCCGGCGAAATCCTGGTCGAACATGGCTTGCGCAGCTTGCGTCAAGGCGGTCTGGCGTTGGCCTGCCGGCATCAGCGCCAGGCCAAGTTCGATCTCGGCCCGGCTGATGGCGCTTATCCAAACACTGTCGGCAGACTGCGCATCCAGCCAGGCCACCACAGCCGCCGATGGCTGCGGGCGCATGAATTCGGACAGCACATTGGTGTCGAGCAGGATCATGTCGGCTCATTCCAGCCAGGGGCCGGGCGTGGCATCTGCCGGTTGGGTAGTTGAAACGACTCGTCGGCCACATCGGCAAAGCGGCTTTTGAGCCGCTGCCCCAGCGGCGTCGCCGGGGCAGCACGCAAGAGCGCCTCGCGCAAAATGCGCCGCGCCTCTTCCTCCATCGACACCCCGTGCTGCGCCGCGCGGATGCGTAGCGCCTGCTTGGTGGCGTCATCCACATTGCGTATGGTCAAGGCGGCCATGGGAACCCCTCTTGTGATGATATCATTGTGTGCATTGTAATCGTTGACATCAAGCAGTCAAGTCGCTGCTTTTGGACACCCACTTTGTGGGCTTCCCGGGGTCATGCATCCATCATCTTGCGCGCTGCGGTCATGCCGCGCAGGTATCGGGCCTGGCGGCGGGCGGCGAGTTCCAGCAGGCTTTCCGGCGTGCCCACGGCGTGGCCGAACTCCTTGAGAAGCCGGGTGCTGAGCGTGATGAAGGCCTCGGTGTCCATGCCCAGGCGCTGCAAGAGCCGCGGGGCGGTCTCGGGGATGTGGCCGCGTTTTTTGGGGTGGATGCACCGGCCCACGGTTTCCACCAGCTCCACGTAATCCTCCAGGGCGCAGGGCAGGGCCCAGTCCTCGTGGCCGGTGGCGTCGAAGGGGAGGAGCGGGGCCATGGGCAGGCGGCGTTCGTTTGTGGGGGCGGCGTGGTTTGCGGGGGTGGGGCCGTCGGCCTTTGGGGCGGTGTGGGCTGGTGCCGTGGTGCGGGCGCATTCCCGCAGTCGGGCTTCCACCCGGTCCGGGAGCAGCCGCGCCTCGATGCTCGTGTGCCGGCTGTCTTCCGGGGTTTCGGCGATTCCGGCGCGAATGGGGTTGAGGTCCACGTACACCATGACGGCGAACAGGGCCTGTTGGTCGAGGAGGGCCTGGCTTCGGAAGCGTCCCTCCCAAAACCGGCCGCGCACCCCGTCTTCGCGGTTGGCCTTGCGGGCGATGGACTCGTTGAGCACGCGCGTGAACCACGAAAGATCCCACAGGCGCTCCCGGTAGGTGGCGGCCCATTGGCGCGCCCTGTGGCGGTCTGCTTCGGGCAAGGCGGCCCGGGTCCGGGGGTCGAGAAAGCGCTGCACCACCAGCGGCCCGGAGAACAGGCGTGTCCAGCGGGCGAGGACCTCCTCGTCCGCGAGGCGCTCGGCCCGATCCCGATCGATTTTCACCACGATGTGGTAGTGGTTGCTCATGATGGCATAGGCGGCCACGTCGATGGTGAAGATCGCGGCCAGCTCGCGGATGCGGGCCTCGATCCAGCCGCGGCGGTGATCGAAGTTTTTTCCGGTCAGGCGGTCTTCGCCGCAGAGGAAGGCGCGGCGTACGCAGCGACAGACCACGTGGTACCAGGCGGTGTGCTCCAGAGAGACGATGTGTGCGCGGGGCCGTGGCATGGAGATCTCCGATCCGCTCAAAGAGCGCCGACAAACACGATGCTCCAGGGGAGGTTTGCGGCTGTGTAAGGCAATCAGGAGGGAACGTAAATTGGGTGTCCCTTTATGGAGTCTTATGGAGTCCTAGAGAATCCTAGAAACAAAGTGGGTGTCCAAAAGTCTTATCTCAAAAAAGTTGGAGCATCTTGCCGATGAGCCCGATCATGGAGATGGCAGAAAAGGTCATGGCAAAAGTGAACATACGCATCATTTGACTGCGGTTCTCCCGCAACCCTTCGTCGATGCGGCGGTCGATACGTTCGATGATCTTGTCCAACTTGCAGTCCATTTGCTCGAAGCGTTTATCCACCTGCTCGAAGCGCTTATCCATGCGGTCTTCAAGGTCTTTGATTTCTGCCCGCATGGAGACAAACTGTGCGTCCACCTGCTCGAAGCGTTTATCCACCTGCTCGAAGCGTTTATCCACCTGCTCGAAGCGCTTGTCCATGCGGACTTCCAGGTTTTTGATATCCTCTTTGATCTCATTGACCTGGTATTGCAGGTTGTCGAATCGGCTCTCAAAATATTTCGAGGTGGGAATGATATTCGCGATCAAGACGTCGATAGTCTTGGGGTCGAGGGTCAACTCGTGAGGGGATGCGGGGTTTTGCCGTTCTTCGGTCATGGGTCATGCCTCCTGGGGCGTTTTGCGGAGCTCCCTTCGCCGCCGATTTGGAAAAATACATAATGGATCCGCCCAGGGGCGTCAAACCACGAGCAGGGATGACCAAGTGGGGGATGACAAAGTGGGTGTCCAAAAGTCTGCAAACAAAAGTCTGCAAAAGTCTGCAAAAGTCTGGTGGCCCCAAACGGGGTGGTGGGTACCGGTGCTGCGTGCCCGAAAGACGCAAAAGGTGGCTTATCCGATTTTTTCACCAGCACAATTCCGCGCCAGGGCCTAGCGCCGGTTGAGCACGGCCAACAACTGCTCGACGCACTCCTGCGGATTGTGCAACTCCTTTTCTGTAAATTTTCGCATCGGTGATCATGGCGCTGGGGTTACGGGTTGAGGTTGAGATAGACTTTTCCGGTCATCCACTCGTCGTCAAGTTCGGCAAGCAGAGCGGAGACGAGGCGCAAGCAGGAATCGGGGTTGGGAAAGATGCTGACGACCCGGGTGCGGCGGCGCAATTCCCTGGTGATCCGTTCCAGTCCATTGGTTGTGCGCAACCGGATGCGGTGGGCTGCCGGGAAATCGAATACGGTCAAGCGCTCCGGGACGGCTTCTTCTGCCCATTGGGCCAACTTCGGATGCGCCTTGTGCCAGGTATCGAGTGCGGTTTTGAAGAGCCGTTCGGCCTCTGTCCCGTCCGGAGCGTTGAAGATGGCACGCAGCTGGGCAGCGACGCTCTTTCTGGCCTCTTGGCGGGTGACGAATTGTCCGGCGTTTTGTTGCAGATGGAACTGGCAGCGCTGCCAGGGGACAGCAGGAAGAACCGCCCGGCGAGCCGCCTTGAGTCCGGCATGGTCGTCAGCGATGATGAGCTTAACGCCCTTGAGTCCTCGGGCAAGGAGCTTTTCCAGAAAGCGCCGCTTTTTTGTCTCGGCCTCCGAGGTAGCGACCTCGCAGCCAAGCACCCGGCGCTTGCCGCAGGCTTCGATCCCGACGGCGATCAACACGGCGCAATCATGGATGCGGCCTTCCAAGCGGACTTTCTCGTAGCGAGCGTCCAGAAAAAGGTAAGGCACCTCACCCAAGGGACGTTCCCGCCAGGCCTTGAGTCCTTCGTCGAGCTTGGCTGCGGCACGACTAACCTGGGCGGTGGAAAGCGAAATCTCTGGCCCCAGCAGCTTTTGCAATACCTCGATCACCCTCCGGGTGGACACGCCCTGCACATACATCTCGGCCAGGGCGATATGGATGGCTTGATCGGTGCGGGTGCCTTTCTCTAGGACGGAAGGATAAAAGTCGCCGGAACGCACTTGTGGCACCTGAAAAGTTACCTCACCCAGACGCGTGAGCATGGTTTTGGGCTTGTAGCCATTGGCGTAATCGCGCCGGGTTGCGGTTCGTTCGTAAGGTCGAGCACCAAGATACTCGGCGCGCTCGATCTTGGCAGCTTCATTGACCAGGATACGCAGCGCTTCAGCTGCGCCATCGAGCCCGTGCTCAATGAGGGCGGCATAGGCCGCCTCCAGGGGGTTGGTTTCGACACGCATTGCCATGGGCGATATACTCCTTTCTCCGAAGTCATGGCGTCATGCCCACCATCGGGTGCCGTCTGTGGGGGAGAGGTCTGCGGCGCTACGCGCCTTCGTCCTCTTCTTCACAGACCAGGCAAAACGGAATTTACAGAAAGAACGATACACAACTGGAATTTACAGAAAGAACGATACACAACTGTTGGCTGCGTTGGGACAGAAGTGGGAAATGACACCGAAGGATGCTCAAGAACGGTTACGAATCCTGAAGTTTTGGGAGCGACACGGCTTGAGTGCCACGCAGGAAGCGTTTGGTGTGTCGCGTCGCACGCTCTATCGCTGGAAAGCGGCGTTGAAAGCCGCAGGGGATAACCCTGCGGCGCTCATTCCCAAACCGCCGATCGCCAAGCGCAAACGGGGCAAGAACCGCGACCCGCGGTTGGTGAAGCGCATTCGAGAGTTGCGCACCCTCTATCCCAACCTGGGAAAAGAGCGGCTGCACCGGCTGCTTGCACCGTGGTGTGCGGAACACGGCATTACGCTACCTTCGGTATCGACCATCGGTCGAATCATTGCCGAAGCACCGGACAAGATGCGTCTTGTCCCAAAGCGACTCGATGCCCGTGGCCGCAGCAAAACGCTGCGGCCACGGGTACGCAAAACACGAAAGCCCAAAGGGCTGAAAGTGCCGCCGATGACCCTATGGGCGTTGGACACGATCGAACGGGTGCGTGACGGCGTGCGGCGCTACATCCTGACCCTGGTCGATCCGGTGAGCCGCTGCGCGTTTGCGCTGGCGCTTCCCAAAAAGAGCAGCCGGGTGGTTGCCGAAGCGTTCCAAGCGCTGGCTTCTGGCCAAGAAGGGAACGGGCAACCGCTTCAGCTGGCAGCGCTATCGGACAATGGGTCGGAATTTCAAGGGGCGTTTGACGCGATGCTTGAATCGATGGGGCTTACGCACTACTGGACCTACCCGAAATCGCCGCGCATGAATGCCCACTGCGAACGCTTCAACCGCACGATCCAAGAGCAGTTCGTCGATTGGCACGAAGAGTTGCTCTTTACCGACCTTGAGTTGTTCAACCAGAAGTTGAGCCAGTGGCTCATTGACTACAATACCGTGCTGCCACACCACAGCCTTGACCTCAAGGCGCCGGTGCAGTGGCTCTTGGAAAACCATAAAGAGTGCCAAAGGTATTGGACGAATACACCCCGCCTTGACGCGCGGGCTGGGTAGGCTATACTGATATAACCGTCGCCGTGAGCGAAACCGGGCTGGACAGGACCAGACGCGCGGTGTTAGCGAGGCTTCACCCATCCTGGAACGGGGATGTCTGCGGAAGCGGCGACGGTCATCTCCCATACAGCAATTCACCTACACGAAAGCTGTCGATTCGCTTGTCGTCGGCGTTCATCACGTTGTAAAACAGACTGCCGTCACGATTGATGCGCAGAATGACTGGGATACTTTTGGACACCCACTTTGTGGGCTCCAAGGCTGTGGTCGGAACGTAAAGTGGGTGTCCCTTAGCACTATTAGAACACGCCACTT
>NZ_JCANTW010000008.1:0-11459 GCF_059568695.1 Thermodesulfomicrobium thermophilum DSM 16697 | reverse complement strand
TTGCGCAGCCCATCGCGCATCTGCCGGGCGATGTCCGGCTCGGTGATATTGTCGAGGATGGGCTTGTCGTACTCGTCCACGAGGACCACGACTTTTTCCCCGCAGTGTCGGTGCGCTGCCAGGATAAGTTCGTCAAAACGAATGGCCGGGCTGGTACTGCGTCCGGGGATGGATACGTTCAGGGCTTCTGCGTTGCGCTCTAACGTGGTGTGGATGTGTTCTTCCAGGTGCTTTGGGTCGTGCAGCACGCCGCTGGCGAAATTCACGCGGATCACTGGGTGGCGCTTCTCCCAATCCCAATGGTCTTCCAGGTAGAGGCCGGTGAAGAGTGCGCGGTTGCCGGCAAAGGCCTCGGCCAACGTATCAAGGAAAAGGCTTTTGCCAAAGCGCCGCGGCCGGGAGAGGAAGAAGTAGCCCCCTTCACGACCGAGCTTGGCCACGAAGGGGGTCTTGTCCACGTAGTAGCAATGTTCCTGGCGGATCTTGGCAAAGGTCTGGATGCCGATGGGCAGTTTCTTGCGGAGCATGGAGGGCCCCCGGGGGGTCTGGGACGAAGCTTGCAGAGTTGGGCATGCATATACTGGCTCCGGGGGATGAAGTCAAAAGAGTGGCCGATCAAGGGCGGCCGTTGGGCTTCGGGTCGTCGTGGAGGGCCTGGCGCAGCTTGGGCAGCCAGGGGGAGCCCGGGCGGTGGGTGCTGAGTTCTTGCTCCAGGCGCCGGGCAGTATCACCATCTCCGGCGCGCAGCGCTGCCACTGCCCCCCCAAAAGAGGCCGTCGGCGCAGGGGGTACCGTAGGTGTGGCGATGAAATTCCACTGCTTGCTGGGCAAAGGAGGCGGCGTCGGCGAGTTGTCCGTGCTGGTATGCCATGCGTGCCAGGCGGATGAAGGCCTTGTGGCGCCCGCGGCGGTCGCGCTCTGCCGCCTCCAGAAGCACGGCGCGGGCCTGGGTGGGTTTGCCCAGGGCCACGAGGCAATCGGCTTCGGTCCAGCGTACGTAAGGACGCCGTGCCTTGAGCGGGACGCGGTTTATGGCGGCCAGCCCTTTGCCCGCTTGGCCCAGGGCCAGGTGACAGCGCGCCATGAGTTCGAAGACGTAGTCCACTTCTGCCGGCGGCGTGAACATACCCGCGGTTTCCAGTGCCGAGAGGGCTTCCTGAAAACGGCCCAAGGCATGGAGAATCTTGCCCAAGGCAAAGTGCTTGTGTTCGTTTTTGAGGTAGTCTTGGTCCTCGGCCAGTACGTGGCGGACCTGCTCCAGGGCGGCTTCGGCCTTGCCGGCATCGAGTAGGCAGGAGGCCAGGGCGTAGCGGGCCTTGACGGCATTTTTGCGCTCTTGGTGCCGTTCGTTCCGGGTGGCGTCGTCGTATGCCTCCCAGTTGCGCACCGCTTGGGCAAAGAGAGGCATGGCCTTTTGGGGATCCCGGTCGAAGTCTTTATACAGGCGGCCTTCGCGGTAGTAGGGGGTCACCCGGTCGGGCAGGATCTTTTGGGCCTGCTGGAAATGCGCGTGCGCCTCGAGGATGTGTTTTTTGCGCTCCATGCCGGTGAGTATGATTTCTTTGGCCTGGGCGGCCTGGAGGCTGCGCAGCAGGAGGTAGCCGCGGGAGGAGTGGTAGCGGAAATTGGCGGGGTCTTGGGCGAGGCAGCGCTCGAGTTTCGCCAGCGCTTCGTCGAAGCGCCCCAGTTGCCCGAGGGCGAAGGCGACCACGGCCCGCACCTCGGCATCAAGACCGTGGCCGCAGAGCTCGGGGTGATGTTTTTCCACCGGATGGGCGAGGTCGATCACCTCTTGCCAGCGGCAGGCGCCTTTGAGCTGTTCGAGTTCGGCGAGCAGGCGGTGCTGGCGCTCCTGGGCGTGTTGGGCGGGGCCGCATACCTCGGCGAGGGCCGCAAAGGGGTCGGGCTCAGGAGCCGCTTTCGGAGCGGGCTTCGGTTCTTCAGTTTGGGGCAGGGCGATGATGCGGGCAGGTTCGGCGCTCATAACCGTCCTCCTGGGTTTTCCCAAGAGGACGGGAGGAGCACAGCGATTTTTATGCATCGGGAGGGGGCGGGTGGACTCCTCCGGGGACGTCCCCAAAAAACTCCACCCAGCCCAAGGGAATGCATGCTGCAGAGTGGATGTCTAAAAGTTCCATCTTCTAAAAGTTCCATCTGAAGGACGGGAAGGAGACCTCCGGGACCGGTCGGTCCCCAATTCCTTATTTGGTTTTGAGCGCCTGCACCACCTCTTTCAAAGCCTGCTGCTTGTTCTTTTTGGCCTTCTTGTCGGCACAGCCCCACTGGCGCATTTTGTCGCGCAGCGCTACGAGAGCCGGCTTCGACATCGCGGTCAAATCCAGACCTGCCTGCTGGTAGTCACCAAACTCCTTCAGTGCCTCGATGGTGGCGACATCCTCGGGCAGCTCCTCTTCAGCCTCCGGCCTGGCCGCCTCGAAGGTCAACCCGGCAGGCTGAAGCCACTGGTTGACCTGATCGGTGCGCTCATCGGTCCATTTGTCGGGTCGCTGATGATACACACGCTCGGCGGCTTCACGCACAGCTGCGGCCAGGTCTTCGCGACCTTGATGCTCCTGAACCTCCGAGCGATCCAGAAACTGTTTCAGTGCCCCCCAGTCGTTGATGTCCTTGAGCTGTCGCAACCAGACAAGCCACGGGTTTTCGGCTTCCAGACGAGCCCGTTCCTCGGCCTCGCGCCGCCGTGCCTCCTCTTCTTGCCGGCGCTGTTCGGCGGCGGCCTTGATCGCTGCACCGGCCTTCAAACGTTCAACGCGCACGGCAACGGCATCCTCAACCTGTGAAGCAGCCTGTTCAGGTTGCAACCGGCGAAGAGCCACCCACCCCAAAGGTTGGGCATGCTGATCCACCAGCGCAAGACGCCGGCTCTTGGGGAAAGGGAATTCCAGGTATTTTTTCGCCAGGTCTAACGTTTCCCTGAGCGTGCGTCCGTCCGGGCCCTGGAGGTAGCGCTCCAAAAGCATTCCGGTCATGCCCCGCCAGCCGATACCCCACCCCACCGGGAGAAGCAGTTCGCCACCTTGCTGCTGCCGTTGCAACAGTTTGTGCGCCCAGGCGAGGAGGTCCTGCTGCCAGTCACCTTCATAACGCTCTAGAAACTCGATCTCCGCCTGCAAAAGGGCCCGACTGCGTTCTGCCAACGCCTTCCAGAGATCATCGGCGGTCATGTTAAAGGACTGGGGGAAGCCATGTTCTTCCACCGCCCAGCGGCGCAAACGGGTATCGAAAGAAAGGCTACCGATCCCCTTGCCCCCCGGCATCAGGGCCTCGACACCGTTGATGAAGTTTTTGCGGCTCAGCCGGTTGTTTTGGTCGAGGCGCACCGTTCGGCACCAAACGGGGCGGGTCTCTGCGTGGGTAAAAACAACATCGCCAACGCGTAACAGCCTGCCAAGGCTGACATTTGGGTTTGCCCCCAAAAAGTCGGCGAGCAGCTTGTCGTCGGCCCGCTCGGGCTTGAAAGGATTGTCTGGCGGCCTTTGTACCGCCTGGTCGACAGCATCTTTCTTCCTTCGGGCGATGTCGGCCACAATGGCTGTCATGAGACTGCCCTTGAGGCTGCTTCCGGGGAGCAGCGGCAGGCCGCTGGCTTCACGGATCTGTTTTTTCACCTCACGCACATCCTTGGGCGCGGATACCCGGTAGCGGACAGCGTCCTGAAACGCAGCGTTGTCGACGACGATGTCGATGATCTTGCCGCTATTGAGGGCTTTCTCCAAGGCTCTTTGGGTGTTCGCGGGCAGAGCAAAAAACTGTCGATAAAAGCGTGCCTGATCGACAAAGACCAGGTCATCGCCATGTTTTTTGAAATCATATCCCTCAATATAGGCATCCCCGGCCCCGATGTGGACAGGCGTGAGGATTTCAATTTCAAAGGGTATCTTTTCAATCATTATCCGATCCCCCCTGGAAGCCCCCTGCACAGGGCACGACAAAGGCCATCCCGTAGCGGTAGACATCGTGCGGCGCGCCCTTGTCTCGATGGATGACTACTGGAACGTGCCCCTCAGGTGCTTTGGAAAGAAACGACCCTTCACCAAGTAAAATAAGATCGGGCCGGCGCAAGCGACTGACGGCCGGACCCCCTGCGTGGCCGCGTCGTATTTTCAAAATCACTCGGCTGGAAGAAAAATCGACCAGTTCCAGGTCACGATTGGACGGAAGGCAGGCGGACAGCAAGATGCACGGCGTGTCGGTGTCAGGTTCGGGCAACGACACCGCAGAGCGTGTGAAGTGAAACCGCCCCCGACCGACCGAGCGGTCCGCCCCCAGTCCTTGTTCCCCCAAAAGGCGCAGGGCTGCTTCGAATTTTTCCAGCAGCTCTTCCTTAAGCCGCACTAGGAAATACAGGCCGCAGTCTGGTTTGAAATATAGGTCGCTGCAGTAAAAGAAGCCTCCCTCTTCACTGCCACCGGTTTGTCTGTCGATACGCAGTCGTGGCCGCTGATGCACCGTGAAAAAACCGGCATCATCTTTGTCGGTACCCGGAAACGGCGACGGCCAGCAGCTGCCGCTGTTGTTTAACGTCGGAAAAAGATTCTTTTCCCCGCGACTCAAGGCAGAAAAAAGATCTTCACGCACATAGCGAATTTTTTTCAGCGGCTTGAAATCCCAGCCTTGCTGAACGGCCAAAGGAGCGACGGTTTCCAGAAAATGGGCCGGAACGGGGTAATATCGGCTCTTGCCGCGAAACGGAAAGGCCGAACTGAGCCGAAAGCCAGGCTCTGCCGCGAGGGCCGCGATGTCGTCCTCGTAAAGCAGGGCCCAGCACTGGACGAGCGCCCCCCAGAGTGTGTCCGATCCGACGATCTCCTCGATCCGCTCCTGGCCTATCCCTTCGATGCCGATGTGCAGCGGGGCATCGAAATGGAGGTGATAGGCATAGGTCTTCATATCAGGCCTCCGCCGCCTGCTGTTCGCCTTGTGTGAAATATTTGCCATACCCGGATAGGTGGGCATCAGTGCCGGTACGGTAATCTTCAGCCGTTTTCTCGAGCACTTGGAGGTTGCGTAGCCGAACCTGGCCGTAGCCGCGGCTCCCCTGCCCTCCGAGATAATCGTCTTCAAGTAGTCTCAAGCCCTGGGCCAAAAGCTGAAAGTAGTGATCCACAAGGCCGTTGTCATTGTCGACGTTGTAAATATCGACAACCATCTCCAGGGCAAAACGCGCTCCAGCGGGGACCCGTTCGAAGTTCCTCGGGTTGGCGGCACTGGTCAGGCGGTCGATACTGACCTCGGTTTTGACCTCGGTACAGTACATATCGGTCGCCTCGGCCTCGGCCAGTTCTTCTTCATTGAGCAGAGCACCGTCGCGAACCGCCAGTCGGGTTGGAGCATGCCAGACTTCGGCAGCCCCGGCGGCATCCGCCGGCGTACCAAAGAGTTGAATCAGGGGGTGATTGGGGTCGGTACAGATGGGGCCTTTCCATTTGTCATTGTCTTGCTCCAGCTTGACCAGACCGTTGGCCTTTTCCAACAGTGAGCGCAGCTTGCCTTTGATGCTGGAGCCGGGCACATAGGGAAGATTGGTAAGGGGGTTGCGCACCACAACTTTGTCCGCCCCGCCGATGCTTAGACCGATGGATGAGCCCCCGACATGTAGGCCGGTCAAAAGTTCGATCTCCCCGCGGATGAACACTTTCTTTTCCAGTTTCAGCGTCACCATTTTTGTCCTCCTGAATCACTTGCCGCCACTGGCTCGGTGGTAAGCAAGAACCGCCTCGAAAAGTTTGACAAAATTTTTGAACCGACTTCTCAGCTCGTCGCCTCTGGCCGCAGCGACCTGATCAATGCCGTCACAAACCAGACGCTTGAGTTCCTGCAGACCACGGCACCTTGAGTTCCGGCCTGCAGCATAGGAAATTAAGGGCTTGAGCATCAACAGGTCGCCGAGACGCCCGGAATCAATTCCCTTGCTCTCGATATTCTTCATCTTTGTGAACACTTGGCGGATCTGTGAGGTCGTCAAATCACCTTCTTGCAACCGCCTGCCAAATTGTTCGGCCTTGTTGATCAGTGCAGCAGTCGGCCCAGTGACAATCCACTGTTGAATCTCTTCTCTCGTCATTTAAACCGCCCTCCTTTCGATGTGGCTTGTTTCCTTGCGCAAATAGAGTTCCACCCAGCGGCACAATACTCCCAGCAATTCAATGCCCTTGCGGTCGCCGCCGGGAACAGTTTGGGTCGTAAAATGCTGCAGGTCGTGAACGAGTGCCGCAGCATCCGGGTGGGCCTGCTGGTAACGCTTGAGGCTGTACACCATGCGCCAACACCATTTTTCCGACTCGATGGCCCTGATCGCCTGGCGCAAGTCGACTTTTTGCCCCTCGCGGTTCATGGCCTGTTGCCGCTCCCGCACCAGCTCCTGCCAGAGATCGGCAATACGTTGCAGATGACGCAGCAAGCTGCCGCCGCCATCCGTGGAACAGTACTGGACCAGACGCTGGTACCAGTTTTGGATCTGCGCAAATTCCTCCCAGGACATTGGCGTGCCCAGAAAGCTGACAGCTCGTTTGGCAATCTCCATGTTTTTGCCCCGGCGATAACCTTTGGCCTGCTCCTCGGCCTCTCCGGCCAACTCCGCACCCTTGTAAATGGGAAACTTTCCGGCGGTCAAAACGATACCGCCCGACAGGGTGAAAATTTCGTTGTCGGCGCAATAACGCCCGAACTGTTGCTGGATCTCGGCGGCGAGCTGCGGAAGGGCGTCCCAGGCACCGAGAATGAAAAGGTCATCGCCGCCGGCATACACAATGGAGACGCGGTCTCGGGCCTCGGGTTTGTTCTCCACAATGCTTTTCAAAACGATGGAAAAGAAGCTTGATAACTGCCAACTCAAGGTCGTAACCCGGCCCAGGGAATAAAAGCGTTCGGAAGCCTGCTCGTTTTTGCCATGCAAGTAATGCCTTAGCCCTTCGGCAAAAATTTTTCCGAGATTGTCGACATCCATGCGCAGGATACCGAGTCTTTTGATCCCGTGGGATTGTTCGGCGATGGACTCGAAATCGTCTTGCGGATGCTGATTGCCCCCGGTCATCATCGCACCGGTACGGGCATATCCGCCTAGGGGCTGGTTGCTGACACGGTTCAGCAGGAGCAGATGCTCATCGCCCTGGCCTGCTGAACGGTTGCCGTCAGCCATGCTGACCGGTCGGACATCCCAGCCCCCAGGCAGCAGACCGTCATCTCGGCGTCGCAAAACCAAGGCGTCCGCTTTGCCCAACTGACGGCCGAAATCCCCCAGGGCATCGCAAATCGAACAGGTCTTGCCCTTTTGGGACAGGGGCGCGTGGCACACCTGACAATCTCCTTCCGGCCATTGAGGGGGGATGGCGAAGAAGGCCTGGAGGCCATCTTTAGACAGATAACCCAGCCGCAGTTTATCCTGTCGGCTCAGATTTCTGGTCAATTCTTCCCAGATGTGGGCCAGGGTTTTGCCACTTTGGCGACATAAATCCTCTGCAGACAGAGGCTGCCAACACATGCGCAGATACAGGCCGTGCCCGTATTTTTTCTGGAGATCTTGGTTGCATCTGGTATGGAGTTTTTTCAGGGACGCAATATTTTCTGAGGTGTTCCCTAGCAACAGATAAGCCTTGCCACCACTGGCATACAGCAAATTCGCACCTGTCAGACCACAGACCGAGAGGATGTCGCGCGCCACGGTTTCAACCAAAACCTGCAATAGAAAAGATCTCCCTTTCAGATGCCGGTAGGCGCCTTTGGAACTGATCTGATAGATGAACGACTGAATGCCGGAAATATCACATCCGCACAAAAGAAACTTTTGTTCGTGATCGTCTCCAAGCCCTTTCAGCAAATTCTCCTTGCCGCTCTGGAACTGATAGAGCGCTGCGGCAACCGCTGCTGTTCCTTTTTGATGTTCGAACAGGGAAATATCGGGAAGCTCTTCAGCCCTGGTCGAAGCCGGCAGGCACCACTGAAAGGAGCGCAACAATTCGAGCAGTTCCTCAACCCTCTCCGCGGGATCCAGCCCTTTTTCCCGCCATTCACGGGTCGCTTCGACAAACTTCGTCCACAATGCCTGATAATCCTCCTTGACCTGCTCCGCCGGGTAGTCTTTTTCCGGCAAGGGAAAAAGCAGCTCTGGGTTTTCGAGTACGTCATGCAGAGTGCGCAGACGGTAGCGGTAGGACCGAATCTCGCCCCGGCCGGTCAGGGAAATGCGCCCCAGCAGGGACATCAGGGGGATTTGGGATTTTCGATTTCGCCCTTCGGTTTCATAGCCCAGGCTGGCATCGTCCGCCTCTCGCCGCTCGTGACCCGATGCGACCCAGTCGGCTTTTTGCAGCAGCCTTCCCAGGTCTGTGGTCGGCTTGTGATGCCGGCTGGCCAGGTTGACCAGAGTGGCGTCACGATCTTCCCCCGGCAGACACCGTTGCACCACAGATCCGAAACACTTTTCCATCGCCCGCATTGTGTGATAAGCGTGGGCATAGCGATAGTCCTGCCGAACCTGGTCAGGGTCATGGTCGGAAACATCACCGGCCCGCTCGGCGAACTTCCCCAGGTCGTGCAACAAGCCTGCAGCGCTGAGGAATTTGGTGGTTTGGTGGTTCATCCATTAGTCTCCTTGTCGCGGTTGCATCCCTGTATTGTTTCGATCTCGTGCGTCAGCAAAGGGCAGTATGTCGTCTCCCTTGAGGTCGATGAGTCATTTTTCGCGAAGGTCGATCGCGATAGCTGTATGGGCTGCGTGGACACGACTCGCTCGTTCGTTCCAATGAGGGCAGTAGAGCTGTATCTGGCTTTGGTGTTTGGATATCTCTTGATCTTTGTCTTCGGCTTGAGGGATACGGGCGCGATCTGCGAATTTCCCGATGTCGTGCAGAAATGCGGCAAGCGCTACCCGGCAAGGAGCCTGCATTCGTTGTTCGTTCATGCTCCCTCTCCGCCATACGGTTTTCTTACTCAATGACTCGGTATTCCATCCATCCCAGCCCGAATGTAGTTTGTTTGCCTATTCGTAAAACTTCCGCTGCCGTCAATAGGGGGGTGAATTCCGTGAGGTCGCCGCGGTAGAGAATCCTGCCGGTCAGTCCGCCCAAAAGCATTTCCCGCTCTTGGCGGCTGGAGAAGCGGCGATGGTCGATCCACTCCAGCTCGTCGCGCGCGGTGGTGATGGAGGCCGCCCGCTTGGCCAGTCCGCGGTAGTCCAGGGGCGGCTCGCCTGCGCCAAAGGCGTGAAAAAGGCTGGAGACACGCCGTAAAGCACCCCGTATGAGCACGTCGAAGGGCAGCTTTCCTGCGAGATGGTTGTCCGCCTTGAGGCGTACCGGCGTGCGCCAGCGCACTTCCACGGCACGGGCCGGAACTGGAGGGATTTGGGCGAGATCCAGCTCGTCGGGGGCAGTGCCCTGGAGCACGTGGGGACTGCGGGCGTCGTAGATGCGCTGGCCGCGGTACGAGACCGCCTGCAGGGCAAAGCGCGCCCGGGGCCGCACTTCTCCTCGGCCGATCCCCGATTGCCCCATGCGCTCAAAAGCTGCGATGAAATACGGGAGATACTCTGTGGCCGACCCGAAGAGGATCAGCGAAAAGTCGAACGATTCTCCTTTGCGGAAGGCCCGCTCTCGGGTTGTTGGGGGGATGATGGCATAGGGATGCGGCGCCAGGCCGTGGGCGTCGTTGGTGGTGGGCTCGAACACCGTGGGATAGATACAGCGGCTGCGCACGAGGCAAATGCGGCAGTCCCGCTCTCCCATGGGGCAGGCCACCCGCTTGAGGGCCCAGCCAAAGGCGCCGCGAAAGGTCGAGCCTTTGAATTCCGGGAGCACGGCGTTTTCTTCGAACACGGCATGAAAGTCGTATTGGGCAAGGCGCATGGGTCCTCCTGGAGAGTGTGTACGGGAGTCGGCAGGATTTTTTTGTGTACCCGGAGGGAATGTCCGTCCTTGGGTTAGGGGTGTCTCTGGGGCGCGAACCTCGTGTCCGCGCGGGCCGTTGCGGCGTGGGCGCCCTTTCCTTCGAGCCATCCGGAGCGGGCCGGGCCTGGGTAGTCAAAGGCCGGCACGTAGGGTTTGATGTCCAAAAGCGGCGTGCCGTCGATGACGTCGATCCCCCGAATCCAAAGCACCGCTTCTTCCCGCCGCAAAAGCTGGACGACGGAAAGGCCGATGGCATTGGGCCGAGCCGGCGCCCGCGTGGCGAAAACCCCATGCACTTCAGTGTCGAGAAAGGGGACGACCAGCGGCTTCCACGGGCCGCTTCGGTGGAAGTGGTAGAGGAGGATGAGGTGGGAGAATCCTTCGATGTCCTGCAGGGCTTGGGCGTAGCAGGCGTCGAGCTCGACGCGGCCTTCTGCGTCTGCCGCGCCTGTGGGCTGGATGGGGGCGCCGTGGGCTTCGGAGAAGGGGGTATGAATGATGCCTATGGGGCGGTAGGTGATTGTGGACATGGGATGCCTCGCAAAGGATAGTGGGAAGGCCCGTGCCCTTCTCGAGGAGGCATGTGGCGCAGCCGCGGGAAGGCACGTGGGGATGAACGCGGTGCCCATAGAAAAATTTCGTCGGATCGGAAAGGGCTGCGCTTCGGAGAACGATGAATACCCAAGATATCTTGGGTTGGGGCCCTGTGGGAGGGAAATGTGCATGGCGGCAAAAAAGTGTTTGACAAAGTCCGCGTCGGACGCCTAGAAGCGCCTTCCGTTGTCGGGATGTAGCGCAGTCTGGGAGCGCACTTGAATGGGGTTCAAGGGGCCGGAGGTTCAAATCCTCTCATCCCGACCACGACGGCATCGCCCACATAGCTCAGTAGGTAGAGCGCGTCCTTGGTAAGGACGAGGTCAGCAGTTCAATCCTGCTTGTGGGCTCCAGAGGATCCGCCGGCCCGTAGGGGCCGGCTTTTTGATTCGATGTCGTGTGCGGCCGCATTGTTGAGCGGCAGGCGGATTGTCTCGCTTGTTCCTCGAAAAGAATGAGCTTTTGAGAAAATTTCGATTCCTCCGCAATTTTTTCTTGACCGCTGTTTGGGTTTTTCTCTAAGAGTTTTCTTCCCGCGAGCGAGCAGGTCTTGGGGGCGGGGTTCTTTGAAAGGTGAAGGAGTTTTTGGGTCGGGGGCGAAAAAGTCCTTGACAGCGAGGGATGGGCCTCTGTAGGGGGTGCGTCCCTTCGGGAGCGGGGCTGGATGGCCCCGGTGGAAAAAACTCCTTGACAGGGGGTTGGGGTCTCGGTAGAGGCGCCGACCTCGCGCCCGGAAGGGCAACGGTCTTTGACAAATAAATAGCGAGAAGAACCAAGGTAAGGTTTCTACGGCAACTTGGTTGCCTTGACGTTTCAAACTGGAGAGTTTGATTCTGGCTCAGAATGAACGCTGGCGGCGTGCCTAACACATGCAAGTCGGACGCGAAAACTCCTTCGGGAGTGAGTAGAGTGGCGCACGGGTGAGTAACGCGTAGGTAATCTACCTCTGGATTGGGGATA
>NZ_JCANTW010000007.1:0-15023 GCF_059568695.1 Thermodesulfomicrobium thermophilum DSM 16697 | reverse complement strand
GACAACACCACGTTCCACGTGCAGCTCATCAATCCTGTGGCCATGGAGAAGGGTCTGCGTTTCGCCATCCGCGAGGGTGGTCGTACCGTGGGCGCTGGCGTGGTCTCGGAAATCGTGGAGTAAGTCATGCGCATTCAGATCCATCTCGCCTGCACGGAGTGCAAGCGGAAGAATTATTCGACGGAAAAGAACAAGAAGAACACCACGGCGAAGTTGGAGCTCAAGAAATACTGCCCCTTCGATCGTCGACACACCGTGCATCGCGAGACAAAATAGGAATGGGATGGGGAGCTATGCTCCCCCTTCCCCTGAATACTGCAGGCCAGTAGCTCTAACGGTAGAGCATCGGATTCCAAATCCGAGGGCTGGGGGTTCGAATCCCTCCTGGCCTGCCATCTTTTTCTCTTCACGACGACCCCAATGAAAAAACATCCCGAAGAAAAAGCCGAGGCGTCCACGGGAACCCAACGTGCCGAGGCCCTCAAACACTACTTTGAGCAGGCGCGCGTCGAGCTGAAGAAAGTCGTCTTTCCTTCTCGGCAGGAGACCGTGGCCACAAGCCTTGCCGTGGTGGTCTTGGTGGCGGTTGTGGCCGTGTTCTTGGGCTTGGTGGACTTCGTCTTGGCCAAGCTTATGCAGGCCCTGCTGTCGTGAGGATATGGGAACCATGGAACACGTAACGGAGAAGCCGAAGGCGCGGTGGTATATCGTCCACACCTATTCCGGCTATGAGCAGCGGGTGGAGCAGACCATCAAAGAGATGATCCGCACCGGCGCAGCCAAGGGCTTGGTGGAAGAGGTGGTGGTCCCCACCGAGAGGGTCGTGGAGTTGGTGAAGGGGCAGAAACGTACCTCCACGCGTAAATTTTATCCCGGCTACGTCATGGTGAAGATGATCTTCAATGACGAGTCGTGGCATATGATTCAAAGCATTCCTCGGGTGACGGGTTTTGTGGGCGGCAAGAGCCGTCCAACGCCCCTTACGGATCGCGAAGCAGAGCGTATTTTGGCCACCATGGAATCTCGGCAGGAGCAGCCGCGTCCGAAGTTTCATTTTGAACGCGGTGACGATGTGCGCGTGATTGACGGGCCGTTTGCCAATTTCAATGGTGTG
Organism: Thermodesulfomicrobium thermophilum DSM 16697; assembly: GCF_059568695.1. Lineage (NCBI taxonomy): Bacteria > Pseudomonadati > Thermodesulfobacteriota > Desulfovibrionia > Desulfovibrionales > Desulfomicrobiaceae > Thermodesulfomicrobium > Thermodesulfomicrobium thermophilum. Next base: position 13,909 of record NZ_JCANTW010000007.1, on the reverse strand, counting down.
GTGGAAGAAGTGAACTACGATAAAGGGAAACTTCGTGTTTCCGTGTCTATTTTTGGCAGGCAAACCCCGGTGGAGCTGGATTTTATTCAGGTCAGCAAGGGGTAATACTGGGAAATAGGGAGAAACCGTATGGCCAAGAAAGTCACCGCGATTGTCAAGCTACAGCTTCCCGCGGGAGCCGCGAACCCTTCGCCGCCAGTCGGTCCGGCGCTGGGTCAACACGGCGTCAACATCATGGAGTTCTGCAAGGCCTATAACGCCAAGACGCAGAATCAGAAGGGGATGATCATCCCCGTGGAAATCACCATTTACCAGGACCGGTCCTTTACCTTTGTGACCAAGACACCGCCGGCGGCGGTTCTGCTCATGAAGGCCGCCAAGGTGGAGAAAGGATCCGGTGAGCCCAACAAGAAGAAAGTGGGCACGGTGACCATGAGTCAGATTGAGGAGATCGCCAAGCTCAAAATGCCCGACCTTTCGGCGTATGACTTGGAAGCCGCATGCCGGACCATTTTGGGGACGGCCAAGAGCATGGGAATCGAAGTGCAGTAGGAGAGGACGAGATATGCCGAAGCATGGAAAAAAAGTGCGTCAGGCCTATGAGGGGATCGACCGTCTCAAGGCCTATGAGGCTTCTGAAGCCCTGAGTCTCGTCCTGGAACGTGCCTTCGCCAAGTTCGACGAGACCGTGGACATCGCCGTCAATTTAGGGGTGAATCCTAAGTATTCCGACCAGATGGTGCGTGGTGCCGTTTCTCTGCCTCATGGTTTGGGCAAGACGGTGCGTGTAGTGGCTTTCTGTAAGGGAGAAAATGAGGAGAAGGCTCGCGCCGCCGGCGCCATTGAGGCGGGCGGCGATGACTTGGTGGAAAAGATTCGTGGCGGCTGGCTGGAGTTCGACAAGGCCGTGGCGACTCCGGACATGATGGGGGTTGTGGGCAAGATCGGGAAGATTCTCGGTCCGCGTGGCCTTATGCCCAACGCCAAGACGGGCACCGTGACCTTCGACTTGGAGAATGCCATCAAGGAACTCTTGGCCGGCAAGGTAGAATTCCGCGTGGACAAGGCCGGCGTGGTGCATGCCCCCATCGGCAAGGTTTCTTTTGGTGTGGAGAAGCTTTTGGGCAACATGCGGGTGTTGGTGGATGCCCTGGTCAAGCTCAAACCTGCCTCGGCCAAGGGGACGTACCTCCAGGCCGTTTCGGTGTCCTCGACCATGGGGCCGGGCATCAAGGTGGACGTGGCGAGCCTGCGCCGGGCCGAATAGTGTTCCCCATAAGAAGGAAGATGAGTCCGAGAGAGCAGGCGGGCAACCTTAATATCCTGCGGAGACTCGAGGCTCATTCTGCCTGAAGCGTAAGCAAGAGGTGACGTGTGGATAGGGCAGAAAAAGGCAAGATCATTGAAGGCCTGAAGGACCGTGCCGAGCGGGCGCAGGTGGCCATTGTGACCGATTTCCAAGGTCTCTCCGTGGCCCAATTGACGCCGTTGCGCACGAAGCTCCATGAGGCCGGCTGTGACTACCAGGTGGTCAAAAACACCTTGGCGCGGCTTGCATTCAGCGAGACCCCGCACAATGTGCTGGGAGAAAAGCTGAAGTACAGCAGTGCCGTGGCGTTTGGCTATGATGATCCCGTGGTCGCAGCGAAAGTCGTGGTGGAGTTTGCAAAGAAGAACGATAAGTTTTCGGTGCGTTGCGCCAGCCTCAACGGCAAGTTGCTGGACGAGGCTGCTGTAAAGGCCCTTTCTGACCTGCCGAGCCGCGAGCAGCTGCTGGCGCAGGTCCTGGGTACTATGAACGCTGTACCGCAGAACTTCGTATGCCTCTTTGCCAATGTCCTGCGGGGCATGCTCAATGTCTTGAGCGCTCTGAAGGAAAAGAAAGAACAAGAATGAGCCAATCCGTGTACTTTTGAGGAGGAAACAATGTCCGGTATTACCAAAGAACAGGTCGTCGAGTTCATCGCCAACATGACCGTGCTCGAACTCGCGGAATTCATCAAGGAATTGGAAGAGAAGTTCGGTGTTTCTGCCGCTGCCCCGGTGGCTGCGGTGGCCGTGGCTCCGGCCGCTGGCGCTGAGGCTGCCCCGGTGGAAGAGAAGACCGAATTCGACGTGGTGCTCAAGGATGCCGGCGCCAACAAGATCGGTGTCATCAAGGTGGTGCGCGCCCTCACCAACCTGGGTCTCAAAGAGGCCAAAGCCAAAGTGGACGAGACTCCCTCGGTGATTCTCGAGGCGGTGTCCAAGGAAGCCGCTGCGGACGCCAAGAAGCAGTTGGAAGAGGCCGGCGCTCAAGTTGAAGTTAAGTAAGCTTTTGTCCTTCGCACATTCGCTTTCCGTAAAGAGTGTAAGGGGCGACTCTTACACTCTTTACGCCTTTTTTTGATTTTTTCCCTGCCCGAGAAGGGCCTTGTCCTGAAGACCGCTCAGCTCTTGCCTGCCCAGCAACATCTTTTCCGAGGGGAAACGATGAAAAAATTGATCAAAACATTCGGACGAATCAAAGACTCCGTGTCCCTTCCCCACCTGCTTAGCCTGCAACTGGACTCCTATATCAAATTTCTTCAGGCCGATGTTCCCCCGAGCATGCGCGCCAATACAGGCTTGGAAGGCGTGTTTCGTTCGGTCTTTCCTATACACGACTTCAACAATACTGCCACGCTGGAATACGTCAGCTACGAAATATTGCCGCCGAAATATGACGTCGATGAGTGTATCGCCAAAGGGCTGACGTATGAAGCGCCGCTGCGCCTCAAGGTCCGATTGGCCGTGTACGATGTTGATGAAGAAACGGGTGCCCGTTCTATTCACGATATCAAGGAACAGGACCTGTATTTTGGAACAATTCCGCTCATTACTCCCAAAGGTACCTTTTTGGTGAACGGTACCGAGCGGGTTATTGTCAACCAGTTGCAGCGTTCCCCCGGCGTATTGTTCGAGCATGACTCAGGCAAGACGCATTCGAGCCGCAAGGTGCTTTACAGTTGTCGCATCATTCCCATGCGCGGCTCATGGCTGGATTTTGATTTCGATCACAAAGATATCCTTTACGTGCGCATCGACCGCCGCCGCAAGATGCCGGTGACGATTCTGCTCAAGGCCATGGGCATGAGCACCGAGGATATCCTGGCATATTTTTATCAGCCAGAGACGTTCCGCTTGGACGGCGATCGGGTGCTGCGCAAGGTCGAGGAATACAATTTGCGCCGCGAATCCGCCTATGAGGATATCGTGGAGCCAGGTGGCAAGGTGCTCGTGGCTGCGGGCAAGCCCATCACCCGTGGGGTGTGGCAGCGCATGCGCCGTGCGGGGATTGAATACTATGCCGTGCGTCCCGAGTCTTTGGAGACCGAATACGCCATGCGGGACATCGTGCACCCCGAGACCGGCGAGGTGCTCATCCGTGCCGGCCAGCCTTTGGTGGCGGGCGCGGTGGAACGCTGTCGCGAGGCCGGAATCACGGAGTTTGCCTGTATCTTCTGCACTGGGCCGGAAGTGTCCACGGCCATTCGGGATACTTTGGATCTGGACAAGTGCGAAGACATGGAGGCCGCGCAGATCGAGATCTACAAACGTCTGCGCCCCAGCTCGCCCCCAACGCCCGAGGTGGCGGCGACCTTTTTCGACAACCTGTTCCGTAATCCGGATTACTACGACCTTTCGGCCGTGGGGCGCTACAAGCTCAATGCTCGCCTGGGGTTGGATCTGCCCATCGATCACCGTACCCTCAGCAACGAGGATATTTTTCGCGCGATCAAAAAGCTGGTGCAGCTGAAGGATACCCACGGCCCGGCCGATGACATCGACCACTTGGGCAACCGCCGGGTGCGCCCGGTGGGCGAACTGGTGGAAAATCAGTATCGCATCGGTTTGGTGCGCATGGAGCGGGCCATCAAGGAACGCATGAGCCTGCAGGAAGTCTCGACCCTCATGCCCCATGATCTGGTGAACCCCAAGCCGGTGACTGCGGTGCTCAAGGAGTTTTTCGGCACGTCCCAGCTTTCCCAGTTCATGGATCAGACCAACCCGCTTTCGGAAGTGACCCACAAGCGTCGTCTTTCGGCCTTGGGGCCTGGTGGTTTGACCCGCGAACGGGCGGGGTTCGAGGTCCGCGACGTCCATGTCAGTCATTATGGTCGCATTTGCCCCATCGAGACCCCGGAAGGCCCCAATATCGGTCTGATCGTCTCCCTGACGACCCATGCCCAGGTCAATGACTTTGGATTCATCGAGACCCCGTACCGGGTGGTCCGCGAAGGCAAGATTACCGACGAGGTGCGGTATTTCGACGCTTCCGAGGAGGCAGGCCAAGTCATCGCCCAGGCCAACGCCCGCTTTGACCCGGAAACCAAAGAGTTTCTGGATCCCCTCATCGAGGCGCGCGTGGACGGCGAAGTGGCCTTGGTGCCTCGCGAGGAAGTGACCCTCATGGACATTTCCCCGAGCCAGATCGTGTCCATCTCTTCGGCGCTCATCCCGTTCTTGGAGCACGATGACGCCAACCGCGCCCTCATGGGCTCCAACATGCAGCGTCAGGCCGTGCCGCTTTTGCGGGCGGAAGAGCCCTTGGTGGGGACCGGTATTGAGGGCGTGGTGGCCCGGGATTCTGGGGCGTGCCTTCTGGCGGAGGCCGATGGGGTCGTCAGCTATGTGGATGCCGACCGCGTCGTCGTGGCTTATGACGACGCCGACCTTTTTCCGCAAACCGGAGGGGTGCGGTTCTACGACCTCCAGAAATTCCACAAATCCAATCAGAACAGCTGTTTCGGACAGAAGCCGCGGGTGCGTATCGGTGACCGGGTGCGTAAAGGGGATATCCTTGCCGATGGCCCGGCCATCAAAGATGGCGAGCTCGCCCTGGGCAAGAACCTCTTGGTGGCCTTCATGCCCTGGTGTGGGTACAACTACGAAGACTCCATCCTCATCTCGGAGCGCATGGTCAAAGAGGACGTCTACACCTCCATCCATATCGAGGAGTTCGATGTCTTCGCCCGGGACACCAAATTGGGGCCGGAAGAGATCACTCGGGACATTCCCAATGTGGGCGAAGATATGCTGCGTAACCTCGATGACAGCGGCATCATCCGCATCGGTGCTCGGGTCAAAGCCGAGGACATCCTGGTGGGCAAGATTACGCCCAAGGGCGAGACGCAGCTCACCCCGGAGGAGCGCCTGCTGCGGGCGATTTTCGGTGACAAGGCCCGGGATGTGAAGAACACCTCCCTCAAGGTGCCGCCGGGGATCGAAGGGACGGTGATCGACGTCAAGGTCTTCAACCGCCGCTCCGGGGAAAAGGATGAGCGCGCCAAGGAGATCGAGCGTTATGAGTTGGACCGCCTCGATCAGCGGGAGCAGCTCTATATTGCCAGCCTGACGCAGCGCACCCGGGAGCGCATTTGGGAGATTTGCAAAAACAAGATCGTCTCCAAGAGCGTCCCGGGTAAGCGCAAAGGAGAGATCATCCTTGAGGCTGGTCAGCCCATGCGTTGGGAAGTCCTGCAAGAGCTGCCCATCAAAAAGCTTGCAGGACTCTTCGCCGCCAAGGAGGCCAATGAAGCCGTGAAGGTCATGCTGGAACAGTACGATCTTCAGGTTAGATTTATTAAAGACTACTACGACAACAAGCGTGCCAAGGTCACGGAAGGCGATGATTTGCCCCCGGGCGTCATCAAGATGGTCAAGGTGTACATCGCCGTGAAGCGCAAGCTCAATGTCGGTGACAAGATGGCCGGCCGCCACGGCAACAAAGGCGTGGTATCCAACATCCTCCCCGAAGAGGACATGCCCTTCTTCGCCGACGGCACGCCGGTGGACGTGGTCCTCAACCCCTTGGGCGTGCCCTCGCGTATGAACATCGGGCAGATCATGGAGACGCACTTGGGCTGGGCCGCCAAGGGGCTGGGCGAGCAGATCGCGGCCATGGTGGAGCGCGGCGAGCACGTGCAGGTGGTACGCAAAGAGATGAAGACCATCTTTGACGCCCCGGAGACCCAGGAGCTCATCGACGCTATGGACGACGAGGAAATCCTGGAGACGGCTCGCGCCCTCAAAAAAGGCATCGTCATGAAGACTCCGGTCTTTGACGGCGCTCGTGAAGAGGAGATTTGGGCGCTTCTCCAGAAAGCCGGCCTCCCTGATGACGGCAAGGCCCTGCTCTATGACGGCCGCACCGGCGAACCCTTCTACAGCCGCGTCACGGTGGGCTACATGTATTATCTGAAGCTCCACCATCTGGTGGACGAAAAGATCCATGCCCGCTCCACAGGCCCCTACTCCCTGGTCACGCAACAACCCTTGGGCGGTAAGGCCCAGTTCGGCGGCCAGCGTTTGGGAGAGATGGAAGTATGGGCCTTGGAAGCGTATGGTGCTGCCCATCTCTTGCAGGAATTCCTCACCGTCAAATCCGACGACGTCAACGGGCGCGTGAAGATGTACGAGAAAATCGTCAAGGGCTCCAACTTCTTGGAAAGCGGCATGCCGGAATCGTTCAACGTCTTGGTGAAGGAAATGATGGCCTTGGGTCTGGAGGTGTCCCTCATCGAAGAGGACCCCAAAAAGCGCGCCAAGCGTAAGTAAGATGGCTCTTGAGGATATATAACGGCCAACCCGCGAGGATTGCAGTATGACCCTGGATGACCTTTTTACCCAGCGTGGCAGTGCCACTACGCTGTTCAATAGCCAGAATCTGAAGGCCATCGGCATCAGTCTCGCCTCTCCAGAAAAGATCCGTGAATGGTCGTATGGTGAGGTGAAAAAGCCGGAGACCATCAATTATAGAACATTCAAGCCGGAGCGAGACGGCCTATTCTGTGCCAAGATCTTTGGCCCAGTGAAGGACTATGAGTGTAACTGCGGCAAATACAAGCGCATGAAGCACCGGGGTATCGTGTGCGAAAAGTGCGGCGTGGAGGTCATCGCTTCCAAAGTTCGCCGCGAGCGCATGGGCCATATCGAGCTTGCCGCTCCTGTTGCGCATATTTGGTTTCTCAAATCGCTTCCTTCCAAGATCGGAACCTTGCTCGACATGACTATGGCCGATCTGGAAAAGGTGCTTTACTTCGATTCGTATATTATCTTGGATCCCGGTGAGACGACGTTGCAGAAAAAGCAGGTCATCTCAGAGGAGCAGTACTTTCAGATTTTGGATCATTATGGTGAAGATGCCATTAAAGTGGGCATGGGCGCGGAGTCCATCAAGCTGCTGTTGCAAGAGCTCGACTTGCCTACCTTGCGGGTGCAGCTGCGGGAGGAGTCGCAGACCACGCGCTCTGTGACCAAGAAGAAGAAGCTCGCCAAGCGGCTCAAGATCATCGAGGCCTTTTTGGAGTCCGGCAACAAGCCTGAGTGGATGATCCTCGACGTCATTCCGGTCATTCCGCCGGAATTGCGGCCTTTGGTCCCCTTGGATGGCGGCCGGTTCGCCACTTCGGACTTGAACGACCTCTACCGTCGGGTCATCAACCGCAACAATCGTCTGAAGCGTCTTTTGGAGCTCGGTGCGCCGGACATCATTATCCGCAACGAAAAGCGCATGCTCCAGGAGTCGGTGGACGCCTTGTTCGACAACGGCCGCCGCGGCCGGGCCATTACCGGCACCAATGGTCGTCCTCTCAAGTCCTTGTCCGACATGATTAAGGGCAAGCAGGGCCGCTTCCGGCAGAACCTTTTGGGCAAGCGCGTGGACTACTCGGGTCGCTCCGTGATCGTGGTGGGGCCGTCCTTGAAGCTCCACCAATGCGGTCTGCCCAAGAAGATGGCTTTGGAGCTCTTCAAACCGTTTGTATACGCCAAACTGGAAGAGCGTGGCATCGCGAGCACCATCAAGAGCGCGAAGAAGATGGTGGAGCGGGAAGAGGTGGCGGTGTGGGACGTGCTCGAGGAGGTGGTGCGTGAATACCCCATTCTCCTCAACCGGGCGCCCACCTTGCACCGTCTGGGTATCCAGGCCTTTGAACCCCTGTTGGTGGAAGGCAAGGCCATTCGGCTGCATCCGCTCGTGTGCACGGCCTTCAACGCCGACTTCGACGGCGACCAGATGGCGGTGCACGTGCCGCTGTCCATTGAGGCCCAGATCGAGTGCCGCGTGCTCATGATGAGCTCCAACAACATCCTGTCGCCGGCCAATGGCTCGCCCATTATCGTGCCGTCTCAGGATATTGTGCTTGGATTGTACTTTTTGACCGTGGAGCGTCCCTTTGAGAAGGGCGAAGGCATGGTCTTCGCCGATCCCGGCGAAGTCATCTGTGCCCTGGATGCCGGCCATTTGGATCTGCATTCCCGTATCAAGGTCCGCATCGACGGCCAATTGGTGCCTACGACTCCGGGCCGCATCCTGGTGCGCGAGATCGTGCCGCCGCAGGTGCCTTTCGACGTCTATAATCGGGAGTTGAGCAAAAAAGCCATCGGCCGTCTGGTGGGCGAGGCCTACCGCCTGGCAGGCACCAAGGCCACGGTGCTCCTGTGCGACAAACTCAAGGACCTGGGCTACGAATACTCCACGCGCGCCGGCTTTACGGTGTGCGTCAAGGACCTCACCATCCCGGCCAAGAAGGAAGAAATCCTCGCCCGCTCGTATGCCGAAGTGGCGGACATCGAGCAGCAGTACCGCGACGGTATCATCACCCGTACGGAAAAGTACAACAAGGTGGTGGACGTCTGGAGTAAGGCGACCACCGAGGTCACCGAAGAGCTGATGCGCGTGCTCAAGTACGAGGAACTCACGGATCCCAAGACCGGGAAGACCGAGCAATGCCACAGCTTCAACTCGGTGTTCATGATGGCCAATTCGGGTGCTCGTGGTAATCAGGACCAGATCCGCCAGTTGGCCGGCATGCGCGGTCTCATGGCCAAGCCTTCGGGCGAGATCATCGAGACGCCGATTACGAGCTGTTTCCGCGAAGGGCTCACGGTGCTCCAGTACTTCACCTCCACCCATGGTGCGCGCAAGGGGTTGGCGGACACGGCGCTCAAGACCGCCAACTCCGGTTACCTGACGCGGCGTCTGGTGGACGTGGTACAGGATGTCATCGTCAGCGAGTATGACTGCAAGACCGTGGATGGTATTGAGCTCACCCACGTGAGCAAGGGCGGCGAGATCACCGTGCGCTTGAGCGAGCGGGTCTTGGGCCGCGTGGCCATGTACGATGTGGCGGACCCCGAGACCGGTGAGATCTTTATCAAGGCCAACGAGCTCATCACCGAGGAACTCGTGGCCGAGATCGAGCGGCGCGGGGTGGCGGCCATCACCATCCGTTCAGCGTTGACCTGTAAGGCCCGTCACGGGGTGTGCGCCCTATGCTATGGCCGCGACTTGGCCCGTGGGCATTTGGTCAACGTGGGCGAGGCGGTGGGTATCATCGCCGCCCAGTCCATCGGTGAGCCGGGAACGCAGCTCACCATGCGGACCTTCCACATTGGCGGCACGGCCCACAAAGAGGTCGAGCAGAACCGCTATGTGGCCATCAACAAAGGTCGCGTGGTCCTGTCGCGAGTGCGTACCGTGGTCAATGACCGCGGCGAGCGCTTGGTGCTTGGCAAGAGCGGACAGCTGCGCATCGTGGATGATACGGGCGTGGAGCGGGAGAAGTATCCCTTGCCGTCGGGCGCCAAGCTCTTCGTGGAGGCTGGCGCCGAGGTGAAGAAGGGGGACGTGCTCGCCGAGTGGGATCCCTTCAACGAACCCTTCCTGGCGGACGTGGACGGTGTGGTCAGCTTCCATGACATTGTGGAAGGCCGCACGGTGCAGGAAAAGATCGACGAGACCACGGGCAAGACGACGCTGACCATCATGGAGTTCCGCTCCTCCAACTATCGCCCCCGTATCTCGGTCTGCGATGCCCACGGCGCGACTAAACTGCGGCCCGACAGCGGCACCGAGGCGGTGTACACCTTGCCGGTGGGTGCCATTCTCATGGTGCGCGACGGCGATGCGGTGCGCCCGGGTGACGTGCTCGCCCGTAAGCCGCGGGAGACTTCCAAGACCAAGGACATCGTGGGTGGTTTGCCGCGGGTGGCCGAGCTCTTCGAAGTGCGCAAACCCAAGGACCAGGCGGTCATCACCGAGATCGACGGTGTGGTGAGCTTTGGGCCGGACTCCAAGGGCAAGCGGAAGATCATCGTGGAACCCGAGGTGGGCGAACCCCGGGTGTATCTCATCCCCAAAGGCAAACACATTACCGTGGCCGAGGGGGACTTCGTGGAATGCGGTGAGCCGCTCACCGAAGGGCATCCGGATCTCCACGACCTTCTGCGTATCAAAGGCGAGAAGTACCTGGCCGCCTACCTGGTGGACGGTGTTCAGGACGTATATCGATTCCAGGGCGTATACATTAACGATAAGCACATCGAACTGATCGTCCGCCAGATGTTGCGCAAAGTCACCGTGCTCGATCCTGGGGATACCGGCTTCCTCATGGGCGAGCAGGTGGACAAAAACCGGTTCTTCCGCACCAACGCCAAGGTGTTGGCTTCCGGACAGCGTCCAGCCACGGCCGAGCCGCTGGTGCTGGGGATCACCCAGGCGTCGTTGACCACGGAGTCCTTCATTTCGGCGGCGTCCTTCCAGGAAACCACCAAGGTGCTCACCGAGGCGGCGCTTTTGGCCAAGAAGGACTACCTCTACGGCCTCAAGGAGAATGTCATTGTGGGGCGTTTGGTCAATGCCGGCTCGGGCTTCCGAGCCTATGTCCACAGCGACATCGTAGTGCCGGAACAGCCGGAGAGTCCGGATAAGTTTTTGGAAGAGTTGGAAAAAGACCCGTACCTGGTGGATGAATGAGCGCCAGGGGCTGGGACTAGTTGTTGACAAGGGAAGGGGGGTATGAATATGCTACCCCTTCTCGAAAAGTTCACTCAAGGGAGAGAGCCATGCCCACAATTAACCAATTGGTGCGTAAGGCGCGGACCAAGCAGCACAAGCCCAACAAGCGTGCTGCATTGCAGCAATGTCCGCAGCGCCGGGGCGTTTGCGTGCGTGTGTATACCACCACGCCGAAAAAGCCCAACTCGGCACTGCGGAAAGTTGCCCGTGTCCGGCTGACCAACGGGATCGAGGTGACCTCGTACATCCCCGGGGAAGGCCATAACTTGCAGGAGCATTCGGTGGTGATGATCCGCGGCGGTCGTGTCAAAGACTTGCCCGGCGTGCGGTACACCATCATTCGCGGTACGCTCGACGCGGCTGGCGTTCAAGATCGCCGGAAGAGCCGGTCGAAGTATGGTGCGAAACGTCCGAAATAAGTGAGGGGGAATAAGGTATGCCGCGTAAGGGTCCTGCGCCGCGGCGCGAGGTGTTGCCCGATCCCAAGTATGGGAGCCGTCTCGTCGCCAAATTCATCAACCAGATGATGGTGGATGGGAAGAAGAGCGTTTCGGAAAAGATATTGTACGCCGTGATGGATGAAGTGGCTCGGCGTTTGGAAATGGAGCCGCTCAAGGCTTTTGAGCAGATCGTCGACAAGGTGAAGCCGCAGATGGAAGTCAAGTCTCGCCGGGTGGGCGGTGCAACGTACCAGGTGCCCATGGAAGTACGCCCGGCGCGTCAAGAGGCATTGGCCATTCGTTGGTTGATTGCATATGCGCGCTCCCGTGGCGAAAAAGGTATGGTGCAGCGCTTGGCTGCCGAGTTTGTGGATGCATTTCATGAACGCGGTGGCGCCATGAAAAAGCGGGAAGACACCCACCGCATGGCAGAGGCCAATAAGGCTTTTGCTCATTATCGTTGGTAAACGAGGTTTTTCGTGTCCAAACGAGTCCCCATAGAACGGCAGCGGAACATCGGTATCATGGCCCACATTGATGCGGGCAAGACGACGACTACCGAGCGAATTCTCTTTTATACCGGTGTTTCGCACAAGATTGGTGAAGTCCATGACGGCCAGGCTACCATGGACTGGATGGAGCAGGAGCAGGAGCGTGGCATCACGATCACCTCTGCGGCCACCACGTGTTTTTGGAAAGAGCATCGGATCAATATCATTGATACTCCGGGGCATGTGGATTTTACTGTAGAGGTGGAGCGGTCTTTGCGTGTTCTCGATGGCGCGGTGGCGGTATTCTGCGCGGTGGGTGGGGTGGAGCCCCAGTCGGAGACCGTGTGGCGCCAGGCGGACCGGTACCGGGTCCCCCGCATTGCCTTCGTGAACAAAATGGACCGTTCTGGCGCGGATTTCTTCCGTGTGGTCGGGATGATCCGTGACCGTCTCAAGGCCAAACCGGTGCCCATTCATCTCCCCATTGGCTCGGAAGAAAATTTTCAGGGTCAGGTGGATCTGGTGCGCAATGTGGCGCTTTACTACGACGAAGAGTCGCAGGGCCAGAAGATTGATGTACGGGAGATCCCGGCGGAGCTGGCGGATCAAGCGGCCGAATGGCGGCAGCATCTCATGGAGGCTATCGCCGAAGAAGACGAGTCTTTGCTGGAGAAATACCTGGGTGGTGAGGAACTCTCCACTGAGGAGATCCTGCAGGGTATTCGCCAGGCGACCATTGGCATGCGTATTTGTCCGGTACTGTGCGGCTCGGCCTTCAAGAACAAAGGCGTGCAGGCGCTTTTGGACGCCGTGGTGGATTTTCTCCCGTCGCCGGTGGATATCCCGCCCATGACGGGTACAAATCCCGAGACGGGCGAGGAAGTGCAGTGCGTGTGTTCCGATGATGAGCCGCTGGCGGCCTTGGCCTTCAAGCTGATGGCGGACCCCTTTATCGGTCATCTCACCTTCCTGCGCATCTATTCCGGTGTGCTCGAGGCCGGATCCACGGTGCTCAACGCCAATACGGGCAAGAAAGAGCGCATTGGCCGCCTGCTCAAGATGCACGCCAATAAACGCGAAGAGATCAAAGAAGCCTTCGCGGGGGACATTGTGGCGGCAGTAGGCCTCAAGCAGACGGCCACTGGTGAGACTTTGTGCGACTTGAAGCGTGTGGTCCAGCTGGAGTCCATGGACTTTCCCGAGCCGGTCATCGAGGTGGCTATCGAGCCCAAGACCAAGACGGACCGAGATTCGTTGTCCCAGGCCCTGCAGAAGCTGACCAAAGAGGACCCCTCCTTCCGGGTGAAGACCAACGAAGAAACGGGGCAGACACTCATCGCGGGCATGGGTGAGTTGCACCTGGAAATCATCGTGGATCGTCTCATTCGGGAATTCAAAGTAGATGCCAACGTGGGGCAACCGCAGGTGGCATATCGGGAAACCATCACCAAGCCGGCGGAGAAAGACCTCAAATATGCCAAGCAGAGTGGTGGCCGGGGCCAGTATGGTCATGTGGTCATCAAGGTATTCCCCCAGGAATCGGGCGCAGGATACGAGTTCGTCAACTCGATCGTGGGTGGCGTCATTCCCAAGGAATACATTCCTGCGGTGGACAAAGGTATTCGCGATGCCTTGCAGAATGGAGTGCTCGCCGGCTTCCCCATGGTGGATGTGAAGGTGGAGTTGGTGCATGGCTCCTACCATGAGGTGGATTCCTCGGAGCAGGCTTTCTATATCGCTGGTTCCATGGCGGTGAAGGAGGCCTGCCGTCAGGCGGCCCCGATATTGCTTGAGCCCATCATGTTTGTGGAAGTGCTGACTCCCGACGACTATATGGGCGATGTCATTGGTGATCTCAACGGCCGTCGTGGTCGCATTGTGAACATGGAGCCTCGTCAGGGCATGCAGATCGTGCGTGCGCATGTGCCGCTTAGCAGCATGTTCGGCTATGCTACGGACTTGCGTTCCCGCACGCAGGGGCGCGCAACCTATACTATGCTGTTCGATCATTACGACCGGGTGCCGGCCAACTTGGCCGAGGAACTCATTAAGAAGGCGTAAGGGGCAAAGATTATGGCGAAGCAGAAATTTGAACGGAAGAAGCCGCACGTCAACATTGGCACCATTGGGCACATTGACCATGGGAAGACGACGCT
>NZ_JCANTW010000006.1:0-15227 GCF_059568695.1 Thermodesulfomicrobium thermophilum DSM 16697 | reverse complement strand
TTGGGTCTTCAAGAGGGTGACCTTGGTATTGTTCAATCCAGGGGTATCAATATCATTGTCCGGTAACAGACGCGTGTCCACATCGTGGCGCATATTGTCGTCCGGCACCATGTGTCATTATGGCCCCTTGACAACAACAGGATCTTTTCTGGAAAGAAGATCGGAATCCCTTTTGTGGAGAAAAAACATCTGTTTTTCAAGGAGGTCCTGTATGTATTCGTGGATTCGGGTGGCATTTCTGGTGTTCGTCTTGATGTTCGGTGGAGCGGCCATGGCTGCAGAGAAGATTGACATCAATACGGCAAGCCAGGCGCAGCTGGAGACACTTCCCGGAATGGGCCCTGTGATTGCCGGGCGCATCATTGAATATCGTCAGAAGAAGCCGTTTGCATCCATCGAGGAAATCAAAGCAGTGAAAGGCATCGGGGATGCAACTTTTCTCAAGATTCAGGACATGCTCACCGTGAGTGCGCCGCAGGCAGAAGAAAAACCTGCGGCCCCTGCCGGCACCAAACAATAGCCTGTCTTTCCCCGCCGGGGCGGAGGGTCTCGGCGGGGGGGATACTTTGATACTTTTGATTGATACTTTTGGACACCCACTTTGTGGGCTTCCTTTGTGGGCTTCATGGGAGGTTTGCGGCTTTGTAAGGAAATCAGAAGGGAACGTAAAGTGGGAACGTAAAGTGGGTGTCCCTTTATGGTTGCTTTATGGTTTCTAGTTTTCCCCTTTGTAGTTTTTCAAAGAGCGCCGACAAACACGATGCTCCAGGGGAGGTTTGCGGCTGTGTAAGGCAATCAGGAGGGAACGTAAAGTGGGTGTCCCTTTATGGTTGCTTTATGGTTTCTAGTTTTCCCCTTTGTAGTTTTTCAAAGAGCGCCGACAAACACGATGCTCCAGGGGAGGTTTGCGGCTGTGTAAGGCAATCAGGAGGGAACGTAAAGTGGGTGTCCCTTTATGGTTTCCCTTTATGGTTTCCTTTATGGTTTATGGAATCCCCACCAGAAGCGCCCTGAGATCCTTGAGCATCAGAAACAGATGGTAAGGATCGGTCGGACTCGGTTCAAATTCCCAGGACTCATACCACTGCCGCGCAGCCTCATCCTTGGCATGAACCAGCAGGCAGCGAATGCCCGCGATGTCAGCAGCCTGTGCCGTGCGCAGCAGTGCGTCCTTGAGCAACGCCTTGCCAAGACCCTTTCCCTGGTGATCACGATCTACGGCCAGTCGCGCCAGGATCATGACTGGCACAGGATGCCGGGCCAAGCCCTTCATCACACGGGCTGGGGCATCTTCGGGATCAACGCTGCCAACGGCCAGACTGTAGAAGCCAACGACTTTGCCGTTGAGGCAACAGACATAGGTTTGTGCGCTGTTGGCCTTCTGGTTGACGAGCGCGTAGCGTTGCAGGAACCGATTGAGTGCCGGCTGCCCACAGTCGAACGCCTCCACCGAGTCCGCAGCCGATAGCTTGCGGATCCGCTCATAGCTTGCGCTCAATCCAGAACCCCGGGTTCACTGAGCAGCTTCTTCAAGCGCGGCTTGGCTTGCACGGGGCGATCCAGCGCCTGCTCAAACGCCTGCCACTGCTCATCGTTCAGCACAAAGTGACGACGATCTGCGAGCGCCTGGGTGGCTGCTGTCACAGCAGCGTCCAGCAGAAACTCACTGACGTTCTTGTGGCAAGAGCGCGCCGCTTCTTGCAGCAGTTGCTTGACCGAGCTGCTGACACGGACATTGATCCGTTCGGTTTTGGAGAGGTTCAAGGTGCTCATGGCAACCCCCATGTTCTGAAACTATTTCCATAATAACGTCCTGACAATGTCCTGACAAGTCAGGCATGCGTTGATGTCTCTCCTGGATGCCTGGGTGGATACTTTTGGATACCCACTTTGTGGGCTGTGGTCGGAACGTAAAGTGGGTGTCCCTTTATGTGGACCCGACTCGGGATGACCAAGTGGGGGATGACAAAGTGGGTGTCCAAAAGTCTCGCTTGTAAAGTGGGTGTCCCTTTATGGACCCCATGGTCTTGATCATCTCCGTCTCCTTGACTCCACTACACCCTTGCAAGGCTCGCTCCGGAAGGCATGGAAACGCTTCTGCAGATGGTCGGGCGGAGCGGCCCGTCCAAAAGCTGCGTTGCGCGTCCCAGCACTTGGTCGTCCGTCCATGCCAAGGTTTACTGAGTCGACCTTGAGTACGATGGGAGAGGGATTCGACTTCACCGCATAGGCCGCCACATCAATGGCGAACACCGAGGTCGGCTGCCGGATGCACGCCTCGATTCAGCCCCGGCGGTACCCATTGTTGCGGCCACGGTGTCGGTCTTCGCCGTACCAAAACGCCCGCCGCACGCAGCGGGGGCGGGTCATGGTGCCAGGCTAGTGGGGGGGCGGGACGGTGTCAAGGTATGTGGGTGTCCCTTTACTTGTACCTTAGAGAATCCTAGAAACAAAGTGGGTGTCCAAAAGTCTTATCAAATATGACTGCATCAAAAAAGTTGGAGCATCTTGCCGATGAGCCCGATCATGGAGATGGCAGAAAAGGTCATGGCAAAAGTGAACATACGCATCATTTGACTGCGGTTCTCCCGCAACCCTTCGTCGATGCGGCGGTCGATACGTTCGATGATCTTGTCCAACTTGCTGTCCATTTGCTCGAAGCGCTTGTCCACCTGCTCGAAGCGCTTGTCCATGCGGACTTCAAGGTCTTTGATTTCTGCCCGCATGGAGACAAACTGTGCGTCCACCTGCTCGAAGCGCTTGTCCACCTGCTCGAAGCGTTTATCCACCTGCTCGAAGCGCTTGTCCACCTGCTCGAAGCGTTTATCCACCTGCTCGAAGCGTTTATCCACCTGCTCGAAGCGCTTGTCCATGCGGACTTCCAGGTTTTTGATATCCTCTTTGATCTCATTGACCTGGTATTGCAGGTTGTCGAATCGGCTCTCAAAATATTTCGAGGTGGGAATGATATTCGCGATCAAGACGTCGATAGTCTTGGGGTCGAGGGTCAACTCGTGAGGGGATGCGGGGTTTTGCCGTTCTTCGGTCATGGGTCATGCCTCCTGGGGCGTTTTGCGGAGCTCCCTTCGCCGCCCATTTGGAAAAATACATAATGGATCCGCCCAGGGGCGTCAAACCACGAGCAGGGATGACCAAGTGGGGGATGACAAAGTGGGTGTCCAAAAGTCAAAGTCCCTTTGTGCATGTGCTTGGATAGAAGAACCCCGCCCTTCTTGCGAAGGACGGGGTTTAGCTCATTTAGCCAACACCTCTCACAAGCATGAGAGGCACATCTACGCGGAGATGATTAGGCGAATATCACATCAGCTGTGGCGAACGCAGTTACACCGACAAGGTAGATCGCCATGTCAGTAGCTGCGTCCCAATTTCCGTCTTTGTTGGCGTCAACGAACACTACCCCATCTGTGCCATTAGTTGCAAAGGCTACACCGCGATTCCCTCCGCTATTATTGAAGAAGCCTGTTGCATCTGCAGAAGAGATGGTGAAAGTCTGAGTTATATTATCAACAGACGCTTTAGTTGTAGTGAACACGGTTTGAGCAGCCCCAGTAAAACCAAATGCGCTCAGATCAATGTCGTCTTCATTAGTAGTGAAGTTTGTGATCTTGTCATATTTTGTGCCTGTAGAATCGGTCTGGGCCGCATATTTCACAATTTCGGCGTTACCAGCACCTCCGAGTATAATTGTATCGGCGCCGCCATTGCCCTGAAGAGTGCTTCCTGCAACATCATTAGAAATCAGTGTATCATCTGCGGAACCGCCAAGAACCAACTGAATTCCACCGCCATTAGCGGCGTTGCTCATTATGAACTTATCAGTCATAGCTGAAGCGTCAATTTTGGCTGCTGCGGCAGCAGTCAAATTTGTGACGGTCAACTGCTCGTTGCCTTCAAATTTGACAGTCGAAGCATCGGCAAAAGTGCCCTGTGTCAAGGTGTGACCGGAAGTGACGCCTGAAGTTTCGGTGGACTTGACCGTAACTGTCTCAATGTTAGCGGCAGTCAGGGCATTCACTGTGATGTTCCCGCCAGTTGCAGGTGCTAAGAGCTCGAAAGTCAGCGTGTCGCTGTTAGAGCCTGCACTACCGGCGCCCTTTTGGTTAATGGTTAGTCCGGCTGTGGTACTAGCGTTAATCGTAACATTCGCACCCTTAACCAAGTTGTCGATGGTCGTAGCTCCACCTAAATCTGCAGAGACAACCAGCGAGTTGATAGTGCTGGTCGATCCTGCTCCAACAATAAGGTCCATGTCATAAGCACCTGTTGTACCGGCCGCGTCAAATACCTGGAAGTTCTTGAGCAGCTTTCCAGTAGCCGCCGTCAGCTGAGCTGCTGCCGTAATGCCTGCGATGGTGTTTGTGCCTTCTCCGCCATCAATGTCATCACCCGCAGCTAATGTGCCGTTCATGTTAACTTTGTCATTGCCCTTGCCGCCCTTGTATGTAACATTAACCGCCTGGTTCTCAAGTTTGACACTGAGGTCGCCAGTTAACGCTGAGGCATCAATTTCGTTATTTGCGTCGGCAACATCCAGAGCAGCGATGCTGATGTTTTTGTCACCAGTAACGATCAACTTCGTTGCGGCAGGAGCAGTCAGCGAGGTACCAATAGTGCTGTTTCCATTTTGTGACTTGATGTTGATCGTCTCTACTCCAGCCATGGTCACTGTGGCTACACTTGCTCCGTCAAGGATCAACGTCGCTGTGTCTGCGGAGCCGGTCACGTCATTGAATGCCCATTCTACATTTGCGCGATTAGCAGCGACAGAGGCTCCGCCCTTGATGCCAGCAACCACCGATTTAGAAAGCGAGCTAAATTTCAAGTTGTCGTTTCCGTTAGCCCCGGTATCTTCGATCATGTTAGCCCAGGCTTCAGTAACACCGGTTGCATTAGCGAGGTTCACCTCGTAGGTGGCATCGTGGTTGCCAAATGTACGAGCAAAAATCTGCTCAATGCCTGACATGGTCGGGGATACAATCGCCGCAACATTTGAGGTAGCTTCCAACTTATCAGTCCCTGCGCCGCCAGCCAACACATCGCCGGTTTCCAGAGTTGCCGGGCCAGCAATGAAGGAGTCGTTGCCAGATGTGCCGGTTTTGTTGTCGAAGGAACCCGTAATCGTACTGTTAGTGAGCGTGAAGGTCTTGCCCGTGCTCCCGCTGCTGTCCGGCGTTACCTGCTCGTCCGCCGGCACCTCGGTGACGGTGATGCCTTCGCTCTTGCCGTAGGTTTCGTAGTGGGCGATGGGGTCGAGCCCGGCAGCCTCGAAGGCGGCCTTGACTTCGTTCACGGTCTTGCCGGTTTCCGCGGCCTTGGCCTCCAGGTAGCTGCTCACATCGAAGCTGTTGGAGGGGTTCACGCCCTCGGCCCAGCCGTACTTGCTGAAGTGCTCGTAGGCGTTGGTGAAGCCGCCGTTCTGGAATTCCAGGGCCACTTTGTCCGCGGTCCAGGTGGTCACGCCCTGGGCGGTGTTGAGCTGGGCGGCCTTGGCCTCCAGGTACTCCTGGGTGTTGAAGTAGGTGTTGGGGCTGGTGCGCTCGGCCAGGGAAAACTTCTCGAAGTGCTGGTACACGCTCATGCCCGCGGCCTCGATGGCGGCCTTCACCTGGGTCACGTTGGAGTACTGGGTCTGCCCGGCGCTGATGAGCTGGTTCAGTTTGCTCTGCAGGTAGGTGTACTCGTCAAACCAACTGGGAACTGCCATGATGCTTCCTCCTTTCATGAGTTGCATAAAAAAAATTAAGGTTGAGGTGTACAGATATGTCCCACGACATACCGATGCCCGGGGTTTAGAGAATCTTGGCGCCTGGTGTCAAGAAATTCCCGATTTTTTTTTTGCCCGGTTTCATCGCTGCGGCGCCCTGTATCCAGCCGCGGCCGCGGGTGTCAACGCCGGGGCGGGACCCAGCGGTCGCGCAGGGCAAGGAGCGGCCGCTCCAGGGTGGTGTGGAGCGCCCGGGCCAGGTGGATGGAGAGCAAAAAATAGAGCCCCAGGCCGGCGGCGGCGGCCAAGGGGGTGGCGGGCGGCAGCAGCACGCGCAGGGCCCCCAGCACCAGGGTGTGGTGGATGAGGTAGAGGACGTAGGAGATGCGGCTTGTGGTCTCGACGGCGCGGGCCAGGGGGGCTTGGGGCCGGGGAAGAGCGGCGAGGGCGGGAAGCAGCAGGGCCGCGCCGGCGTTGGTGAGGGTGAAGAGCAGCGAGCGCGCCGCCAGGCTGTGGTCGCGGGAAAGCACAAAGAACAGGGCCGCCGCCGCAGCCAAGGCGGTAAGGCCCGCCCCCGCCGCCGGCAGGGCGCAGGCGCGCAGGCGCGGGCCCTGGGTGCGCGCCATCCAGGCCACGGCCACGCCCCAGAGGATGGCGTCCAGGCGCAGGAGCACGATCTTGCGCACCCCTTCGTCCCAGGCCGGGTCCTGGGCCAGGGCCACGGCCAGGCGCAGCAGGCAGAAGCCCGCCAGGGTCACGGCCAGGCGCCGGCCGAGGTTTCGGGGCGCACCCACCCAGAGGAAGGCGGGAAGCACAAGGTAGAACCATTCCTCCACCGCCAGGGACCAGGCCTCCCCGAAGAAGGGGGGATGGGGCCAGGCGAGGTTCTGGAGAAAGCCGGCGTAGCGCCACCAGGGCTCTACGGGAAGGTGCAGGCCGGGGGCGAAAAGGAATACCAGGGCCAGGGCGGCCCAGTAGGGGGGCAGGGTGCGCCACCAGCGGCGCAGCCAGAAGCGCAGGATGAGGCGGGGCCGCGGGGCGGAGATCTCCCGCAGGGCGATGCCGCCCACCAGGTAGCCGCTCAAGACGAAGAAGAGTTCCACCCCCAGGTAGCCGCAGAAGACGAAGAGGTCCGCCGCGGCGGGAAAGAACGGGAGCACGAAGGCCCCGGCATGGGCGATGAGCACCAGGGCGATGGCCGCGGCGCGCATGAGGTCCAGCCCGAAGGCGCGCGCGTTCATGGGCGGGCGGCCTCGAGATCGATGCGGGTCATGGGGATGCCGATGAGGCCGCCGGCCACGGAGGAGGACTCGGCGCGGAAGACCAATGCCTCGTGCACCCATTGGTGCTGCACGTGCTGCTCCTGGGTGCCGTCGGCCACGGCCACGGTGACGGCGTAGTCGCCCACGGCCAGGCGGGG
The DNA here is from genome assembly GCF_059568695.1 of Thermodesulfomicrobium thermophilum DSM 16697. NCBI lineage: Bacteria > Pseudomonadati > Thermodesulfobacteriota > Desulfovibrionia > Desulfovibrionales > Desulfomicrobiaceae > Thermodesulfomicrobium > Thermodesulfomicrobium thermophilum. The sequence goes on along the minus strand of NZ_JCANTW010000006.1, from coordinate 8,082 downwards.
CATCTGGAAATGGAAGCGGGCCGTGAGGGTGCCGCCCGCCGGGCAGGGCACGGGGCGGTCCAGGGTGGAGAGGTAGGTGTTGTCGCCGAAAAGGGGTTGGCCCAGGCGGTCCTTGATGAAAAATCCCACGATGGGCGAGGCGAGGTGGCGCAGGCACTGCACCTGGATCTGCAGGATCACGGCCTCGCCGCCCACGGCCCACAAGAGGGGGCGGCCCTGGGTGTCGGTGAGCTCCACCCGGGTGACCCGGGCCCCGCCGGCACCGAAGGCCGGGGCCTGCGGGTCGAAGGAAAAGAGGCGCAGGTCGTTGCGCAGGTTGGAGTGGTTGAGGAGGTCCTGGCGCTGGTCGCGGCCCTGGGGCGGGGCGGGCGGCGGCGGGGCCGGGGCGTGGCGCACGGCGGCGGTGTCCTGCTGGGTGCTGTAGCAGAACTCCAGGTAGCTGCCGCAGACCTCCTTGGGCGCGCCGTCGGCCCGCACGCGGCCCTGGTGGAGCCACACGGCCCGGGAGCAGAGGCCGAGCACGGCCGTGGTGTCGTGGGTCACTAGGAGGATGGTGCCCTGGGCCTGGAAGCGGCGCAAAAAGCGCATGCACTTTTGCGTGAACACCGCGTCGCCCACGGCCAGGGCCTCGTCCACCACCAGGATGTCCGCGTCCACGTGGGCCATGACGGCGAAGGCCAGGCGCACCAGCATGCCGCTGGAGTAGGTCTTCACCGGCCGGGAGAGGTAGTCGCCGATGTCGGCGAAGGCGGCGATGGCGTCGAAGCGCTGCCGGATCTCCTGGTGGGAGAGGCCGAGGAGGGAGGCGTTGAGGTAGACGTTCTCCTCGCCCGAGAACTCCGGGTTGAAGCCGGAGCCCAGCTCCAGCAGGGCGGCCACGCGGCCCTGGGCGCTCACCTGACCGCAGGTGGGGGTGAGGGTGCCGCAGATCATCTGCAGCAGGGTGGACTTGCCGCTGCCGTTGCGGCCGATGATGCCCACGGTCTCGCCCCGGGCGATGGTGAGGGTGACGTCCTGCAGGGCCCAGAACTCGTGGTAGTAGGTGCGGGGCGGGCGGCGCAGCAGACGCCGCAGCGGCGGCAGCAGCATCTGCTGGAGGCGGTGGCGGGGATGGGCGTAGATGTGGTAGCACTTGCCGAGGTTGTGGGCGCAGACGGCGAGGTTAGAGGACATCGGCGAACCCCGTTCGGGTCTTTTGGAACCAGGCGAACCCGGCCCAGGCGGTGAGCAGCCCGGCGGCGCACCAGGCGAGCATGACGGCGGGGTCCGGCAAGGCGCCGCGCAGCAGGGCTTCGCGCACCATCTCGATGCTGGGCAGCAGCGGGTTGAGGGCCAGCAGGCCGCGGAAGCGCTCCGGCAGGGCCGAGGCCGGGTAGAAGATGGGGGAGAGGAACATGAGCACCGTGGTGCCGAGCTGCACCAAAGGGCCCAGGTCGCGCACGTACACCCCCAGGGCGGCCAAAAACCAGGAAAGCCCGAGGATGACGCCGCACAGCGGCACCAGCAGCACCGGCACGGCCAGGGCCGTCCAGTGCAGGGCTTGGGGCCGGAGGATCGCGGTGGCCGCCGTGAGGACCCCAAAGCCGATGGCCGCCTGGAACACGGCGGACGCCAAGGAAACCCACGGCAGGATTTCCAGCGGGAAGACCACCTTGGTGACGTAGTTGGGGTTTTGGAGCACCAGATGGGGGGCGCGTTGGAAGCACTCGGCAAAGAGCTGGAAGACCACGAGCCCGGCGAAGAGCATGAGGGCGAAGTCTTCGGTGGTGGCGTGCTCGGCCCCCCAGCGGGCCTGGAAGACCACGCGGAAGATGAAGGTATAGACCGCAAGCAGCACCAAGGGATGGAGCACCGCCCAGGCGATGCCCAGAAAGGATCCCCGGTAGCGGCCGAGGATCTCCCGGCGCACGAGTTGGAAAAGCAGGGTGCGGTGCCGCCAGGGGGCGCGCACCATGGCCATGGGGGTCAGGGGAGCGGACATGGAGCGTTCTCCGAAAAAAGGTGCAGGGGGCACTAGCCCGCCGGGGCGGGGAAGGCAAGGCTTGCCTCCGGGGGGGAGTTTCACTACTGGCTGCGGCATCCTGTGCAGCACGGAGGAGCAGCGATCCATGGAAGAGCAACTCGCCTGGGCGGCGGCCTTCACCCCCCGCCGCCTGGAGGCGCCGTACGGATGGTGCGGCCACATCCCCTTCGCCGCCTGGCTCATGGGGCAGTTGCGGCCGTCGGTGGTGGTGGAACTGGGGACCCATTCGGGCAACTCGTACTTCGCCTTGTGCCAGGCGGCGAGCGATCTGGAGCTGCCCACCCGCCTTTTCGCCGTGGACACCTGGCGCGGCGACGAGCACGCCGGCTGGTACGGCGAGGAGGTGTACGCCCAGGTGGCGCGCCACAACGCCGACCTCTACGCCCAGCGCTCCACCCTGATGCGCATGTCCTTCGACGAGGCGGTGGCCCATTTCGCCGACGCCTCCATCCATCTGCTCCACATCGACGGCCTGCACACCGAAGCCGCCGTGCGCCATGATTTCACCACCTGGGCGCCCAAGCTCGCCCCCGGCGCGGTGGTGCTGCTGCACGACACCGCAGTGCGCGCCGGCGATTTCGGAGTGTGGCGGCTGTGGGAGGAACTCCGGCAGACCTATCCCTATCATCTGGAGTTTCTCCATTCCCACGGCCTTGGGGTGCTCTGGACCGGGCCCGGGGAGCCGCCGGCCTGGCTGGTGCCGGAGAGCGCCGCGCACCTCCGGGTGCTGGAGTTCTTCACCGCAGTGGGGGGGCGCATGCTCGCCGCCGCCATGGGCCGGCAATGGGAGACGCAGCTTTCCGAAACCCAGGCGCAGCTTGCCGAGACCCAGGCGCAGCTTGCCGAGACCCAGGCGCAGCTTGTCGAGACCCAGGCGCAGCTTACCGCATGCCTGCAGAGCAGAAGCTGGCGGTACACGGCGCCGCTGCGCCGGCTTGGGGCATGGGCGCGGAGGATTGCCCGGTGAACATCCAGGAACTTGTGTTTTTGGCCCGCCGCTTTGCGGCCACGGTGCGGCGCAGCGGGTTCTCCCACGCCCTGGCCAAGGCGCGGATGCACCCGGTGTGGCAGCGGCTCGTCCTGCGGGGCGGCCGGCTGCGGGACCCCTTCGTGGAAGACCTGCACCCGTTGCAGTCCCGAAGCATCGCCGTGGGCGTGGCCCGGCAGGGCAATCAATTCATGGAGCTCATCGCCCGGCAGCTGGCCTGTGGTCTCGAGGCTGCAGGCCAGCGGGTGGTGTGGATGGACGAGACCGACGTCAGCCCGGCGCGGGAGTGCGACACCGCCCTGGTGGTGGCCCCGCACGAGTTTTTCGTGCTGGGGGCGGGGCGCCGGCTGCTTGGGAGGTTGCAAAAAAACACCCGCCTGGTGTGCTACAACACCGAACAGCCGGGGTCCCAATGGCTGGACGCGGCCCTGCCCTACCTGCGCGCGGCCCGTCAGGTGTGGGACATGAATTTTCGCACCGCCGTGACCCTGCGGGCCAACGGCATCCCGGCGGCCTTCGTGCCGCTGGGCCATTGCCCGGCCTGGAGCGCGGCCATGTGCACCCCCGCCGCCGTGCCGCCGTTGCCGCCGCTGGAAAGCCTGCCCGCAGCGGTGCGGGCGCCGTTGCCGCCGGCCTTGGATCTGCCCCTGGCCGGACACGAGCGGCCCATCGACATCCTCTTCGTGGGCACCATCTCCCCACGGCGCAGCCGGTTCTTTGCCCGGGCCGCGGCCACCTTGGCCCGGTTCCATTGCGTGATCTACCTGCCGGAAGGCAACCGCCCGTTCACCCCGCAGGACCCCCGGGGCATTCCGTGGCAAGTCCTGGCCGGGCTTGCCCTGCGCAGCAAGATCGTCCTCAACGTGCACCGGGCCGAAGAGCCCTATCTGGAGTGGCAGCGGGTGGTGACCTTGGGGCTGGAGTGCGGCGCCTGGCCGGTCACCGAGACCTCGATGCCGGTGCCGGGGCTTTTGCCGGGCCGGCACTACCAGGAGGCCCCGGCGCAGGAACTTGCGGACCTGTGCCGCCACCTGCTGGAGCAAGGCTCCCCCCAACGCCTGGCCCGGGAGGGCCTCGTCCATTGGCGGCAAACCTTTTCGTTGGCGCAGATCCTTCGCCAACGCATCCAGGAGGTTTCCGCATGACCATCGAAGCTCGGCCCCATGGTGTCGTGCTGCACCGCCCGGGGACCACGCCGGCGGCGGTGACGGTAGTGATGACCTGCCACAACGACGGGCATCTGGCCGTGGAGGCCCTGCCCACGGTGGCCGCCCAGACCGAGCCGGCCCTGGATCTCGTCATCGTGGATGACTGCTCCCGCGACGAGACCCCGCAGCAGGTGGCGGCGTGGCTCCACGAACACGCCGCGCCGCCTCTGGAGCGCATCCTCGTGGTGCGCAACGACACCAATCACGGTCTCTCCCAGGCCCGCAACACCGCGGTGGCCCTGGCCCAGACCCCGTACGTGTTCATCCTGGACGCGGACAACCAAATCTATCCCCGCGCCATCCGCCGTTTGCGGGAAGCCCTGGAGGTCAGCGGCCGGGCCATGGCCTACAGCCTGGTGGAGACCTTCGAGGAAGAAGCGGGGATCATCGGCAACAGCATTTGGGACCCGGAGCGCTTTGCCTACGGCAACTACATCGACGCCATGGCCCTCATCCGTCGGGAAGTCCTCGAGGCCGTGGGCGGATACCGGGAGATGCCCTTCCGTTTTGGCTGGGAGGACTACGACCTGTGGTGTTCGCTGGTGGACCGGGGGCTTGCGGGCTGCTTCGTGCCGGAGATCCTCTGCCGCTACCGGGTGCGCGGGGCGTCCATGCTGCGCACCCGTACCCGGGAGGCCGTGCTGCGCCACGGCGACGCCATCAAGGCGGACATGGAAGCCCACCACACCTTCAAATTCCACTTCTAGGACTGGATCTACCAGGACTGGTGGACACGCACCAGCGCTGCCGGCGTGCGGGCAAGGATGTAGAGGTCCAGCCACACCGACCAGTTGCGCACGTAGTAGGCATCCAGGGCCACGCGCTCGGCATAGGTGGTCGTGGAGCGGCCCGAGACCTGCCACAGGCCCGTGAGCCCGGGCCGCACCTTGCAGTACAGGGCAAAGCCGGTCTCCCCGTACTTGGGGACCTCGTCCCACACGATGGGCCGCGGGCCCACCAGGGCCAGGTCCCCGCAGAGCACGTTCCATAGCTGCGGCAGCTCATCGAGGCTGGTGCGCCGCAAAAAGCCCCCCACCCGGGTGATGCGTGGGTCGCAGAGCAGCTTGTGGCAGGCCTCCCACTGCTGCCGCAGGGCGGGATCGCGGGCCAGGGCTTCGGCCAGGAGGCGGTCGGCCTCCGGGTACATGGTGCGGAACTTCCAGATGCGGATGTCGCGGCCGCCGCGGCCGATGCGGCGGTGGGCAAATAAGATGGGCCCGGGGGAGGTGAGGCGCACGGCCAGGGCGATGGCGGCCACAAGCGGCAGGGCCAGGGGCAGGGCCGTGAGGGTGATGGCGAGATCGAGCAGGCGCTTGAGGCGCTGGCGGTGGGGATCGAGGAGCTTCATGCGCACGTCCACCAGCAGGGTGCCTGCCACGTCCGCGGTGTCGGTCCACAGGGAGGGCAGCGCCGGCAGCTGCGGCGCGAGGAGCACGCGGCCGAAACCCGCCAGCGGGCCGTCCAGCAGGGCCTCCACCTGGCCGGGTTCCACCAGGAGGATGGCCACCCCCTGGCGCGGCGGCGGCAGTGCGCCCTGGGTGCGGGCGCCGCTGGGGTCCATGCGCGCCACCGGGGTGATCCCCAGCTCGGGATGGGCATGCAGGGTTGCCTCGAGCTGCGCCGTGGATGCGTCCGCGCCTACGAGCACTGCGGCCTGCCCCCAGCGCCCCTGGCGCAGGCAGAAGCGCCGGACCAGGGCGCGGGCCAGGGGAACGGCCGCCAGGCTCGCCCCCCAGGCCATGGCCATGACCCCGCGGGAGTACAACGGCCCGTGCTTGGCGAAAAAGGAGAGCACCACCAGCAGGGCAAAGCCCAGGGAGATGCTTTGGCACAGGCGTTTGAGGGCGTCGGCGGGGGCGATGAGGGTGCCGGGATAGAGTCCCTGCAGGGCGAAGAGGCCGGGAAAGAGGAGCACGAAGGGCGTGACCTCGGCATAGAGGGCGAGGGGAAATGCGCCGCCCAAGGCCCGGCGCACGAGCACCGCGGTCCAGCAGGCAACGAGCAGGCTTAGGGTGTCCGCGGCCAGGAGGACGAGGGACGTGGTGAGCGGCGAGAGGGGGCGACGGGTCATGGGCGTTTTCCCTGTTGGAAGGCGAGATACTTGACCACCGTGGCTGCGAGGGCGCGGGGCAGGGCAAGGGGCGCGTGCCGGATGAGGTAGCGCAGCTCCGCAAGCACGTAGGCGCCGCCGGAAGCGGTCATGCCGGACGCCGCCTCCAGGATCCACGGGTTTTGGGCGAAAAAGCGGCCGATGGCCTGGTAGCGCCGCCACAGCTGGGCAAGGCTCAAATGGTGGCCGTGCCACACGCAGGCCTCGGCGGCGTAGGCCACGGCGTAGCCGGCCAAAAGGGCGCGGGCGGCGAACTCCATGTCTTCGTTGGTGGGAAGGCCGGGAGTGAAGCCCCCCAGGGCGCGGAAGACGCTTGCCCGGTAGAGGCAGCAGACATTGGAGGCGAAAAAGGCGTGAATACCCAGGCGCGGGATGTGGGCGCGGGTGCGTACCTGGGAGTGGGGCGGATAGTGATAGAGGCGGGCGAAGCGCTCCTCGGGCCGGCATTGGGAGGGCGGCAGGTGGCGGCCGTAGGCCATGGCCACCTGGGGGTCCTCCATGGGCTCAAGCAGGGCGCAGGTGAGGTCGCTGCCGACGGGCACGGCGTCTTGGGTGAGGAAGAGATAGAAGTCCGCCGGGTATTCCAGGGCCAGGTTGCGGGTGGTGGCGTGGTTGAAGGCTTCGGGGGCGATGGCGCGTACCTGGGCGCCGTGGCTGCGGGCGCGCTCCGGGGTGCCGTCGGTGGAGGCGGTGTCGAGCACGAGCACCGGGGTCCCGCGCAGGGCCTGGAGGGTTTCGGCAAACCGCGGGCCGGCATTGCGGGTGGGGATGACGGCAAGCACCGTCGGGGTGGTGGCACGGTGGGAAGTAGAGTCCCTCCGCACCGCTGTGGAGGCTTGCGTCACGCCACCTCCCATCCCACGATCTGGCGCCGGCTTGCGCTGAATTCCACGCCGACTTGCAGGAGCTTTTCCACCTCCGGTGCGGCGCGGTACTTGGCGGCGTAGTCCTTGGCTCGAAGCTGGGCCAGGGCCTCGCCGGTGGGGGCGTCGCCGTCCACCACCTTGAACTCGAAGAGCCATACGGTAGATCCAGCGCGCAGCATGAGGTCCAGCCGGCCCTGCAGCGAGGTGTCCTCGGCGACCATGGGGAGCCCCAGGCTTGCCAGGTGGCTGTAGAACACGCTGGCGAAATAGCCTTCGTACTGGGCGATGGGGCTTTTGCGGTACCAGTCCGTCGGGATGCTGGTATAGAGGCGCTGGAAGTGCTCGTGCAGGGCCGCTGCGTCGCCGTGGGTCAGCATGTCGTAGAGTTGCCAGATACTTTGCTGCAGCGTGCGTTCCAGCTCCGGGGTGAGCCAGGCGGCGCGCAGGGCGGCATTGAGGGCCATGCGCACTTCGCGGTTGGGCACGCCCAGCTGGTACTCTTTCACGCCGTCATAGTCGTGCACGCCGGTGAGGGTGAGGTACCCGGTCTGCCAGAGCAGGGCCTCGGGCTCGATGTGCTCCACGTCGAAGGCGGAAAGGAGCTGCTCGCTGGCGTAGAGGCGCTCCAGCTGCGGGGTGTAGAAGTGGTGGCGGGCCAGCCACTGCACGAGAAAGCGCGGGGTGGCGGTCTCGAACCACCAGGCTCGGAACTCGCGCTGCCGCAAGAGCAGCAGTACGTCGAAGGGGTTGTACACCGATGTTTCGCTTCCCCAGCGGTAGCCGTTGTACCAGTCGCGTACCTGTCGGCGGTCCAAGGGGCGGCCTTCGGCCGCTGCCGCGGCGAACTCCGGGGCAAAGACCGTGTCCAGGTCTTCTTCGGTGTAACC
>NZ_JCANTW010000005.1:0-22877 GCF_059568695.1 Thermodesulfomicrobium thermophilum DSM 16697 | reverse complement strand
GGCAAATCCCTGTTCCTGGACACCCTGGCCGAGGCCTTTGCGGGAAACCGCGCGCTCTTCACCGGCCTCTATCTGGAAGACCATTGGGACTGGGAGAAGCGCCATCCAGTGGTGCGCATCAGCTTCGCCGAAGGGCAACTCCAGCAGGCCGCCCAATTGGAAGAACACATCCATGAAATTCTGACGGAAAATGCCCGGCGTCTCGGGGTGCCCATCGATCCTGCGCCCAAAGGCGTCCACCTGCGCTTCGGCCAACTCATCACCCGCGCCGCAGAGACCTATGGACACCAAACCGTGGTCCTGGTGGACGAATACGACAAGCCCATCCTCGACAACCTCACCGATCCGGACACAGCGCGGGCCATGCGCGAGGGACTGCGCAATCTCTACTCCGTGCTCAAGGGCCGGGATGCGGATCTGCGCTTCGTCTTCCTCACCGGGGTCTCCAAATTCAGCAAGGTGAGCCTCTTTTCCGGGCTCAACAACCTCAACGACATCACCGTGGACGACCGCTACGCCGCCCTCTGCGGCTACACCGAAGACGACCTGGACACGGTCTTTGCCCCGGAGTTCGCCGCGGCAGCGGCCGAAGGCACTCCACTTCCCCGCCAGCAGGTGCGGGACTGGTACAACGGCTACCGCTGGGGAAGCGAAACATCGGTGTATAACCCCTTCGATGTGCTCCTCCTTTTTGCCGAGCGCGAGTTCCGTGCCTGGTGGTTCGAGACCGCCACCCCGCGCTTTCTCGTGCAGTGGCTGGCCCGGCACCGTTTCTACACCCCGCAGCTGGAGCGCCTCTACGCCAGCGAGCAGCTGCTCTCGGCCTTTGATGTGGAGCACATCGAGCCCGAGGCCCTGCTCTGGCAGACCGGGTACCTCACCCTGACAGAGCGGCGCATCACGCCGGCGGGGACACCGGCCTACGTCTTGGGGCTTCCCAACCAAGAAGTGCGCACGGCCCTCAATGCCGCCCTGCGCGCCACATGGATCACTCCGGAGCTGGAGCGCATCCTGCAGCAAAGCATCTGGGAGATCTACGACATGCTGACCCACGGCGACGCAGCGGCCCTGCACGAGCACTTCCAGCGTCTCTATGCCGGCATCCCGGCGGACTGGTACCGCAACACCCCCATCGCCCAGTACGAAGGCTATTTCGCCAGCGTGTTCTACAGCCACCTGGCGAGCCTGGGGCTTCCCATGGTCGCCGAGGACACCTCGCTGCAGGGCCGGCTGGACCTCATGCTGCGCGCTGGATCTACCGTATGGCTCTTCGAGTTCAAGGTGGTAGAAGGCGACGCCCCCACCGGCGAGGCCCTGGCCCAGCTTCGAGCCAAGGACTACGCCGCACCGGAGGTGGAAAAGCTCCTGCAAGTCGGCGTGGAATTCAGCGCAAGCCGGCGCCAGATCGTGGGATGGGAGGTGGCACCCGGGGCTTGCTGCCACCCAGAGTGATTCGATCCCGCCAGCACCCACCAGCAACAGGCCGGAGGCCCAAAACTACGACTGCGCCAAGCCCCCGGCGTTGGAAGATGCCGCCAGCAACTCTTCCACTTCCCGCACCCGCGCTGCAATGTCCGGGGCAGTGACCACCTCGCTCACCATGGCAATGGTGCGAGCCCCGGCCGCCACTACCTGAGCGAGGTTGTGTCGGGAAATACCACCGATGGCCACAAAGGGAAGCGCCTGGGTGGCGGCGTGGCGCACGGCATCCAACCCCACGGGGGCGCACACGTCCTCCTTGGTGCTGGTGGGAAACACCGGCCCCACGCCGATGTAGTCCACGGGCAGAAAGAGCGCCGCCGTAGCCTGGGCCGGCCCATGGGTGGAAAGGCCAATGGCCATGCGGGGGCCCACCAAGCGGCGCACCACCTCCACCGGCATGTCGTCCTGTCCCACGTGCACGCCGTCGGCATCCACCGCCAAGGCCAAATCACAATGGTCGTTGACGATGAAGGCCGCGCCCAAGGCCCGCGTCATGCGCCGAATGGCCACGCATTCCTGGTACGCTTGAAGACGCGGGACCCGCTTTTCCCGGTACTGGATGATGCGCGCCCCGCCTTCCAACATGGCGGCCACCACCGCCACAGTGCTGCGCCCCTGCGAGAGGGGAAGCGCCGTGATACAGTACAGCCCGCCGGAGTGAATCTGCTCCAGCACCTTTTCTCGTCCGCTCATGACCAATCCTCCCTGGCACAGTCGTCCACGATCCATCCCACAACCACGTCCGCCTGCAAGGCCGCCGCGGCAGTGACCCGGGGGGCAAGAGGCGGGGTAGCGCCTGCGCAGGGCGTGCATTCGTCGCCCACCACCACCAGCCGCCCCAATCGCCGCACCGAAAGCCCCGCCCCCACGCCGCCGATGCCTGAGGCGCTCACCACCCGATGCCCAGCCGCCAAGGCCGCCTCCACCAGGGCCGCCTTGGTGGCGGCGTCGTCCACAGCCTCCACCACCGCCGTACAGCCCGCAGCAAGACGGGGGAGCGCATCCGGCGCCACGAACCGCGGCACCAAGGTCACCCCCATCTGCGGCCGGATCCGCCGCAGCATCTCTCCCAAGGCCATGGCCTTGAGCCGCCCCACATGCTCAGGAAAATACGGCTGGCGGGAGAGGTTTACGGCCTCCACCCGGTCTGCGTCCGCCAACACCAAGTGGCCCACCCCGCTTCGGGCCAGGAGCAACGCCACGTGCGCCCCGAGCCCCCCCAGGCCCACCACGAGGACTCGGGCCTGAGCCAAACGCTCCAGGGCATGCGGCGCAAGGGCCGGAGGCGTCCAGCTCATGCGGCCCTCGACGTTGCCGCGCTCGCAAGCGGCTGCCAATCCTTGAACACCGGCTGCATCCCCCGGCTGCGCAGCATGGCAACCACTTCGGCCACGGAGCGCGTGTCGCTGATGGCGAATTGTTCGCTGCCCTCCACCTCGCCCACGGACGTGCGCACCCCGGCCGAGAGCTTGGTCACCGCCAGCCCCACCAAACCGTCACGCAGGCGGGGGGACTCACGGGTGGAAAGGGTGATCCCCGCACAGGGCAGCGCCAGGCGCAAGGCCAAAATGGCCTGGACGAACTGCCGGTCCGTGACCGGATGCGGGGCGGCAAAGCCGCCGGCATGGGGACGCAGGCGCGGCAACGACACCCCGATCTCCACCCCGGGAAAACGTTCCAGCAGATACCGGGCATGGGCCACCAGGGCGAGCACGTCCTGCCGCCAGGAGGCAAGCCCCAAGAGCACGCCCAAAGTGATCGAAGGCATCCCAGCGTGGGCGGCCCGGGCCGGAGCATCCAGACGCCAGGCGTAGTCCGCCTTGGGGCCTGCGGGATGCATGGCGCGGTAGACCTCGGGGTCGTAGGTCTCCTGATAGAGCGTCAGCCCAGTGGCGCCGGCCTCCACGGCGTCGCCGTATTGCGCCGTCGCCAACGGGAAGACCTCCAGGGCCAGGCCGGGAAAGCGCGGGGCCAGCAGGCGTACGCAGTCCACGATGTAGTCCACCCCGGCTCGGCGCGGGGCCTCGCCCGTAAGGAGGAGGAGATGCCGCAGGCCTGTGGCGGCGATGCGCTCCCCTTGAGCCGCCACCTCCTCCAAGGAGAGTTTGAGCCGGGGCATGGCCACATGGGCGGCGTAACCGCAGTAGCGGCAACGGTTCTCGCAGTAGTTGGCCACATAGAGAGGGGTGAACAGCAGCCGCGCCCGGCCGAAATGCCGCAAGGTGCACTCCGTGGCCGCCGCGGCCATGTCCTCGAGCATGGATTCGGCAGCGGGCGAAAGCAGCGCCGCCACGGCATCGAGACGCGGCCAGGCCTGCCCCAAGGCCCGGGATACGGCCGCCGGCGACGCGACAAAAGCGGCGTCCGGAAACTGCGGGGGCTGCCACGAGGATCTCACAGTTCCTCCACAAAGCCGGTGAGCGGCGAGGAAGCGCTGGCCTGCCACCGGGCAGCAGGCATTCCCGACACATAGGCCAAACGGCCGGCCTGAACCCCCAAGGCAAAGGCCTGGGCCATGACCACCGGGTCTTCGGCCGTGGCGATGGCGGTGTTCACCAGGCAGGCCGCAGCGCCCATCTCCATGGCCTCGGCGGCGTGGCTTGGCCGACCAAGGCCGGCGTCCACGATGATGGGGACCTCGGTGATTTCTTCCAGCAGGATGCCGATCATCTCCCGCGTGGCAAGCCCCCGATTGGAGCCGATGGGCGCGCCCAAGGGCATGACCGCCGCCGCTCCTGCGGCCACCAAGGCGCGGGCGGCGTAGAGATCCGGATTCATGTAGGGCAGCACCACGAAGCCTTCCCGGGCCAAAACCTCTGTGGCCCGGATGGTGGCCTCGTTGTCCGGAAGCAGATGGCGGGCGTCGCGAATGATCTCGATCTTCACCCAATTGCCGCAGCCCATGGCCCGGGCCAGGCGCGCCAGGCGCACGGCCTCGTCCGCACTGCGCGCCCCGGAGGTATTGGGCAGCAGGATCATATGCTTCGGGACATGTGCCAGCACCCCGGCATCCGGGGCGTCCAGATCCACCCGCCGCAAGGCCACGGTGATGACTTCGGCCTTGGCGGCCGCGCATACCGCCGGAATCTGCGACTCATCGCCGAACTTGCCCGTGCCCAAAAACAGCCGGCTGGTCAGACGCCGACCGCCGAGTTCCCAAAAATCGTCCATCATCACCCGCCCCCCACGAAACGCACCACCTCCACCCGACTTTGCGGCTGGAGGACAAAGCGCGGCCAATTTTCCCGGGGAACGATCTCCCCATCCACCTCCGCCACCACCGGCGCCTCCCCAAGGCCAAGGTCGTCCAGGACCTGCCTCAAAGTGGCCCCTGCCGCGACGGTCATCTCCCGACCATTGACGACGATCTGCATGCGGGATCCTCCCATACACAAAAGTGATCCACCGGCCCGGCGCCCTGCCCCAAGGACCGCTCAGCCCCAGCAGTGAGAGCGCACTGCAGATACCCATGCGCCCGGGCGGCCGCTTCCGGCACGTCCAAGCCCTGGGCGAGCCCCGCGGCGATGGCCGAAGCCAACGTACATCCCGTGCCATGGGTATTGGGGGTGGAAAGACGCGGGGCGACCATCCGCTGCACCCCGTGCGGGCCCACCAGGATGTCTTCGCACGCCCCCCCTGTGCCGTGCCCGCCCTTGAGGAGCACGAAACGCGGCCCCACGGCGCGCAGGTCCTGAGCGGCCCGAGTATCTCCCGCCGCCACTTCCCGGCCCAAAAGTACTGATGCCTCAGGAAGATTGGGGGTGAGCACCCAGGCGCGGGGAAGGAGCAGCTCGCGCACAGCGGCCGCCGCAGCCTCAGACACCAGACGATCGCCGCTTTGGGCCACCATCACCGGGTCCACCACCACCGGCACCCCAGGCATGCGTTCCAGAGTCGCGGCCACCAGCTCCACCACCGCTGGGTCCGCGAGCATCCCGGTCTTCACCGCCGCCACCGGGATGTCCTCGAGCACGGCCTCCACTTGGGCGGCCACCATGTCCAGCGGCACGGGATGCACGGCCCGCACCCCTCGGGTGTTTTGTGCCGTCACCGCCGTGATCACGGTGAGGGCATACGCGCCCAAAGCGGCGCAGGCCTTGAGGTCGGCCTGGATGCCGGCCCCGGCGCACGAGTCCGACCCTGCGATGACGAGCACCGTGGCATAGGGACGCAGCGACGGCCCGCTCATGCGGATGCCTCCTGGGCGGACGAAGCAGCGCTGCAGCTTTGACGGCACTGGGCAAAACGCCGCACCGCGCACAGATCACCGCACATGGTGCATGTGGACGCAGGATCCTCTGGGTGGAGCAGGGCATACCGGGAACGCGCCGTGGCCGGATCCAGGGCCAGGCGGAACATCCCCTCCCAATCCAAGGCCGCCCGACAGGCGGACATCTCGCGGTCCCGGGCCACCGCCGCCGGCACCCCCCGGGCCACGGCCGCGGCATGGGCCGCAATGCGCGCCGCCACCACTCCCTGACGGATGTCGTCTTCCCCGGGCAGGCCCAAATGCTCCGCCGGAGTGACCACACAGAGGAAATCCGCTCCCGCCATGGCCGCAAGCGTGCCGCCGATAGCGGCCACCAGATGGTCGTAGCCTGGGGCCACATCCGTCACCAAAGGCCCGAGCACGTAGAACGGCGCGCCATGGCACAGACGCTTCTCCAGCAGCACATTGGCCGCCACCTGATCCGCAGGCACGTGTCCTGGGCCCTCGATCATGGCCTGCACACCAGCGGCCCGCGCCCGCCGGGCAAGCTCGCCCAAGAGGATGAGCTCCTCCACCTGGGCGGCATCGGTGGCGTCGCAGCCTGCCCCGGGCCGCAGCCCATCCCCAAGGCTCAAGGTGACGTCAAAGCGCCGGGCGATGTCCAACAGGCGGTCATAGCCGGTGAGCAGCGGATTCTCCTTGCCATGGGCCGTCATCCACTGGGCGAGAATGGTGCCTCCCCGGCTCACCATGCCGCAGACCCGATCCATGGCCAGTTCCACGGCGCGGCGGGTGACCCCGCAATGCACGGTGATATAGTCGAGCCCCTGGGCGCATTGGTCCTCGATGGCAGCGAAGAGCTCGTCCTCGGTCATGTCCGGAATATCCCGCCCCTGAGCCAATAGGTCCGCAGCCACGGCGTAAATGGGCACCGCCCCCACCATGACCGGACTCTCGGCAAGGATGCGCCGGCGGATGGCCGCAAGCTGCGGCCCGGTGGAGAGGTCCATGACGCTGTGAGCGCCCGCTTCCACCGCGACGCGGAGCTTGCGCACCTCGGCATCCATGTCCTCGTCCGACTGGGAAGAGCCGATATTGGCGTTGACTTTGGGTGTCAGGCCCGCGCCAATGCCTTCCGGGACGAACTCGCGACGGGTATTGTGGGGGATCACGATGTGGCCCTGGGCAATGCCGTGGCGCACGCGCTCCGGGGACACACCTTCCTTGTGGGCCACCTGTTCCATGGCCCATGTAATCTTGCCGGCGATGGCAGCTTCCAATAGGGTCATTACTCCTCCAAAAAGTTGAGCCGCCACCCGACTGGGTAGCGGCTCAAAGACCAGAAGGAGTTCATGGCGCCCCGACAAGTCTTCTACCGTTTCCCTACGCTGGTATGACCCAGATCAGGTGGAGAGGGTATACTCTCAGGCCCGAAGGCCACCCCTAACGATAGACACAGATCTCGTGTAGAACCAAACCCCATGCGCTGTAAAGCAAAAAATCAATTATGCATCAATTTCCGTAATGCCGAAAGGATACCGCTCTTGGTCAGGCCCAAGTCATGGCGCAGCTCGTCCTGGGTGCCATGGCCCACGAAGCGGTCCGGCACCCCGAGGCGCCGCACCCGGCGGCCATGCAAAAGGTCACGGTCCGCCAAAAGCTCCAGCACCGCGGAGCCGAATCCGCCCATGAGGCAGCCCTCCTCGGCAATGAGGATGCGCCGGTGCTGGGCGACCAATGCCACGATCTGCTGTTCCGCCAGGGGCTTGACGAAGCGGGCGTCGAACACCGCCACGCTCCGGCCGTCCTCTTCGGCCAGAAAGTGGGCCGCCGCCAGGGCCGGCAGCACCCGGCTGCCCACAGCGATGACGAGCGCGTCCGTTCCAGGGCGCAGGAGCTCTCCCTCGCCCACGGCAATGGGCGTCGGGTCGTCCACGAGCGCCTCGCCCGAGCCCACGCCGCGGGGATAGCGCACCGCCACGGGGGTCCCCAAGGCAAAGGCCGTCACGAGCATGCGCTGGAGCTCGGGCTCACTGCGCGGGGCCATGAGGGTCAGATTGGGGATATGGCGCAAATAGGCCAGGTCGAAGACGCCGTGGTGGGTGGGGCCGTCCTCGCCCACCAGCCCGGCGCGGTCGAGGCACAAGACCACCGGCAGGTTCTGCAGGCAGACGTCGTGGACGATCTGGTCATAAGAGCGCTGCAGGAAGGTGGAGTAGATGGCCACCACCGGCCGCAGCCCCTGGGAGGCCAAGCCCGCGGCAAAAGTCACGGCATGCTGCTCGCAGATGCCCACATCGAAGAAGCGCTCTGGAAAACGCCGGGCAAACTCGGTGAGTCCTGTGCCTTCGGGCATGGCGGCGGTGATGGCCACGATACGTGCGTCCTCTCCTGCCAAGCGGCACAAGGTCTGGCCAAAGACATCCGTATAGCTGGGAAGCGCGCACGGGGCGAACTTGCGCGCCATGCCGGTCTCGGGCTCGAAGCATCCCACGCCGTGGAAATACACAGGGTTGGCCTCGGCCGGGGCGTACCCTTTGCCCTTTTTGGTGAGCACGTGCACCAAGATGGGCCCTTCCAAGGTGGCGGCTTGGGCCAGGACCCGCTCGAGCATGCGCACATCATGACCCTGGATGGGGCCGATGTAGGAAAAGCGGAAGGCCTCGAAAAGCATGCCCGGGGTGAAGAAACTCTTGAGCGAGTCCTCGGTGCGGCGGGCATACTCGGCCAAGTCGTCGCCAATGACCGGCACTTGGCGCATGACGGCTTCCACCTCGCGCTTGAAGCGCTGCACCCAACGTTTGGAGAGCTTGCGGCTGAGAAAGGACGACAACGCCCCCACATTGCGGGAAATGGACATTTCATTGTCATTGAGGACCACGATGAGGTCCCGGCCGAGGCCCCCGGCCTGATTGAGTCCCTCATAGGCGAGCCCGGCGGTCATGGAGCCGTCGCCGATGACGGCCACGGTCTTGTGGGGTTTTCCGGCCAAATCCCGGGCCACGGCCATGCCCAGGGCCGCCGAAATGGAGGTGGACGAATGCCCTACGGCAAAGTGATCGAAGGGGCTTTCGTCCGGCCGCGGAAAACCGCTGATCCCGCCCTTTTGCCGCAAGGTGTGGAATTGGGGCAGCCGCCCGGTAAGAAGCTTGTAGGCATAGGCCTGATGCCCCACGTCCCAGACGATGCGATCCACAAGGGGATCGAAAACGCGCAGCAAAGCGATGGTGAGTTCCACCACGCCCAGGGAAGGGGCAAGATGGCCGCCGTTGGTGGCCACGGTCTGGATAATGACCTCCCGAATCTCCGCCGCCAAGGCGGTGAGCTGGTTTTCCGGCAATCGGCGCACCGCTGCCGGAGAATCCACGGCGGCAAGGAGAGGAAATCGCTCCACAGTCATTGGCTCCGCTCCATGAGGTACTGGGCAAGACGGCGCAAAAACAGCGCCTGGGGATGGTCGCCGTACGGGGCAAGAGCAGCCACTGCCTGGTCGATGCTCTGCTGCGCCAAGGCGCGGCTCTGCTCCATGCCCACCAGCGCAGGATAGGTGCTTTTGCCCTGGCGCTCGTCGCTGCCGACGGGCTTGCCCAACGTGGCGGTATCTCCCACCACGTCGAGGATGTCATCGGTGATCTGAAACGCAAGGCCCAGATGGTGCCCGTAGCATTGGGCCCGCTCCGTATCGCCCCCGGCAAGCAGCGCGCCCGCCACGCACGCTGCGGCGATGAGCGCCCCGGTCTTTTTGCGGTGCATGGCCTGCAGGGCGGACAAGTCGGCGCGACCACCGGTGAGCGCCATATCCAGCATCTGGCCGCCCACCATGCCGCGAGGACCGGCGGCCTCGGCCACAACGGCCACGGCAGCCAGCACTCGAGAGGCGTCCAGCGGTGTTCGGGCCATCAAAAAAAAGGCTTCCGTGAGCAGACCGTCGCCTGCCAAAATGGCCGTGGCCTCGTCGAACTGCTTGTGGCACGAGGGTTTGCCCCGACGCAGGTCGTCGTTGTCCATGGCGGGCAGGTCGTCGTGGATGAGCGAGTACGTGTGGATGCACTCCAGGGCGCAGGCGAAGTCGAGCACGTCCGAAGCCGCCAGCCCTTCGAGCTCCGCCCAGGCCAGCACCAAGGCCGGCCGCAGACGCTTGCCGCCGGCACAAAGCGAATACTCCATGGCCTCGCGCAGGCGCCCGGGCACTGCGCCGTCTGCAAACAGCGTGACCAGCCGGTTTTCCACCAGCCGCGCCCGCTGCCGCAGGGCATCCTTCAGGGCAGCAGCGTCCATCACGCCTCCTCCTGACGCATGGCCTCTTCCACCACCAGACGCGCCTGCTTGAGTTCTTCGTCGCATTGCCGGCACAGGCGCATGCCCTCCTGAAAAAGCTGCATGCCCTCCTCCAGCGGCACCTCCGGGTCCTCCAAACGGGCCACGATGGCCCGCACCCGGGCCAGACGCTCCTCAAAATACATCTCGCTCATACGTCCTCCACCACCACGCCAAAGACGCCGTCATGCATACCGACCTGCAGGCGCTCCCCGGGCCGCACCGCGCCTGCAGAGCGCACCACCTGCCCGTTGCGCCGTACCACGGCAAACCCCCGCGCCAGGGGCGCGGCAGGGTCCATGGCCGAAAGCCGCGCCGAAAGTACGGCGGCTTCCCGCGCCTTGCCTTCCCAAAGGGCCGCGCCTGCCCGAGCCAAGTGGTCCGTGGCCTGGCGCACGGCATCATCCGCCCGGCGCACCCGCTCCGTCCCCCAGGACTCCAGACGGCGGCCCAAACCGGCAAGCACCTCGTGTTCCCGATGCACCCGGGCGAGGCCCGCCTGCTGCAGCCGCTGCCGAAGCCGCGCCACCTCCAGGCCAGCGCGCTGCACCCGCAACGCCGGCGACACCCATGCAAGCCGCTCCCGCGCCATGGTTAGAGCTTGCGCCGCACGCCCCAGATGGCCGCGCACGGCCCGCCCCAGCCCCAAGGCCGCATCGTCGAGCCGCTGCGCCAAGACCTCGCGGTCTTCCCACAAGAGCTGGGCCGCATGGGTGGGGGTAGCGGCGCGAAGATCCGCGGCAAGGTCCGCCAGGGTGGTGTCCACCTCGTGCCCCACGCCGGTCACCACCGGCACCGGGCATGCGGCAATGGCCCGCACCACCATCTCGGTGTTGAAGGCCCACAGGTCTTCCAAGGAGCCGCCACCGCGCAGGAGCACCACCACCTCGGCCCAGGCGTCCGCCGCCACCTGAGTCAAGGCGTACTGCAAGCGCGACGGGGCCTCGTCGCCCTGCACCGGCGAGGCGTACAGACGCATCACCGCGCCAAGGCCGCGGGTGCTTGCCACCCGCACAAAGTCCTGCAGCGCCGCCCCCTGCGGGGCGGTGACCACCGCCACCCGCCGGGGATTGCGCGGCACAGGCCGCTTGCGCGCCGCGTCAAAAAGCCCCTCAGCCCCCAATTGGTTCTTGAGGGTCTCCAGCGCCAGGGCGAGCGAGCTCACGCCCGCATCCTGCACCACTTCCGCCACCAATTGGTACACCCCGCGGGGGGCGTAGGCGGTGATGCGCCCGGCCACCAAGGTCTCCCGACCTTCTTCCGGGAGCAGTGCCTGCGGGGACGCACTCCCCTCCTCGAAGACCTCGCCCGTCACCGGATCCACTGGTGCGGCACCCCCTTGACGGCCGCGAAACCACACCACCGGCAGCACCGACTCGCCGTCGCGCACGGTAAAATACACATGTCCAGACAGCGGCCGACTCACGTTCACCGCCTGGCCCCGCACCCACACGAAGGGGAACTCCCCCTCCAGCACCGAGCGCAGGGCCGAGGTGAGCTCACTTACGCTAAAGACGTGCACCAGCCCTCCAGCACTTCGGCCCGCCAGGCAAGGATGGCCTGCACCGCCGCATCCGCGGGCAACTCCTGGCGAACGCCGGTGCGCCGGTCCTTGACCTCCACCACGCCCCGCGCCAGACCCTTGGCGCCGACGATGACCTGCATGGGCGCACCCAACAGATCCGCCTCGCTAAACTTCACCCCAGGCCGCTCGTCGCGGTCGTCCAGCAGGGTGTCGATCCCCTGGGCCGTGAGGGCGTCGTGGATCTCCTGGGCCAAGGCACGGGGCGCCTCTTCACGCACGGACAAGGGAAGCACATGGATTTCGAAGGGCGCCACCGGCGGCGGCAGGATCATGCCGGCGTCGTCGTGGTTCTGCTCGATACACGCGGCCAGCACCCGGCTTACCCCGATACCGTAGCATCCCATGATCATGAGGCGCTCACGGCCGTTCTCATCGAGGAAGGTGGCGTGCATGGCCTCGGAGTATTTGGTCCCCAACTTGAATACGTGCCCCACCTCGATGCCCCGCACCAGGTCCACGGCCCCGCCGCAAGCCGGACAGGGATCTTCCGGGATGATGGTACGCAGATCCGCCACGGCCGTGGCCGCCACATCCCGGCGCAGGTCCACATGCCGCAGATGCGTATCCGCGGCGTTGGCGCCGCACACGTAATCCGTGCCCAGCGTGAGCTCCTGATCCACGTAGATGGGCACGCCCGAAAGCCCCACCGGGCCGGCAAAGCCCACCGGCGCGCCGGTGGCCCGCTCCACCACCTCGGGACAGGCCAAGTCCACTGCGGCCGCGCCGAGCATGTTCTTCACCTTCACCACATTGGCCTCACGGTCGCCGCGCACCAGCACCGCCACGAGATTCCCATCGGCCTCCATGAGCACGGTCTTGATCACCGCCTGCGGGGAGATCCCCAAAAATGCCGCCACTTCTTCCACGGTGCGCGCCCCCGGAGTGGCCACGGGCTCCACGGCCGGACACGAAGGCAACTCGGAAACGCGTGCAGCAATACGAACCTCCGCCTTCTCCACATTGGCCGCGTACGCGCACTGGCGGCATACGGCCAAGGTATCTTCCCCGGTTTCGGCAAGCACCATGAACTCATGCGAGAAACTCCCGCCAATGGAGCCCGTGTCCGCCGCCACGGCCCGAAAACGCAGACCAAGGCGGGTAAAGATGCGGGTGTAGGCGTCGTACATGGCCTGATAGCTGGCATCGGCCCCGGCCTCGTCGCGGTCAAAGGAGTAGGCGTCCTTCATGATGAATTCACGGCCCCGCATGAGGCCAAAGCGCGGCCGGATCTCATCCCGAAACTTGGTCTGGATCTGGTACACATTGATGGGCAGCTGCCGGTAGGAGCGCACTTCATCCCGCACCAAGGAGGTCACCACCTCTTCATGGGTAGGGCCGAGGCAATAGTCGCGGTCGTGGCGGTCCCGCAGGCGCAGCAGTTCCTTGCCGTAATGCTCCCAGCGGCCGCTTTCCTGCCAAAGATCTGCAGGTTGGACCATGGGCATGAGGATCTCCTGCGCGCCGGCGGCATTCATCTCCTCACGCACGATGCGGCTGATTTTCTCCAGCGACCGCAACCCCAGGGGCAAATACGTATAAATGCCCGAGGTGATCTTGCGAATCATGCCTGCGCGCAGCAAAAGCTTGTGGCTCACCACTTCGGCTTCCGCCGGAGTTTCCTTGAGCGTAGGAATGTAGAGGCGACTTTGCAGCATAACGACTCCTTAGCAATGTTCCGAGGCTCGACGCTCGGCCAAAAAGAGATCCAATTCCTGTAAAAATGCAGGGATCAAAGCTTCGCCACGCACTTTCCGAACCACCGCGCCCTTTTTGAAGACAATGCCGCAATCCCGGCCGCCGGCGATGCCGATATCCGCTTCCCGCGCTTCGCCCGGCCCGTTGACCACACACCCCATGACCGCCACAGTGAACGATTCCGTCACATCGGCCAGATGCGCCTCCACTGCGGATGCGAGCGCTTCGAGGTCGATTTCCGTGCGGCCGCAAGTGGGGCAGCTCACGATCTCCGGACCCCGGCGGCGCAGCCCAAGACAGCGGAGGATCTCCCACGCCACGGTCATCTCCCGCAGGGGGTCCCCCGTCAGGGAAACCCGGATGGTGTCGCCGATGCCTTCGGCGAGCAGCATGCCGATACCCAAGGCCGATTTGACGGCCCCGCGCAAAGGCGTTCCTGCCTCGGTCACGCCAAGGTGCAGGGGATAGTCCACAAGCGTACTCATCCTGCGGTAGGCCGCCACGGTCACCGGCACCGAGGAGGACTTGAGGGAAATCTTGATGGCGCAAAAGCCCCGCTCTTCCAAAAGGCGCACATGGCGCAAGGCCGCCTCCACCAGGGCATCCGCCGTGGGGCCGCCGCAGCGCTCGAGGATGTCCTTGGGGATGGACCCGGAATTGGCCCCCACGCGAATGGGGACCCCCGCGGCCTTGGCCGCGTCCACCACCCGCTCCACCTGCGGGCCGATATTGCCGGGATTGATGCGCAAGCCCGCCACCCCGGCCTCGACTGCGGCCACGGCAAGACGCCCATCGAAGTGGATGTCCGCCACCACCGGAAGCGGCGACTGGCGGCACACGGAGGCGAGGGCCTCGGCTGCGCGGGCATCGGGCACCGCCACACGGGCGATCTCGCAGCCCGCCTGGGCCAAGGCGACAATCTGCGCCAGCGTGGCGTCCACGTCTCGGGTGTCGGTGTTGGTCATGGACTGGACCCGCACCGGGGCGCCGCCCCCCACAGCCACAGGACCAAGATACACCACGCGGGTGCTCCGGCGAGAAGGAGAAAATGCGTTCATGGCCAAGGAGCCCTATCCCAAGGCCGACCGGAAGCCAAGCCGCAAGCGCAATGCCGCAAGCGCAATGGCAAGGCCGTCCGGGTCTCTTTCACCAAAGACCAGCAAAACCAGATTCCATGCCCGCACCAATGGAACGCGTCCTCCAACGCGTCCTCCAACAGTTGCTTCCCGCATCGAAAATCAGGATAGAGAGACAATGTGCCCACGGGTGGATGACGGGCGAGAAACAGAGAGCGCTTCGCCTTGGTTCCCCATCGTCCTGCCGTGGCCTCTGCGTTCCATCCGCTCATCAAACCCAGAGGGTGACGAACCGATGCAGTATGCGGAAAAGTCTGCCAATGCCCTGATGCACGCTACGCCAACAATGCAGCACGACTCCCACAATTACGCCCACAGCCTTCACGGGAAACCACCGGAGAAGTGGCAGCCATTGGAAGAGCACCTACAAAACGTCGCCGAGCTGGCCGCGGAGTTTGCCCGCCCCTTCGGCGGCGAGGAATGGGCCTATCTTGCCGGCCTCTGGCACGACCTCGGCAAGTATTCACCCGCTTTTCAGAAAAAGCTCTATGACGCAAACGGGCTGGAGTGTCATATCGAAACCCGGCCGGGGATGATCACCCACTCCTGCGCCGGGGCACTGCAGGCCATGGCCCGTTTCGATAAACGAGGATTGATCCCGGCCTACCTCATCGCCGGCCATCATGCCGGCCTGCCCGACTGGCAGAATGAACAGGCCCCGATGGGCTCGCTGCAGCAGCGCCTAGTCCGCAAGGAGCTGCTGGAGGAAATCGTATCGCTGGTTCCGACGGCGATCCTCGACCGGCCCCAGCCCAACGGCAAGGGCAAGAACGGCACCAAACTCTCCCGCTCCCTTTGGCTCAGGATGCTCTTTTCCTGCCTGGTGGACGCCGATTTCCTCGATACCGAGGCATTCATGGAACCCGAAAAGGCGCGATCCCGAGGCGGTTCCCCCACGCTGGCCGCCCTTGCCCCGCGCTTTGACAGCTACATGGCCGAAAAAACGGCCAACGCCCCCGACACCCCGGTCAACCGGATCCGATCCGAGATATTGGCCGCCTGTAGGGAACGGGCGGCCGACCCGCCGGGGATCTTCACCCTCACCGTACCCACCGGCGGCGGCAAGACCCTTTCCTCCATGGCCTTTGCCCTCGGCCACGCTCTGACGCACCAAAAACGGCGGCTCATCTACGTGATCCCCTACACGAGCATCATCGAGCAGACCGCAGCCGAGTTCCGTAAGATCTTTGGCGAGGCAGTCATCGAGCACCACAGCAACCTCGACACGCCCGATCCCGGCCGTGAGACCGCCCGCAGCCGGATCGCCTGCGAAAACTGGGACGCCCCCATCATCGTCACCACCAACGTGCAGTTTTTCGAATCATTGTTCGCAAGCCGCACCAGCCGCTGCCGCAAGCTCCACAACATCGTCGATTCCGTGGTCGTTCTTGACGAGGCCCAGCTTTTGCCGCCCGACTTCCTGACCCCAATCCTCACCGTCATCCGCGACCTGCAACTGAATTACGGAGTAAGTTTTGTCCTCTCCACCGCCACCCAGCCGGCCCTGGGGCCGCACAAGAGCATGGATTTCGATTTTCCCGGTTTGCCGGAGACAAAAGAAATCATTCCCGAATCCCTGAATCTCCACGAACGTTTGCAAAGGACCCGGGTGGAGGTGATCGACCGCCTCGCCCGTCCCCTGGGCTGGGACGAGCTCGCCGAGCGTCTCGTCGGCCACGATTCGGTCCTTTGCATCGTCAACCGCCGCGACGACGCCCGAACCCTGTGGGAGAAGATGCCGGAAGGGACGTTTCATCTCTCGGCGCTCATGTGCGGGGCGCACCGCTCGGCCCGTATCGCGGAGATCAAGGCAAATCTCAGGGAAGGCCGATCCACCCGGGTGGTGAGCACCCAGCTCGTGGAGGCCGGAGTGGACCTCGATTTTCCCGTTGTCTACCGAGCCCTGGCCGGGATCGACTCGGTGGCCCAGGCCGCCGGCCGTTGTAACCGCGAAGGTCGGCTTGCCGCGGGACAGGTCTATGTCTTCCTGCCGGAGAGCCGAATCCCCGCAGGCCATCTCCGGCAGGCGGCGGAGATCGGCCGCGGGCTCCTTGCCGCCGGGGAGGGTGACCCCTTGGCCCCGGAACGTTTTGAAGAGTTTTTCCGCACCCTTTACTGGCTCAAGGGCGACGGCCTCGACCGTCACGACATTACGAAATTGCTGGCCAACGATCGCGAATTACGAATCAGTTTCCGGACCGCGGCGGAAAAATTCCGCCTCATCGACGATGCCTCGGCCCCGGTGGTGGTCCATTACGGCGATGGGGCAAAGCTCATCGAACTCTTGCGCAGCCGGGAGCCGGAGCGTTGGCTGCTCAGGCGCTTGCAGCGCTTTGTCGTCAATCTGCCCCGTTCCATCCACGGCAGGCTGGCGGCGAAAGGGGCCATCGAAGAGGTCCGCCCCGGGATCTTTGTCCAGGTCCAGGGAAATCTGTACGACGAAGACCTCGGTTTGTGCGTGGACCGTTCGGCGGTCTACGCCCCCGATGAACTTGTGATCTGAAAAAGGAGGGAACATGCGCGAAAACGGCACGAGAAGTGGCCCGTTCCGCCTTAGAGTTTGGGGCCGGAACGGATGTTTCACCAGGCCGGAGATGAAGGTGGAGCGCGTCTCCTACGACGTGATGACCCCGTCCGCGGCGCGAGGGATCCTGGAGGCCATCCTCTGGAAGCCGGCCATCCGCTGGCGGGTGGAACGCATCGACGTGCTGGCCCCGATCCGCTGGGAATCGGTACGCCGCAACGAGGTGGGCGCCGTGATGTCGGCGCGCAGCGCCGGTATCTTTGTCGAGGACCAGCGCCAGCAGCGGGCCGGGCTCTTCCTGCGGGACGTAGCCTACACCATCCATGCCCGCTTCGAGATGACCGAAAAGAGCGGCCCGGAGGACAACGTCACCAAGTTCGAGCAGATGTTCATCCGCCGGGCCACAAACGGCCAGTGTTTCCACCGTCCCTATCTCGGCTGCCGGGAGTTCGCCGCCGATTTCGAGCTGATCCCGTTGAACAGCCCGCTTCCCGATCCCGTCCCCGAAGACCGCGACCTCGGCTGGATGCTCTACGACATCGACCACGACAACCACGCGGACGAGGGCAACGCCCACTGCTGCACCGAAAACTGCCGGCCCGCCTTCTTCCGGGCCAGGCTCGAAAAAGGCGTCATGCAGGTGCCCGCGTGGGACAGCGAGGAGGTGCGGCGATGATTCTGCAGAAACTGACCGACTATTACCACCGCCTCGACGCCGAGGGGTTGGTGGCGCCACCGGGGTTCAAACGTGTCGAAATCCCCTTCCTCATCGTGCTTGACCGAGAAGGAAACTTCGCTGCCCTCCAGGATACCCGGACGCCATCCGGGAAAAGGAAGGTCGCCCAGTCCTTCATGGTGCCGGCCGAGCGCGGCCGGTCTGGCTCCAAGGCGTGGCAGGTGGCCAATCTCCTCTGGGACCATTACGGCTACGTCCTCGGCTGGCCCAAATCGGATAAAGACAAGGATCGGGAGATGGCGCAAAAGCAGCACGAGACCTTCAAGGCGGAGGTGGCGGCATTGCACCAGGCGATCCCTGATGATGCCGGGGTCGCGCTGGTGCACCGCTTCCTTACGCGGGGAGATTTCTCCGCCGTGTTCGATCACCCGGAGTGGGAGAGCTGCAAGAAGGTTCCCGGCTGCAATCTCTCGTTCCTCATCCAAGGAGAGGACCAACTGGTCTGCCAGAGTGAAGCGGTGGTGGCCCATGTGGCGTCAGCTGCCGGGCCTGGAGACGTCGGTGGCGAGGAGGAGGAAGATTCCGGCTCCACGCGGGAGGGCTATTGTCTGGTCTGCGGTGAGTTCGGCAGAGTGGCACGGCTCCATCCCCGCACCCCGATCCCGGGCGCGAAGAGCAACGCCAAGATCGTGTCATTCCAGAAAAACATGGGCTTTGACTCCTACGGCAAGGAACAGAGCTACAACGCCCCGGTTACGGAAAAAACGGCCTTCTGTTACACCACCGCCTTGAACGAGCTGCTTGCAAAGAACTCAAGGCAAAAGATCCAGGTGGGTGACGCCACCACGGTTTTCTGGGCCGAGAAAAAGAACGAAATCGAGGACGTCTTCGCCGACATCTTCGGCGAGGAGGCGAAGGAAAACCCCGAGCAGAAGACAAAGGCAATCCGGGTCCTCTATGAATCGCCCAGGGCCGGAACCCCGCCGATTACCGAAGATCTGACCCCATTTTACGTTCTCGGCCTGGCCCCCAATGCGGCGCGGATCGCGGTCCGTTTCTGGCACGCGGGCACAGTGGGCGAGACGGCGCGTAACATCCGCCAGCATTTCGAGGACTGCGCCATTGTCCATGGGCCCAAACAGCCTGAACATCTCTCGCTCTTCCGCCTGCTGGTCGCAACCGCCGCGCTGGGAAAGGCGGAAAACATCCCGCCAAACCTGGCCGGCGACGTGATGAAGGCGATCCTCGCCGGCAGTCCCTATCCCCAGACCCTACTCGGCGCTGCCGTCCGCCGCTGCCGGGCTGAACAGGATGTCAGCTATCCCCGCGCCGCCCTGATCAAGGCGGTGCTGGTGCGGGCGGCGAGATTTTACAAACGATCTGAAAAGGAGGTCGGCATGGCTCTTGACACAGGCAACACCAACATCGGTTACCGGCTGGGACGGCTCTTCGCCACCCTGGAAAAGATCCAGGAGGAGGCGAACCCCGGGATCAACGCCACCATCCGTGATCGTTTCTACGGTGCGGCCTCGAGCAACCCGGTGGCCGCCTTTCCGCATCTCATGAAGCTCAAGAACCATCACCTGGCCAAGCTCGAAAATCGCGGCCGGGCGGTGAACCTGGAAAAGACCATCACCGAGATCATGGGCGGCATCGACGATTTCCCCACCCATCTTTCACTCCAGGACCAGGGCCGTTTCGCGGTGGGCTACTACCACCAGCGCCAGGATTTTTTTACCAAGCACGAAAACAATTAAATCAAGGAGGATAGCATCATGAGCAACGCCATTCAGAACCGCTACGACTTTGTCTTCTTCTTCGACGTGAAAGACGGCAACCCCAACGGAGATCCGGACGCCGGCAATCTTCCCCGCATCGACCCGGAAACCGGACACGGCCTGGTCACCGACGTCTGCCTCAAGCGTAAGGTGCGCAACTATATGCAGATCATCAAAAACTGCGTCGCACCGTTTGATATCTTCATCAAGGAGAAGGCAGTCCTCAACAATCTCATCGACGAGGCCCATGAGCAGGAGACGGTGAAGAGCAAGGAAAAGGGCGACAAGACCGAGGCGGCACGACAGTATATGTGCGGCCGGTATTACGATGTGCGCACCTTCGGCGCGGTGATGTCCACCGGCAAGAACGCGGGCCAGGTCCGCGGGCCGGTCCAGTTCACCTTCGCCCGCAGCGTGGACCAGATCGTGCCGCTGGAACACTCCATCACCCGCATGGCCGTGGCCACCGAGGCCGAGGCCGAAAGACAGCAGGGCGACAACCGCACCATGGGCCGCAAATTCACCGTCCCTTACGCCCTCTACCGCTGCCACGGCTTCATATCCGCGCCGCTCGCCAAACAAACCGGCTTTTCCGAAGAGGACCTTGAACTGTTCTGGAACGCGCTCATGAACATGTTCGACCACGACCGTTCCGCGGCCCGTGGCGAGATGGCTGCACGCAGGCTTATTGTCTTCAAGCACGATTCCGAGCTGGGCAACGCCCCGGCCAGCAAACTCTTTGATCTGGTAACGGTTGAGAAAAATTGCGGCGATGCTCCGCCCCGCTCTTTTGCCCACTACACGATGACGGTGGGGAGCGCGCCTGTCGGTGTTCAACTGATCGAGATGCTTTAGGAACCTGATGATGGGAAAAGAAACAGGCCGTGGGCTTGGAATAATCGTTCGTTATAGGGGCGATGACGGCAGGACAGCCATTGATGATCGTCCCAAGGACGATACCGTCTGGTTGACCCTAAACCAGATGGCCGAGCTGTTCGAGCGCGACAAGTCATTCATTTTCATCCAATTATGGAATAGTTGTCAAAGCGAAAAACTAGCGCGTGAGTCAACTGCTGCCAAAAATGCAACAGTTCAAAATGAAGGCGGTAGAGATGTCACAAGACAGATTGACTGGTACAACATGGACGCCGTCATCGATGTACACCGAAGACGATCTCCTCCAGTTATCCGGCCTCCAGCATATCCTCTTCTGCGAACGGCAGTGCGCGCTCATCCATATCGAGCAAATCTGGGTGGAGAACCTCTACACCGCCCAAGGACGCTTGCTGCATGAACGAGCCGATCGGCCGGGCCACGAGTCACGCCGAGATGTGCGGGTTGAATATGGAGTGCCACTGCGATCCCTTTCCCTGGGATTGTCCGGCAAGGCCGACGTGGTCGAGTACCATCGGCAGGAAGACGGCACCTGGCGCCCCTACCCGGTGGAGTACAAACGCGGTCGGCCGAAACAGGAAAACTGGGACAAGGTGCAGCTCTGCGCCCAGGCCCTCTGCCTTGAGGAGATGCTGGCCGTCGAGGTGCCGGAAGGGGCGTTGTTCTACGGGAAGAACCGACGGCGGCAGGTGGTGGCATTTGACGGCCATCTGCGTGAGGAGACCAGAATCACCGCAGAACGATTTCATCGCCTCGTGGATGCCGGACGCACGCCGCCAGCGGCTTATCAAAAAAAATGCGACTCGTGCTCGCTCTTGGAAATCTGTCTGCCGAAGGGTTTCGGCGGTGCTGGGTCAATCGCTTGGTACCTCGCAAAGGCGACAAAATGAAAAGACATCTCAACACCCTTTTTGTGACCACGCAAGGAAGCTACCTCGCAAAAGAAGGTGAAACCGTGGTGGTCAAAGTGGATGGCAAAACCCGCCTCCAGCTTCCCATACACACCCTGGACGGCATCGTCTGTTTCGGCCAGGTGTCCATGAGTCCTTTTCTCATGGGATTATGCGCCGAACGCGATGTAGTCGTCAGCTTCCTCACTGAACAGGGCCGCTTCTTGGCCCGAGTCACTGCCCCGGTCTCGGGCAATGTCCTGCTGCGCCGGACCCAGTACCGCTGGGCCGATGACAAGCAACTATCCGCCGATGTGGCTCGAGCGGTGTT
Source organism: Thermodesulfomicrobium thermophilum DSM 16697 (assembly GCF_059568695.1). NCBI lineage: Bacteria > Pseudomonadati > Thermodesulfobacteriota > Desulfovibrionia > Desulfovibrionales > Desulfomicrobiaceae > Thermodesulfomicrobium > Thermodesulfomicrobium thermophilum. Next base: position 1,359 of record NZ_JCANTW010000005.1, on the reverse strand, counting down.
GCTCGGCAAAGTGTATAACTGCCGCGCGGTTTTGAACCGGACACTGCGTGATCACGGAGAGAAAGTCGCTGCGGACAAGCTCAGTGCGGCATCAAAGAGACTAGGGCAAATCCTTGAGCATCTCCGGGAAGGGAAGCTCCCTCTGGACCGTTTGCGAGGTTACGAGGGGGAGGCAGGGGCGGTCTATTTTGCGGTCTTTGATCATCTGATAGTGGCCCAGAAAGACCAATTTGCTTTTCACCAGCGCAGCCGCAGACCGCCGCTGGACCGGGTCAACTGCCTGCTGTCTTTTCTCTATACCCTGCTGATGCATGACGTGCGTTCTGCCCTGGAATCGACAGGACTTGATCCTGCGGTTGGGTATCTCCACCGAGATCGGCCGGGAAGGCTGGGACTTGCCCTTGATTTGATGGAAGAGTTCCGCCCCTTCCTCGCCGATCGTCTGGCGTTGTCGTTGATCAACCGCGGTCAGGTGCGCGGAAACGGTTTCAGGACGCTGGAAAACGGCGCAGTGCTGATGGATGACGACACTCGAAAAGAATTGCTGATCGCCTGGCAAACGCGAAAACAAGAAGAAATAACCCACCCTTTTACCAATAAAAAAATGACCGTTGGGCTACTCTTCCATATCCAGGCCCGGTTGTTTGCTCGGTATTTACGTGGTGATCTTGACGGCTACCCGGTCTTTATCTGGAGGTGAGATATGTTTGTCTTGGTGAGTTACGATGTGGCGGTCAGTGGGCCGGACGGACAAAGAAGGCTCCGGCGGGTGGCGAAGACATGCAAAGATTACGGCCAGAGGGTCCAATTTTCTGTTTTCGAATGCATCGTCGCTCCGGCCCAATGGGAAGTATTGAAAGCGAGGCTAATCCGAGAGATTGATCCAAAGGCCGACAGTCTCCGATTTTATTATCTCGGCTCAAACTGGGAACGGAGGGTGGAACATATTGGGGCGAAGCCAGGTGTAGATCAGCAGGGGCCGTTGATTGTTTAACGGCATAGTGAAAAAGAGATGCCATGCGCTGTATACACGGTGCCGAAGCTGCGCATGAAAGCCTGCTGTAATGTTGAGAGACTGCCAGAAGGAGGCCTACCGGTCGAAGCTTGAAAAAAATATGGGCAGCCGCGCTCACTATTCGTCAAGGTTGCGAACCCCAAGCTGACAAAAATCGACCGGGGGGCTCGCAAAAAACTTAACATATTGATTTATAAGCAAAATAAAACAGTAAACGACTCGTCCAGATGAAATCTCATGAAAGAAAGGAGGGGTTCGCGGAAAACAAGCATTGCTTCGTTATCCGGCAATACAATCCAGGATGACAGTCGCCCCCCACGCGGGGGCGTGGATTGAAACAAGGG
>NZ_JCANTW010000004.1:0-23730 GCF_059568695.1 Thermodesulfomicrobium thermophilum DSM 16697 | reverse complement strand
TCACCGTGGTCGAAAAGCTTGATGACGAGCTCATGGCGCTGGCGGACGGAGAGGCCTTTGTCCTTGTCCCCGTTGTCACGGGAAAATCTTCGGAAGAACCGGCTTCTGAGGAAAAATCGTTGGCAAGAGGGGCCCAGGAACGGGAGCAGACCTCCCCTGCGGCAGAATCCTCATGGCACTGGTATCTTCACCCTCGTGAACCCATAGCGAGGGCGATTCATAACCCCCAGGAGACAACTCCGGGGACTTGGTAGGGGAACAACAACCATTGGTGGAAACCATGACATTTTTATTGTCCCAAACCGTCCCAAAAAGGTGACATTTTCATTGGCTGTTTACACGCCGCGGCGAGGTTCCGTCCTTATTGGGGACGCACCGTGAGTACCGGCATGGGCGCGGCTTTGATGACTTTTTCCGCCACCGAGCCAAAAAGGAGTCGGTTGAGGCCTTTGCGGCCATGGGTGGCCATGACGATGAGGTCCGCTCCGCGGGCCTCGGCTTGACGGACGATTTCTTCGGCCGCGTCGCCGCTCACTACCATCCCTTCGGCCGTGAAGCCGGCAAAGTGTTTCTGCACGAATTCCGCCATGACTTTTTCGGCGCCGCTGACGATGTCTCCCACGAGTTGCGGAATGGACGCCGTGGGGAGGTCGAAGATTTCATACTGGATCATGGACGGTGCCACATACAAGGTAATGATGCGGGCGTCGAAGGTGCGGGCGAGTTCGGCCACCAGTTGGGTGACCTTGGCGTCGTCGTCCGAGAGGTCCACGGGATAAAGAATGGTGCGGAACATGATGCCCTCCAGGGGTTGCGGTTGGAGAATGCCCCCTCCTTAACGGGGATGCGGCATTGGGGTAAAGAGGAATTTTATTTTTTGGCCATGGCGCACAAGTCGGACTTCCGTGCTCGGATCTCTTGACAGGCGGGTTGGGCGCGGTGCAGATATTTGGCTGGACTGCCAAATTAACATCCGTAAGGAGGTATTATGAGCGGCGTCAGCCAGCGTCTTTCGGTTCTGGATCGGTTTTTGACCGTATGGATCTTTCTCGCCATGTTTGTGGGCGTCGGTCTGGGCTACGGGGTGCCTGCGGTGAAGGACGTGGTGCAGGCTCTGCAAGTGGGAACCACCAACATTCCCATCGCCATTGGACTCATCCTGATGATGTATCCACCCTTGGCCAAAGTACGCTACGAGCAATTGGGGCAGGTGTTCCGGAACACCAAGGTCCTCACCCTGTCCTTGGTGCAAAACTGGATTATCGGGCCGCTTCTCATGTTCGCCTTGGCCATAGTGTTCTTGTCGGGATATCATGAGTATATGGTGGGCTTGATCCTTATCGGCCTTGCCCGCTGTATCGCCATGGTCATTGTGTGGAACGATCTTGCCAGCGGCGACCGTGAGTATTGCGCTGGACTCGTGGCGTTCAACTCTGTGTTTCAAGTCCTCTTTTTCTCGGTGTATGCCTATATCTTCATCTCCGTCTTGCCCGAGGTGTTGGGGTTTGGGGGCATGGCTGTGGATGTCTCCATGGCCGAGATCGCCAAAAGCGTCTTCATTTATCTTGGAATTCCCTTTATCATGGGGCTGATAACCCGGTACGGCGCCATTGCCTGGAAAGGGCGGTCGTGGCTGGAGAGCGTTGTTTTGCCCCGCATCAGTCCCCTCACGCTCATCTTTCTGCTCTTCACCATTGTGGTCATGTTCTCCTTCAAAGGCGAATACATCGTTGCCTTGCCTATGGACGTTATTCGCGTGGCGATTCCGCTCTCGGTATATTTCCTCGTCATGTTCGTGGTCTCTTTTTTCTTGTCCATGAAGGTAGGGGCGACCTATGAACAGACCGTGACCTTGAGCTTTACCGCAGCGTCCAACAACTTTGAGCTGGCCATCGCGGTGGCCATCGCGGTGTTCGGCATCAACTCTGGGGAGGCCTTCGCCGCGGTTATCGGGCCCTTGGTGGAAGTGCCGGTGCTCATCAGCCTGGTCAATGTGGCCTTGTGGCTCAAGAAGCGGTATTTTCCTTACGCGGTGCAAACACCCACGGGGGTCTGCCACGTGACGTGCAAGCCCTAAGGAGGTCCCATGCGTATCCTGTTCTTGTGTACCGGCAATTCGTGCCGCAGCCAGATGGCCGAGGCGTGGACCCGTGCGTTGCACCCGCATCTGGAGGCCTACTCTGCGGGTGTGGAGAAGCATGGGCTCAATCCGTGGGCCATGCGGGTCCTCAAGGAAGCCGGACTGGATACTTCAAGGCTTTTTTCCAAAACCACAGACGAACTCCCGGTGCAGGAGTTCGACGTGGTCATTACCTTGTGCAGCCACGCCCAGGAGAACTGCCCGTTCTTTCCAGGAGCCACACGGCGCATGCACCGGGGATTTGACGACCCGCCGCGGATGGTGACCCCGGATATGGACGAGGCCGAGATCCTTGGCGTGTATCGCCGGGTGCGGGAGGAAATCCGTCGGTTTGTGGAGCGGTTGCCCGCGGAAATCGGCGCGTCCGCCTAGCAGTTCTTGCTCACGGTCCCTTTTGCCCCGCTCTGCGGAGCACCAAACGCTTTTGGTGCTTGCGGAGGCGGGGTTTTTTCGTCATAGGAGATGAAAAGAAATGGTGACAAGGAAGGCCCATGGGCGGGTGGACGGAGATATGCTGGGCAGGTTGGCGGCGCGGCTGGACCGTGGCGCGGATGCTCGCGGGCTTGCTGGCCGTGGTGCTGCTGGCCACTGTAGGCCTGTACCTTCTGGAAGGCCCGTCGCGGCTTTCTTTGGCCGATGCCTTGTGGTGGGCCATCGTGACGTTGTCCACGGTAGGGTATGGCGATGTGGTCCCGACCACGGTGGGCGGCCGCGTCATGGCTGCCGTGGTGATGGTCGGCGGTGTGGGCGTGCTGAGCGTGGTGACCGGGCAGCTCGCGTCTTCTTTCATGGACTACCGCTCTCGGAAGCGGAAGGGGTTGCTTGCTGTGGATGTGAATCAGCATGTGGTGCTGATGGGGTGGAACGCCTTTGGTTTGGATCTCCTCGGGGCCTTGCAGGCAAGCCATGTGGTGGGACGGGGGAGATCCGAGGTGGTTATCGTCACCTCCCTGCCGCAAGAGGAGCGTGAGGCCATTGCCTTCCAAATGGGCTTGGGCGAGGGCCTCCATTTCGTCTATGGCAACCCGGTGCATGAAGGGATCGTGCATAAGGCCCGGCCTGCGTGGGCCAAGCTGGTGTATCTCCTTGCCCGGGACGATATCCCCGCGGCGGAGGCCGACCAGCAGACGCTCTGCGCGGCCTTGGCCGTGCGGGAGCTGGCGCCGTCCGTTCCCCTGTATGCCGAGGCCATGACCCCCGAGGGCCGGAAAAATTTGATGCGTGCCGGTGTGGATCATGTGTTGGTGCGTGGGGAACTGGAGACCCGCATCCTGGGCATCATGGGGGCTCATGCCGCCATGGGCACGGTCTTGGAGCAGATGATCGGGGTGGGTGGGGATTCCTTGCTCGCCTGCCGGAGGCTGAGCGCGGAAGAAAAGACCATGACCTGGGGCGAGTTTTTCGCTTCGGCCCGGCGCCGCGGGGAGCTCCCGGTGGCGCTGTGCCGCGTGGGGCGCTCGCTCTGTTTGGAAAATATCCTGGACGAGACTTCGGCCCTGGATCAATTCATCCTCGAGCTCTTTCATTCTTCCGGCCAAAAGACGGCCCTGGGGATGGCCGGTCCGCAAGTGCTGACCAACCCTGAAGACGCCCTGTTCCTCGACAGCTTTGACGCAGTGGTGTTCTTGCATCCCCCGAACTAGCGGGAAACCCTATGGACGATTGGAGTCGCATTCCCCTCTTTCGGGACCTCGCTGCATCGGAGCTTCTGGAACTCCAGGAGGTTTTCTGGCCGGTGGAAGTGCCGGCAGGCAGAAACCTCGTCACCGAAGGGGAGGTGGGCACGGAGATGTATATCCTGACCCAAGGTCGGGTGCGCATCAGTAAATCCATGCTCGTGGGAAGTGTCGCCTTGCCGGCTCTGGCTGTGGAAAATCCGCGTAAGGTCTTGGCCGTGCTCGATGGATCGCAGTTTCCTCTCATCGGCGAGATCGCCCTCATCGATCGTGACGTGCGCTCCGCCACGGTGTTCGTGGAAGAGGATGCACGATTTTTGGCTACAGACCGAGAGCATTTTTTGGACCTTGGTCGACGCAGTCCCGCCGTCGCCTTTCGTCTGCTCTTGGCCGTGGCCGAACGTCTTGCAGGCACGGTGCGGCGGACCAACCGTGAGGTGATCAAGCTGACGACCGCCCTCGCCCTCGCTTTGGATCGTCTCGCGCGCTAGATGCTGCCTTCTCCCCCTGGAATCAGTACAATCCCGCAAGCATGGCTTGGATGTGGGAGGTGACGTGGCGCTGGAATGTTGGCTCCAGCACGATGCGGGAGAGCTGCTCTTGGGGCAGCACTGTGTGACAAGAATCGTGGAATGTCTCTAATTTTTCTGCAGTATAATTCCATGTTCCATTGCGTTGAATGCAATGCGCCATCTGATTTGCGGCAAAAATGATGGAAAGGCATTGAATGAGTTCTTCTTTCCATTTGAATTCGCTTGCATGCGCCCATCCAGGATGGTGGTGGAAGAGGATGAGATTTATTAAATCGCTGTCGAGCTGGATGTTTTCATTCAAAATTTTTGCCGCGTGGATGTGGGTTGTCGCGAAAATCTGTGCTTCTTCAGAGGGAGTTCTGGGATAATCGGGGGCGGTTTTCGCCTGGCACAGCGGGATGAGGAGGAGTTTTCCGATATCATGCATGAGCGCTGCGGTGGAGAGCATGCCTCCGTCCAAGCGCGGTAGTGCCTTGGCAATGGCCGCAGTGATGGCGGCGGTGGTCGCCATGTGTTTCCAGACTGATTGGAAGAGGCGCTGGTGGTGCTCGCTCCGGTAGAGATCCTGGGGCAGGAGGCCGTAGGCCACGAGGTTTTTGATATTGGCGAGTCCTAGGATGGTCACTGCGGTGTGCACGGATTTAATGGTGGAAATGGTGCGAAAAAGCGGGGAGTTGGCGGTATGGAGCACGCGCGCGGAAAGGGCAGGGTCGTGGGCGACCATGCCAGCGATGTCCTGCATGCGGACGTTGGGGTCGTGGAAGGGTGCAAGCGAGGTTTGGAGCCCGGAGAGACGCTGGAAATGCTGTGCGAGGTGCTGGATGGCGGTGTGTGCGGTGGTTGAGAGCGGTTCGTGGGTCGCGTCGCGGTCGAGGTGCGCCGCAGGCCGCTTCCCGCTGTAGAGGTGGTGAATGATCCGGGCGAGGGTTTCGTGAGCCGGGTCGACAGAAGTCGGGGCGATTTGGGGAAATGGGGCCTCTTCTGAGGAAAAGGATGGCCGAGTCCTCATGGCGGGCCGGAATATCCACCAGAAGAGAAGTCCGGCGACAAGGGTGCCTGTGGTCAGGAGGAAGATGCCCATGGCGGCTCCTTGAGCAAGGGATTTCGAGGATATCTTGAGCTACGTTGGGGCCGCGGAGGTGTCAATAGCATCAAAATGAAGCGGCCCCGAAGGGCCGCATGGTGTTCATTCTGCTGCGGGGTCGAATCCACATTGTCGGAGGAGCCCCATGCCTCCGGGCACGTCGAGGGTGTCCCTACGTCCTGCCGCGTGGAGGATGCGCTGCGCTTCGTAGGAACGTCCACCCGTGTTGCAGATGAGGAGTACTTTCTTGTCCTGAGGCACCTCGGCAAGGCGGTCGCGTAACTGCCCCTGGGGGATGTTTTTCCAGAACTCAGGGTGCTTGGTCACATATGGTTCGGCGTTCCCCCATTCCCGGCAGTCGATGCAGAGGATGTTCTCTTGTTCGCGGTTCTGCCAAAGCTGCATGAAGTCCTCTGGCGAGATGGGATCGCAGCGGCCATGGAGAATGTTGTCTGCGGCGTTGGCTGCCATATTGAGAACGTCCATGGCTGCGGCGTAGGGGGGCGCGTAGGTGACTTCCAGGTTGCTGATGTCCGCCAGGGTGGGGCGGAATTTGAGGATGGCGGCCACGGCGTCGATGCGGGCCTTGAGGGAGTCGCCGTTGGCGCAGGCCCCTTGGATTCCCAAAATCCGGCCCGTGCCGCGTTCGAAGACGATCTCCAGGGTCACCATGTCCTTTTTGGGGAAGAAGTGGGCGTGGTCGAATTGCGCCACCTGGGTGCTTTGGGCGTCGAAGCCTTCGCGTCGGGCCATAGGGAGGGACAGGCCGGTGCCGGCAAAGGCGTAGTCGAAGAGCTTGAGGATGAAGGAGCCGACCGCGCCGTCGAAGGTCTCCCGGCCTCCGGCCACATTGGTGCCGATGACCCGACCCTGGCGGTTGGCGAGGGAGCCCAGCGGATAGTATCCAGGCTTGCCGGTGACGAGGTTTTCCACCACCACGCAGTCGCCGCCGGCGTAGATGTCCGGATCCGAGGTTTGCATGGTCTTGGACACGATGATGCCGCCGCGCTCATGGCAGGTGAGGCCCGCTTGGCGGGCCAGCTCGTCATTGGGCACGACCCCTACGGCAAGGATCACCAGGTCTGCGGCCAGTTCGTGCTTGTCGGTGCGCACCCGCGTCACCCGGCCGTCGCCTTCCATGGCCAGGACTTTTTCCCCGGTATAGACGGCGACGCCTTTCTCTTCCATGTGGTGCTGCGCGATGCGCGCCAAGGTGGGGCTGATGAATCCAGGGAGCACCTGGTCCATGACTTCCACCACCGCGGTCTCGATGCCCCACATGTCCGCCAAGGCCTCGGCCATTTCCAGGCCGATGAAGCCCGCGCCGACGATGACGGCGGAACTCACGTTGCCGCTGGCTACGGCCTCTTTGATCTGGATGGCGGCCTCCAGATCGGAAACCGTGTACACGCCCGGAAGATCCCGGCCGGGGATGGGCAGGACGCGGGGGGTGCTGCCCGTGGCGAGGACGAGCTTGTCATAGGGCAAGTCCTCTTCGCGTCCGTCAGGGCCTTGGACGCGCACGGTTTTGGTCTTGCGGTCGATGGCCAGAGCTCGGGTTTGGGTGCGGACGGTAAAACCCTTGCAGGAGCGGAAGAACTCCACGTCCCGGACCATGTGGAAGCTGGTTTCTTGCAGTTGGGTGTGGTCGGAGACGTCGCCGGAGACGTAGTACGGGATCCCGCAGCCTCCGTAAGAGATCAATGCGTTTGCATCCACGAGGGTGACGTTGGCTTCGGGGGTTACGCGTTTGACGCGGCAGGCCACTTTGGGGCCGAGGGCCACGCCGCCGATGACCACGACGTTCATGAGGTTCTTCTCCTTGTGGTTTGGTTGCCGACAACGAACGCCCTGTCGTGTACCCGAAAAGTGCGGCCAAGGGTAGTGTCTGGCGAGAATATTTTATGCGGACTGGATGTGTCCAGATTTTTCGCGGCTTTTCCCTTTGACCGTAGGGGGCATCGTTCTTATGTTTTGACCGCATTGTGGAAAAACAAGGAGTATCCCATGGAAGAAACCATTGATGCCATTACCCTCGATTGGTGGGACGAGCACGGCGTGCAGCGGGTGCGGCAGCTGCGCAAAGAGGTGCTCTCCCGCGGGGCGTGGACCACTATCGTGTTTGCTTTTCAGGAGCTGGCGCGGGACGGAGAGACCTGGGGGCCGGTGAAATTTCGGCTGGTACGCTACCAGAAGCGGGGCGGACGGTTTTTGCCCCAATCCAAGTTCACCTTTTCGTCTTCGAAGCAGGCGCGTCAGGTCATCGCTGCGCTCGGCCAATGGCTCGAGGAATTCGACGGGGAGGAGTAAACCGTGATCGATCCGGTGACGCTGCCCACTCAGGACACCCAGCAGGAAGAAGAGCTCCAAGAACCCCGCTGGTATCGAGTGCTGCTCCACAACGACGACTACACCACGATGGAATTCGTAGTGCATGTGTTGCAGTCCGTGTTTGGCAAAACCGAGGCTGAGGCCTATGCCATCATGATGCGTGTCCATAAGGAAGGCATCGGGGAATGTGGCGTCTATACTGCAGAGATAGCGGAAACAAAAGTGCAGCTTGTGCACTCTTTGGCGCGCAAGAATTCTTTTCCTCTTCGAGCCTCCATGGAGGAGGTGTGACATGATGCTGAGTCCGGAATTGGAACGTATCGTTGCCAAGGCGGTTCGTGAAGTCAAGATACGGCAGCATGAATTTTTGACTCTCGAGCATCTTTTATACGGATACATCAAAGACGAATACGGAAAAAGTATCCTCGAAGGGTGTGGAATCGATATCACTCGGCTTGAGGAGCAGCTGCATCGATTCTTTTTGGAGCACATGGAAATCGCGCTGCGTCCGGAGTATGAGATCGTCCAGACAGCCAGTGTGCAGCGGACCATGCAGCGCGCCGTGCTCCATATTCAATCTGCAGGAAAGCAGCATATTCGTCCAGGAGATTTTCTCGCCTCCATGCTGGAGGAAGAAGATACCTTTGCGGTGTATTTTCTCAAATCCCAGGGGCTGACCCGGCTTGCCGTGCTGGAATACATTTCCCACGTGCAGCCGGAAGAAGAAACCGCCACGCGGGGAAGCGACGCCCCGCAGCCGACGTTTTTGGAAAAATACACGGTGGATCTGGTGCGTAGGGCCCGGGAGGGCCGCATCGACCCCCTGATCGGTCGGGACGTCGAGATCGAGCGGACCCTGCGCATCCTTGCCCGGCGCAAGAAGAACAATCCGGTGTTCGTGGGCGATCCCGGGGTCGGGAAGACGGCGGTGGTGGAAGGCCTTGCCCTGCGCATCGCCCAGGGTGAGGTGCCGACCATGTTTCGGGAGGTGCGCCTTTTTGCCCTGGACATGGGCGCGCTGGTGGCGGGCACCAAGTATCGGGGAGATTTCGAGGCCCGGCTCAAGGGCGTGGTGACGGAACTCCAGAATATTCCGGGCGCCATTTTGTGCGTGGACGAGATCCACACCATCGTCGGCGCAGGCGCCACCAGCAGCGGGACGCTGGACGCCTCCAACATCTTGAAGCCGGTGCTCGCCTCGGGTGAGATCCGCTGCATCGGCACCACCACCTACGAGGAGTACAAGAACCACTTCGAAAAGGACCGGGCCCTTTCGCGACGGTTTCAGAAGGTGGAGATTCTCGAGCCCAGCGTGGCGGATACCGAAAAGATCCTGTTGGGCCTGCGGGAGCGCTACGAGGCCCATCATGGGGTGCGTTACCAGCCCTCCGCCATCCGCGCCGCGGCGGAGCTTTCCGCCCGGCACATCACGGAGCGGTTTTTGCCGGACAAGGCCATCGATGTCCTCGATGAAGCGGGCGCGGCCTTTGCCCTTTCCGGAGGCAGGCGGCGAACGGTCACCCGGGCGGATGTGGAGCGGATCGTGGCGCGCATGGCGCGCATCCCCAGCGAGCGCCTGGAGTCTTCGGACCGCGAGCGGCTGGCGCGCCTGGACGCCCGGCTGCGACAGCAGGTCTTTGGGCAGGACGAGGCCGTGGATGTTGTGGTGCAGGCCATCAAACGTTCCCGCGCCGGGCTCGGTCCTCAGGAGCGGCCCGTGGGCTCGTTTTTGTGCATCGGCCCCACCGGCGTAGGCAAAACCGAGCTCGCCCGCCGGCTGGCAGAGGCCTTGGGCGTGCCGCTTCTGCGCTTCGACATGAGCGAATACATGGAAAAGCACGCCGTGGCCCGGCTCATCGGCGCCCCTCCGGGCTATGTGGGGTTTGAACAGGGCGGCCTTCTCATCGATGCGGTGCGCAAGAATCCCCATTGCGTGCTCCTCCTCGACGAGATCGAAAAGGCGCATGAGGATATGTTCAACATCCTCTTGCAGGTCATGGACCACGCCACCCTCACGGACACCTCCGGTCGCAAGGCGGATTTCCGCAACGTGGTGCTGCTCATGACCTCCAACGCCGGCGCCCGGGAGATGCAAAGCGCGGTCATCGGGTTCGCCTCGGCAGGGGAGGACGAGCGCACCCACCGGGGTATGCAGGCCGTGGAGCGGCTCTTTAGTCCGGAGTTCCGCAACCGTTTGGATGCCGTTGTCCCGTTCCATGGGCTCTCGCAGGAGGTCATGGAGCGCATCGTGGACAAGCTCATGGCCGAGCTCGCCGCCCAACTCGCCCCCAAAAAGGTTCGCGTGGCGCTGACCGATGCTGCTCGCGCCTGGCTTGCCCAGCGTGGCTTCGATCCCGCGTTTGGAGCCCGGCCCCTGGGGCGGCTGCTGCAAAAGGAGATCAAAGATCCCTTGGCCGATGCCATCCTCTTTGGTCCCTTGGCCGGGGGTGGGGTCGTGACTGTGGATGTGGACGGCGACCGCCTCTCGTTTCAGTACGATCGGTAATATGGCCGTCGCGTTTCTCCTGCCGGGAGCACCATTCCCGTCTCCTGCCAGTGCCGAGGACGACGGGCTTCTTGCCGTGGGGGGCGACCTCTCCCCGGCGCGGCTTTTGGCCGCGTACCGGCAGGGGATCTTTCCGTGGTATGGTGATGGGCTCCCGATTTTGTGGTGGAGTCCCCATCCGCGGCTCATCATCGAGCCGGGTCGCGTCCACGTGCCTCGGCGCCTTGCCCGGGTACTGCGTCAAGGCCGTTTTACCGTCACCCTGGATACGGATTTTCCCGCAGTGATTGGCTGGTGCGCCTCCGTCCCCCGGCCTGGAGGGCTGGGGACTTGGATTGTGCCGGCCATGGAGGCGGCCTATCGGCGTTTGCACGAGCTCGGGTTTGCTCATAGTGTGGAGGTGTGGCGCCATGGGCGCCTGGTGGGCGGACTGTACGGCGTGGCCTTGGGCGCGGTCTTTTTCGGGGAGTCTATGTTTCACGTGGAACCCGAGGCGTCCAAGGTCGGCTTTGTCACCCTGGCCTGGGCTTTGGCCCGCTCGGGCTACCAACTCATCGATTGCCAGCAGACCACGCCGCACATGGTGCGTCTGGGCGGGTTTGAGGTGTCGCGGGAAGAGTTCGCCCGCCGCCTGGAGGCCGCAGTGCATCTGCCGACCCAGCAGGGGCGGTGGCGGCTGGAAGGAGGTACGATTGTCTGTGCATCATGACGCGCCGCGTCCGAGCCGCACGCAGCGCAAACGGGCGGTGGAGGCCCTGCAGCGCTTGGGAGAACGCCTGGTGGCGCTCTCGCCTGCCGCGCTTCGACAGCTCGCGCTCCCCGAGGAATTGGAAGACGCCGTCGTGGCATGCCACGGCATGCGTTCCCGGGAGGCGCGCCGCCGGCAAATGCAGTATATCGGGGTCGTCATGCGCAGGCTCGACGCCGATGTGGTGGCCCGTTTACTCCGGATCCTGGATGTCGGGGATCTCCATGGGCTCGTGCTGGGCGAGGTCGTAGAGTCCGTGCACCGGGAAGGGTAATTGGTAGCCGGGGACCTGTTCCAGCCGAATGCGGCCGATGTCTTTGCCCTCGGGCATGGAGCGCAGGGCCCGGATGCCGGGCGGAAGCGGAAACGGCAGCGCGCCGGTGCGGATGGCGGTGAGCCGTTCGCCGTAGCGTTCCGCGATGTAGTGGACAAGTGCCTCAAGTTCTTCGGGGGTGAAGGTTTCCAGGATCACCTCCCGGGTTTGCTCCATGGCGTCGTCGTCTCCGGGCTCCACGAGCTCTTCCCACAGCCAGTCGGCATCTTCCCCTTCGTCCCAGAAGGGGCGAAACAGGTGGACATCGACGTTTTTGCGTCCCTTGAAGCTCTTGATGGTGATCTGTGCGGTGCGCCCCCGGGGACAGGGGAGCGAGGGGGGATCGTGGCGGATAATCTCCATAGGGCCTCCTTGAGTATTGGCGGTATCCCCTAGCATGTCTCGGGGGGGCAGGGCAATCGGTTCGCTCGAGGGCCTTTGGTCCGCGAAGTGAGTACCGACGGTTCTTGTGTGCCAAGAAAGGCGCCGCCGAGGGGCCGTATTTTTGGAGATGCGGCGCCGTTCGCCGCGTACGGGTGGAAAGCGCGGGGCTTTGTACACTAAAAATCCCCCATGGCGAAAGCCATGAGGGATACGTGCTGGTGGTGCCGGGGGACAGAATTGAACTGCCGACACGGGGATTTTCAGTCCCCTGCTCTACCGACTGAGCTACCCCGGCGAAGCGAGAGCTCCTTTAGAAGAGGGAGCTGCGTTTGGCAAGTCTTTTTTTTCGGGATGTTCGAAAAAAGTGGTGTGGGCTTGCGGCTGGCGGCCCTCCGCTTCGGAGCGCGCATCGGACTAGTGGTGATGCTCGTGCTCTTTGGGGCCGTGCTCCAAATGGATGAAGTAGATGATGACGCCAAGGGCACTGAGGGCCAAAGCCAGGATGAGACCGGAAAACATACGCACCTCCTTTGGAAATCGAATTTGGAGTCCGCTAGCGGGAGTCTTCGGGAATTTCAAGGCTGGGCTTGTGTTGCTTTGGGGTGATTCTTGGCCTAGGGCGGGGCGAGATGCGTTTTTGAGGAGGGAGTATGCGTAAGATCACGTGGGCGGTGGCGCTGGTGCTGTGGAGTGCTGCGGCCTGGGGTATGGATATGGAGGAGGCGGTGCGGGCCGGTCTGGCGGCGCATCCGTCCATTCAAGCGGTGCGGGAAGCCCTGGACGGTGCGGCCTTGGGCGTGCGCACCGCGCGCGGCGCCTTTGGGCCTGCGGTGAGCGTGGAATACGGGTACAACCGCCTGGACGAGGCGCCGCAACTTTTGGGCTACCCGGCAGGCACGCGGGACAATTGGCAATTGACCCTGCGGGTGGATCAGCCCCTCTTTACGGGCTTCGCCCTGCTTTCGGCCTTGGAAAAGGCCAAGCTGCAGGAAGTGGAACTCGGTTCGCGCCTGGAGTATGCCCGCGAGCAGCTCGCCCTTGCCATCCGGGAGGCGTTTCTCGGCCTGTTGCAGGCCCGGGCAAGCCGCAAGGCGGCGGAAGACAGCCTGGAGCGCCTGCGGGCGCACCTTCGCCGCAATCAGGCCTTTTTTGAGACCGGGCTGCGGCCGAAACTGGATGTGCTCCAGGCGCAGGTGGAAGTGAGCCGGGCGGAGCAGGCGGTGGTGGCAGCGGACAATGCCGTGGCCGTGGCGCAGGCGCGTCTGGAGACGCTTCTGGCGGCCAAGGCGCCGGTGGAGTTTTTGGGAGAGCTCGATTTTCAGCCGTTTTCGCGGAGCTTGGAGGCGTGTTTGGACGCCGCGTTGGCGCAGCGGCCGGATATCCGCATCGCCCAGCTTGCGGTGGACACGGCTCGACAGGAGGCGCGTCTGGCTGCGTCGCCTTTGTATCCCCAGGTGAGCGCCCGCTTCGAATACCAGCGCTCCGGCGATGACCCCTCGGTGTCCGGCGACACCTACCACACCCCGAGCGCCTGGCAGGCTCAGGCAGGGGTGCGATGGAAGATCTTCGACTGGGGGCAGACCTATTTTACGGCCCAGCAGGCGGAGAAAAACGTGCGCCGCCTGGCCCAGGAGTACGAAGCCTTGCGCCTGGAGGTCCAATATGAGGTGCGGCAGCGCTATCTACAGATCGCCGAGGCCTCCAAACGGTTGAAGACCGCCCAGGACGGCTTGGCCGCCGCCAAGGAGAGTTTGCGCATGGCCCAGGCCCGCTACGAGGCCCAGGTGGGTACCAATACGGATGTGCTTGACGCTCAGGCCGCCCGCACCGAGGCCGAAACCCGGGTGATCCAGGCCTTGGCCGACCACCGCTTGGCCGTGGCGCGACTCTTGGCCGCCATGGGCGAGGGCCGTCCGTCCACCCCGTAGGGGATTATTCGCGCGCCGTCTCGCTCCGGCGGCTTTTGCGGCGCGGCTGGGTGCGCTCTGCCAGGCAGGCGAGTTCGGAGAGGCGTTCGTCCACCTGGGCAAAGAGAGAGCCCGGGGAGAACCGGCCGTTTTTGCAGCGCACGCCGGCGCGCATGCCCGTGAGGATCTCCATGGCTTCTTCGATGCAGGAGACCGCGTAGATGTGGAAGCTGCCTGCGCGGATGGCCTCGAGCACTTCGTCCTTGAGGACCAGGTTGTCCACGTTGTCCCGCGGCACGATGACCCCTTGGGTCCCGGAGAGGCCGTGGCGGCGGCAGACCTCGAAAAATCCTTCTACCTTGGCGGCCACCCCGCCCACGGCCATGATGGCGCCGCTTTGGGAGATGGCGCCGGTGAAGGCGAGATCGAGCCGGATGGGAACGCCGGAGATGGCCGAGAGCAGGGCCGCCAGCTCCGCGCCGGAGGCGGAGTCGCCATCCACCTCGGCGTAGCTCTGTTCAAAACAGATACTGCCCGAAAGCACGATGGGCTTGTCTTGGGCAAAGCGATTGTAGAAGTAGCTCTTGAGGATCATCATCCCCTTGGTGTGGATGGGGCCGCCGAGCTCCGCCTCCCGTTCCAGATCCATGATTCCGCCGTGGCCAACGCCCACAGTGCAGGAGATCTGGTGGGGCAGGCCCATGACGTACTCGCCGATTTGGGTCACGGAAAGGCCGTTGGCCACGCCTACTTCGCGGCCGTGGGTGCGCACCTTGATGATGCGGCGGTCGTAGTCGCGCAGGAACTCTTCGTGGTAGAGACCATTGCGGTAGTCGCGCTCGCGCAGGGTTTCGCGGATGATCTCCGCGTCCACGACGCGCACGTTGCGCGCGCGGGCCACGGCTTCTGCCTCGATCATGACTTCCCGCTGGAGGGCGAAGGCCAGCGCCAGGCGCGTGCGGTCTTCGGCCAGGCGCGTGGCGTGGTCGATGAGGGCGGCGTAGGCGTCCTTGGTGAATGGCCGCCGCCGCTCGTGCCGAAGCATGGTGTCGAGCGTGTGGGCATAGGCCTGGATGGACGCTGCGTCACGGTCCACGGTTTCTTGGATGTGCGCCTTGATTTTGAAGAGTTTGCGGAAGCGCTCGTCGTTGGCGTAAAGGATTTCGTAGGTCTCGTCGTCACCGATGAGGATGACCTTGACGCGCAGCGGCACCGGCGCCGGCGAGATGCTGTGGGTGCGCAGACTGTCGAAGTGATCGCTGGGGTCTTCGAGCCGAGAGAGTTGGGTGCGCAGGCAGCGCAGCAAACCTTCCCAGGCCAGGGGATGGCCCATGAGGTCGTCCACGCGCAAGATGAGATAACCGCCGTTTGCTTTGTGGATGGCTCCGGGGCGGATGAGCGTGAAGTCCGTGTAGAGGGATCCCCATTCGGTCTCGCGCTCGATGCAGCCGAGGAGATTGGCAAAGGAGGGATTGATCTCCTGGACCACCGGGGCGCCCTGGGTCTCGGCATTGTCCACGAAGAGATTGACTTCGTAGCGCTGGAAAAAGGAGTCGAGGTACGCCTCCGGCGACGGCTCTTGCGGAGTTTTGGGCTCGTGCTCTGGTCGCCCCTGGTAACGATCGAGGTTTTCCAAGATGTCTTCGCGCAGTTGGTCGAGGTGGGTAAGCACGGCCTTGTGCTGCGCGAATTTGCGGCGCACGGGCGCCAGCAGACGGTCCACGAGGCTTGCCCCGTGGGCGGCTTCCAGGCGTTGCTCTTGGATGCGGAACTCCTGTTCGCAGCGATTCACCTGGCGGGTGAGGTCGGAAATGGCGGTGAGCACGGCGCTGCTTTGGGCCTTGATGTCTTTTTTGCGCGGCGCATCGAGACGGTCGTACTCCTCCGAGGTAAGGACCTTGCCTTCCACCAGGGGAGTCAGCGAAATGCCCCCGGTGCCGTCGATGGCGAGGCTGAAGCCGTGACGGCCCGCCGTCTCCTCCATCTTGCCCATGAGATCTTCCCGGGCGGATGCCAGTTGGGCAAGGAGCTTGCTTTGGGATCGCTGATAACTTGCCTTTTCGAAGTGCCGCGGCAGGTCGCGGCGCAGGCGACGCATGGCCCGCTGGAGCATGTCCTTGAGGATGCGGCCGTGACCGGCGGGCAACGACAGGAGCAGGGGACGGTCCGGATCTGTGAAATTATGGACGTATACGAGATCGGGCGGCGTCGGTTCCTTGCGGGCGCGTTCCTGCACGAAGCGCTCCACGAGATAGGTGCGCCCCAGCCCCGGAGAGCCGGCGACGTAGATGTTGTATTCCTTGTCCGGGATGCTGGTCCCTCGCTCCAAGGCGCGCAGCGCCCGGGCTTGAAAGAGGTCTTCGGGATGCGGGGGCTGGCCTGGCCGCCACGTGCGCAGCACGCGCCTGGTGTTGGTGGAGAAGCCCAGTTCCCGATGACGGAGAAGACAGCGTTTGATGGAAGGCAGTGTTGGCATGGACTGTCGCATAAAATGGCTTGTGCCTCCCGGCAAGAACATTTATTACTTCTTTGTTTATAAAGACTTTTTTGGGGCGCTGTCAAAAAACGGTGTCTTCTTTCGGAAAACAAAACTTTCATTGACGGCCGCTGGGGCTTGTGCTAGCCGGGGCTCCGATTTGTGATTTGTTGCACAAGACCGCGGTTCCCGCAGGGTGGTGCTCATGTTCTTTGGGAAAAAGAAGAACGACTTTTTCGAGCTGTTGGGTATGGCCTCGGTGATGGGCATCCATTTGGTGTCCGGGGTCATCGTGGGGCTGGTCATGGGGTACTACCTCGACAAATGGCTGGGCACCAGGCCGTGGCTGCTGGTCGTTTTTCTGATTTTTGGCATCATCGCGGGATATCGGAATATGTTTCGGGAGATGCAGCGCATTCAGCGCAAGGAGAAGGATGCTGCACGCCATTGAGTCCATGCTCTACCGGTGGGGGTATTTCGTCCCGGAAGTCCGCCGTATGGTCGCCCTGCAGCTGGCAGTGGCGGCGGTCGCGCTGATGCTGTTGCCCTTGGGCGGCTGGGGGCGGGACTTCTGCATCGGTGCCGTGCTGGGGACCCTCAATTTCCTTGCCCTGGCGCGGTTCATTCAGGAGTTGGTGTTTCTCCGTCGGGGTGCGGTGCTGTCGCTGCTCGTGGGGTTTTATGCGCGCCTCATCCTCACGGCGGTTGCGCTGTATGTCGTCTTGATCCTGTGGCATGCGTCCGTCGCCATGGTGCTCATGGGACTCGGCACAGTGATCGTGAATATTTTGCTTTGGGGAATTGTTCATTTTCTGGGGAGAACATCTAAGGAGGCTTGAAGCATGGCTGGAGGATTGCATCCCATTTTTCTCGTGGAGGAGGCGGTCAAGGCCATCGGCTTGGTGGATGCCCATGGGCATGCCCTCATTCCGACCCATGTCCTGTATTCCTGGACGTTTATGGCCGTACTCATCACCTTGTCCCTCCTGGCGACCAAGAATCTCTCCTTGGTGCCGCGAGGGCTGCAGAACTTTTTTGAGTTTCTCATCGGGTCTCTTGAGAATTTCGTCGTGGCCAATATGGGAGAAGATGGCCGCAAGGTGTTCCCTGTGCTGGCGACGCTGTTCATCTACATTTTGTGCAGCAACGTCGGCGGCTTGATCCCCGGCGGCGATGCGCCCACCGCCAATATCAACACCACGGCGTCCATGGCGGTGTTCGTGTTCGTCTATTATCAGTACTGGGGATTCAAGCTTCATGGACTGCATTATATCAAACATTTTACTGGTCCTATGATCTGGATGGCCCCCTTGATGTTCCCCATTGAGGTCATCGGACACTTTGCCCGCATGCTTTCGCTCTCGCTGCGTCTTTTTGGAAACATTCGCGGTGAGGATATCGTGCTGGCGCTGCTCTTCATTCTCGCGCCGGTGGTTTCGACGGTGCCCATGTATTTCCTGTTCATGCTGGCTGACGTCATTCAGGCCTTCGTATTCTTCATGTTGTCCATGCTCTATCTGAAGGGCGCGTTTGAAGAAGCACACTAATTTGTGGGGAATTGGTCTTTTGACCGTAACATTATCTTCATGGAGGTTTTTGATCATGCGTAAAGGAATTCTGTCTCTGCTCTCCACTGTGGCGCTGCTGTTCGTGGCCTCTTCCGCCTTCGCCGCTGGTGCGGATCCGGCTCTGGCTTCCAACATCGCTATGGCCACCGCTTTCGGCATGGCTATCGCCGCCGCTGGCTGCGGTATCGCTCAGGGCCTGGGCCTGAAGGCTGCTTGCGAAGGCACCGCCCGCAACCCCGAGGCCTCTGGTAAGATCACCGTGACCATGCTCATCGGTCTGGCCATGATCGAGTCTCTGGCCATTTACGCCCTGGTGGTGAACCTCATCCTGCTCTTCGCCAACCCCTTCGTTGGCTAATACGCTGTCCGCAAAACGGGGAGGTGTCATGCCTCCCCGTTTTGTCCTGAGACATTTTTTCGTCCTGTCCTATGCATCTCAAAAGTGACCATATTCCGCGTGCCACTATCCAGCGCCTTGCCGTGTATGTGCAGGTGTTGGAGTCGCTGTTGCAGGCGGGTCAGGACGTGATCTCCTCCGAAGGCCTGGCGCAGGCATGCGGGGTCAACTCTTCGCAGATTCGCAAAGATTTGGCGTATTTTGGTGAATTCGGCGTGCGCGGGGTCGGCTACCGCGTGGCCGATCTCTTGGCGTCCATCAAAAAATCCTTGGGCATTGACCGTACCTGGAATGTGGCCCTCGTGGGGGTCGGCAACCTTGGCCGCGCCCTTTTGCGCCACGGCATATTTCGGCGGCGGGGATTTATCTTGGTGGGGGCCTTCGACTGTGATCCCTTCAAGATCGGCGAGGAAATCGCCGGCCTGGAGGTCGTTTGCTCCCGGCGTCTGAAAGAGAAGGTGGCGGAACTCGGCATTGAGATCGGCATCATCACGACGCCTCCGGAACGGGCGCAGCGGGCGGCCAATTATCTCGTAGAGGCCGGGGTCAAGGGTATCGTCAATTTCGCCCCGGCGCGTATCGAAGTCCCGGACACGGTGGCCGTGGAGTACGTGGACTTCGTGCATCATCTCTTTTCCGTTGCTTTTTCCATCACTCTCGGCGAGGCCAAAGCCCAACCGTAGCTCCGGCAGTCGCCGTGCCTGGGGTGTGTTTTGGGACTTGCGTTCTCTTCGTCTCTGGGCTATGCGCTCACCCTCTTTTATTTTGAGGAGGTATTTTTATCATGAAAAAGGATATCCATCCCCGGCTGTACGACACCACGGTGCGTTGTGCCTGTGGCTATGAATTCCAGACCAAGTCTGTGGCCGGCGAGCAGATGAACGTCGAAATTTGTGCGCATTGTCATCCGTTCTTTACGGGTGAGCAGCGCTTTGTGGACTCTGCAGGCCGCATTGATCGTTTCCGGAAAAAATACGCGAACATCAAGAAATAGCCTCGGGCATGATTCACAAGATCGAGTCGTTGGTCGCCACTTTTCGGGATCTGGAGCGGGAGCTCAGCGCCCCGGATGTGGTGGCCGACCCGGAGCGGTACAGAAAGCTCGCCAAACGTCATGCGGAGCTCGCAGAGATTGTTGCCGAGTACGAGGCGTATCGCACCGCCCAAAGTCAGCTTGCCGAAGCGCGGGAGATGGCCAAAGATCCGGACCCCGAGCTTTCGGCGTTGGCGGCGGAAGAGGTGACGGCGCTGGAGGCGCAGCTCGAGCACAGTCTGAGCCGCTTAAAGATTCTGCTTTTGCCCAAGGATCCATTGGATGAGAAGAATATCATCCTGGAGATCCGTGCGGGCACCGGGGGCGAGGAGGCGGCGCTTTTTGCTGCAGACCTTTTTCGCATGTACAGCCGGTTTGCGGAATCCCAAGGGTGGCGCGTGGAAGTGGTGAGCGCCAGCGAGACCGGCACCGGCGGATTCAAGGAAATCATTGCCTCCATTGCCGGGGACCGGGTGTACAGCCGTCTCAAATACGAGTCCGGCGCACACCGGGTGCAGCGCGTTCCTGCCACGGAGAGTCAGGGGCGCATTCACACCTCGGCGGTGACGGTGGCCATTTTGCCGGAAGCCGAGGAAGTGGACGTGCACATCGACCCCAATGACATCCGTGTCGATGTCTTCCGTTCTTCCGGACCGGGAGGGCAATCGGTGAACACCACGGACTCGGCCATTCGCATCACCCATTTGCCCACCGGTATCGTGGTGTCGTGCCAGGACGAGAAGTCGCAGCACAAGAACAAGGCCAAGGCCCTCAAGGTGCTTCGTTCGCGGCTGCTCCAGGCCGCTCAGGAAGAATCCAAGCGCGCCTATGATGAAACCCGCAAGGCGCAGGTGGGCTCCGGCGATCGGTCCGAGCGTATCCGCACGTACAACTTCCCCCAGGGTCGGGTGACCGACCACCGCATCAATCTCACCTTGTATAGCCTCGATCAGGTGATGGACGGCGGGCTCGACCCCATCATCGATGCCTTGATCCAGCACTATCAGACAGAAGCCCTCAAAGAACTCTAATCCTCCCGCATGGCCCGCATCGCAGAGATCCTGGCCTATTGGGAAGGTCGATTCATGGAAGCCGGGGTGGATTCGCCGCGGCTTTCGGCGCAAGTCCTTTTGGCCCACGTGCTCGGCGTGGACCGCATGCGCCTGCTCGTAGATCGCGCGCAGGCCGCGCATGCCGTGGCGGAGGCGTCCATGGCGGCCTTGGCCGCGCGGCGCTTGCGCGGGGAGCCCGTGGCCTATCTGGTGGGGGAAAAGGAATTTTACGGCCTCGCCCTGTCGGTGTCGCCTGCGGTGTTGATTCCACGGCCGGAAACCGAAGGTATCGTGGACGTGGTGCGCCGGCATGTGTCTCCGGGCTTTACTGGCTGCGTGGTGGATGTGGGTACCGGCAGCGGGGCCCTGGCCGTGGCTGTGGCCACGGTGCTCCCACAGGCGCGGGTGCTGGGCACGGATACGTCTGCCGCAGCGCTGCAGGTCGCTGCCGGCAACGTGCGGCGTCATCGTTTGGAGGGGCGCGTGCGCCTGGCGCGGATGGATCTGGTGAGCGGGGTGAACCTTGCACGCTGTGCAGTCCTGGTGGCCAATTTGCCCTACGTGCCCCAGGGCCGGGAACTGTCCCGAGAAGTGCTGCTCTTCGAGCCGCACACCGCGCTTTTCGCCGGGCCGGATGGACTTGATGCATACCGGCGGCTGCTGCCTCAGCTTGAGGGGATGCCTCCGGGCGCGCTTGTGGTGTGCGAGGTGGACGCCTCCCACGCCGAGGCGGCGTTGGCTCTTGTCCCAGGACGGGCGCAGCGAGCATGGGTGGAGCCGGATCTTGCGGGCCTGCCGCGGTATGTGATTGTTGTTTTTTGACGACAATGCGGCGTTTTTTGGCAACAAGGGCATGCGGGCATCGGGAAGAGTGTCCTTAAAAAAGCGGTAATTTTACATAGTTGAATTATGGCATGGTTGATGCAAGAATAAAGACCATGCAACGAGAAACAACACTCCTTTCTCCGTTCCGGTGTGCAGGCGTAGGGCTCCATAGCGGTGAGCGCGTGGAAATCGTGGTGCGTCCAGCCCCGGAAGGCTCAGGGATCCGTTTTTCGCTCTCCAGCCCTTCGGGGCGAGTGATCGTGGCGCCGCGGCCGGACAATGTCGTGGCGACGGTGCTGGCTACCACGGTCGGCTCTGCGCAGGCGCGGGTGGCGACTGTGGAGCACCTCTTGGCCGCGCTGGCAGGGATGGAAGTGGACAATGCCTTGGTGGAAGTCCATGGCGGGGAGATCCCCATCATGGATGGGAGCGCCCTGCGTTTTGCTCGACTCATCGAGGCCGCTGGTGTGCGGCAGCTGGATGTGCCGCGACGGGTGGCGCGCATTTGTCGTCCTGTGGCCTTCGCAGACGGGGACCGCTCCATTCGTGCCTATCCCTATCCTGGGTTGCGCATTGAGTACCGTATCCGTTTTGCGCACCCCAGTGTGGGGGCGCAGTCGTACTGCTTTGATGCCACCCCGCAGTCTTTTTTGCGGGAGATCGCTCCGGCGCGGACTTTTGGCTTTGCGCAGGATGTGGAGCGGTTGCGGGCGGCTGGTTTGGCCCGCGGAGGGTCGCTGGCCAACGCGGTGGTGTTCGGAGACGCCGGAGTTCTCAATCCAGAAGGGTTGCGCTTTGAGGACGAGATGGTGAGACATAAGATCCTCGACTTCTTGGGGGACATGGCCGTGGCGCCGTACCAGCTGCGCGGGCGCTTCGTGGTGGAGCGCTCCGGGCATGAGGCGAATAACCGTTTTTTGCGTTGGCTTTTTGCCCATGCCGAGGAGTATTTGGAACTCAGTGAGACCGAGGACCGCCGTAGATGCGCCCCTGCGCAGCCGATGCCTGCTCCCTGGACCTTGGGTCCTTCGGGGGTTGTGGTCTAGCTCGTGCGAGGTGTGTGTCTGTCCGGGGCGGGCGCCCCGGATTTTTTTTGGACAAAATGCACGAGGCAAGCAAAAAAAGCTTGCCAAGCACATGGGAAGTCACTACAAGCGGCCTTCTCCGAGGGCTGGCGTAGCTCAACTGGCAGAGCAGCTGATTTGTAATCAGCAGGTTGCGGGTTCGAGTCCCATCGCCAGCTCCAGGGAGTAGAGATGGAGGGGTTCCCGAGTGGCCAAAGGGAACAGACTGTAAATCTGTCGGCGGATGCCTTCGGAGGTTCGAATCCTCCCCCCTCCACCATACGCAGTAGGAGACAGTTTCGAGCTGTTGTTTGACTACGAAGAATCGCCGGGCGGGAGTAGCTCAAGTGGCTAGAGCATCAGCCTTCCAAGCTGAGGGTTGTGGGTTCGAGTCCCATTTCCCGCTCCACTTGTTTTTCTTCATGCAGCCCGTCCGCTCGAAAATTTCGTAATCCTGCAGCGTAGCCCATGCAGTGTAATATCCAGGGATATATATTCTGTTTTTTTTTTGAGAGGGGGCAAAGATTATGGCGAAGCAGAAATTTGAACGGAAGAAGCCGCACGTCAACATTGGCACCATTGGGCACATTGACCATGGGAAGACGACGCTGACGGCAGCGATCACGAAGATTGCGAGCTTGCGCGGCCAGGGCCAGTATGTGGGTTTTGATCAGATCGACAAGGCCCCGGAAGAGAAGGAGCGTGGCATCACCATTGCGACGGCGCACGTGGAATACGAGACCGAGAAGCGCCACTACGCCCACGTGGACTGCCCTGGTCATGCGGACTACATCAAGAACATGATCACGGGTGCGGCGCAGATGGACGGCGCCATCATCGTGGTTGCGGCCACGGATGGTCCCATGCCGCAGACGCGGGAGCATATTCTTCTGGCTCGTCAGGTGGGCGTGCCCTACCTGGTGGTGTTCCTCAACAAGGTGGACCTTGTGGACGACGAGGAGCTCATCGAGCTGGTGGAGATGGAGGTGCGCGAGCTTTTGACCAAGTACGAGTTCCCTGGGGACGACGTGCCGGTGATTCGCGGTTCGGCGCTGAAGGCTTTGGAGTGCGAGTCCGTGGATTCTCCGGATGCCAAGCCTATTTTGGAGCTGCTGGACGCGTGCGACAGCTACATTCCGGATCCGGTGCGTGAGATCGACAAGCCGTTTTTGATGCCCATTGAGGACGTGTTCTCCATCTCGGGCCGTGGCACGGTGGTGACCGGTCGTGTGGAGCGCGGCGTCATCAAGGTGGGCGATGAAGTGGAGATTGTGGGTTTCCGTGAGACCCGCAAGACCACGTGCACGGGCGTGGAGATGTTCCGCAAGTTGCTTGACGAAGGTCAGGCTGGGGACAACATCGGTGCGCTGCTGCGCGGTGTGAAGCGAGACGAGGTGGAGCGTGGCCAGGTGTTGGCCAAGCCGGGATCCATCACGCCGCACACCAAGTTTGTGGCCGAGGTGTACGTCTTGAGCAAGGAAGAGGGCGGCCGTCATACGCCGTTCTTCTCGGGGTACCGTCCGCAGTTCTACTTCCGCACCACGGACGTGACGGGAGTGGTGACCCTCAACGAGGGCGTGGAGATGGTGATGCCGGGCGACAACACCACGTTCCACGTGCAGCTCATCAATCCTGTGGCCATGGAGAAGGGTCTGCGTTTCGCCATCCGCGAGGGTGGTCGTACCGTGGGCGC
>NZ_JCANTW010000003.1:0-29790 GCF_059568695.1 Thermodesulfomicrobium thermophilum DSM 16697 | reverse complement strand
TTCCTCTGCCTTCATGAGTACGTCACCACGTGTCTTCATGGGATGACATTTCTATTGTCCCAGACAGGGGTGACAATATCATTGTCCGGTAACAGGGTGCGGGAGATGGTGCTGCGGGTGTTGGCTCCCCTGGAGTCATTGCATCGCGTCATGCCGGCGTGCCGCAGGCGGCGGTGGGGTTTGGGTGCCGTGGCGGCGCAAAAAGCGGGAGAGCGGGGAGGTTTGGGGCGCTTGTTCCGAAGTCTTGGAGGGGTAGGGCGGGCTTTGCCGAGGGTGCGTTTGTGGTGCGTCACTGGTTGCAACCGATTGGGGCCATTGGGCTTTGTCGTGGAGGATAAGCCTGAGCAACCGTTGGGCCAGGAGTTCAAGGTCGTGGGCCTTGGTGCGGATGGCGTTGCCTTCGGCGTGCAGGGTGTCGGTGGCGTGGTGGACCGCGGTCATGTCCTGGGTGGTGTCCTGACACAGGGCTGCGATGGTCGAGGCTTTGGCGGAGATTTCCTGCAGACCGAGGAAGAGTTGGCTGATGGCGGTGGAGGATTCCTGCACGCTGTGTGCTTGGATGCTGATGGCTTCGGCCACGGCGGTCATGGAGGTGTGGGTGGTGGCCAACATGGTCTGGACCTGATCGTTGTGTTCTCGGGCCGCGTGGGCCTTCTCGCGGATGCTGGAGAGGGCGGCATCCACCTCCGCGGTGGCTTCGGCGGTCTTTTGTGCGAGGTCTTTGATCTCCCGGGCAACCACGGCAAAGCTCCGACCGGCATTGCCGGCGCGGGCGGCTTCGATGGTGGCGTTGAGGGCGAGGATTTGGGTGCGGGTGGCAATGGAATGGATGAGGCCTGTGACCTCGTCGATGCGCCGGGAGGCGGCTTCCAATTGCCGGGTCGTTTCTGCGGCGGCGCTGGCGTGGCCCATGGCGGCGTCGGCCGTGGCGCGGCTGGCGGCGGCGTCATCGCGCATGCGGTTCATGTGGGCGGAAATCTCTTCCACGCTTTGGGTCAGGACCTGGGCATTGGCGCTGGCCTCTTCCATGGCTGCGGCCACAGCGTCGAGGTTGGTCTCCATGGTGTGGGTGGATGCGGTGACGTGTTCGCTGCGGCTGACCGTGGCCGCGACTTGAGTGAGCAGTCCATGGGAGCTGCTGGAGAGATCGGTGGCGGACTCGGTGATCTGTCCGGCGGCCTGGTGGATTTCGGCGAACAGTCCTTCCAGGCGGGCAAGGAGGACATTCATGGCGTGGCTGAGCTGGCCGATGGCGTCGTGGTGGGAGGCGTCCAGACGGCGGGAATAGTCGCCGGCAGCCGCACAGGTCGCAGCCTCGGCCATGCGCGCCACAGGTCGAAGGAGGAGGTGGCTGCCGCCGATGCCTACAAGCAGGGCCAGGGCCAAGGGCACGGGCAGGCTGGTGAGGACCCCTTGGAGGATGCGTGCCTGAAGGCCGGAGAGGAGATGGGCTTGCGGCACCCAGAGTACTGCGCGCATGCCCCAGGGAAGGTCGGAGACCTGCTGCCACACGAGAGTCTCTCCGTCGCTGGCAAACTCCCCTTGGCGGGTATGGGTGGTGCGCACGTGGGAGAGCAGTTTTGGGGGCGCCTGCGGGGTGAGGGGGCGCCCTTGGGCGTCCAGGAGGCAGGCGCTGCCTGCCCCGCCTACGCCGGTTGCGTGCACGAATCGTCCAAATTCCGGCCGGATGAGGGGGCGCACCACTTCCACGGCACCGATAACCTGGTCACCGAGGTCTTTGACCGGGCTATAGGCCGCAAGCCACGGGCTGCCGTCGTGTTCCACGATGCCCAGCCACGGGCGCTGCTCGTGCGTTAGGCTCCGCGTGGCCGGGTGATCCGGGGCAAGCCAGGAGCCTTGGGGCCAGGGCCGCTTTCCTTCTGGGGCCCCGCCGGCGATGCGCACCAGCCGGTTTTGGTGAAGTTGCAGGAAGTGCACCTGGGCTCGGGTGAGGCTTGCGGCCTTGGGGAGGGCCGGGGCGGATTCGTGCAGATAGCTCCCCCCGACCTTGATGGACGGGAGGATGGAGGGGGTCGCCTCTCCGTCGAGCAGGATTTCGGCCTCAGCCAGGGGCTCCACTACCGGAAAGCCCGCGAGCTCCACGGTGGTGCGGGCGATGTCGAGATCCGCCCGGATACCTTCTTCTTCCAGGCGGGATTGGAGGATGATTGCCTGAGCGAGGGTGGCGGCCACGTGCTCGAGGGCGGTGCGGCCGTTTTCCACGAAACCTTGGCGGGCGGCGCGGCTTTGGCCCAGGGTGGTGGCAAGAATGGCCGCCAGGGCCGTGCCGATGACCAAGAGGGTGAGACGGACAGGAAAAGACACGTGGCGCACGCAAGCCTCCTTGGCGTTGGGTGCGCCGATGCTGCCGCAGGGCGGTGGTGGTTTGGTGACGGAAAGATGTCGGGATGGTTACAGGCGCCCGGTGTGCTCCAGGCGTTTTTCCCAGAGCGCCACTGCCGCGAGGGCGAGAAGCGGGGTACAGCCATTGCCATGGCGGTCGCTGACGCGCCTAAGGCCGGGGACACCACGACGCAGCAAGGCCGATGCCGGCGACGAGAGGACGCACCCCAACGCGATGGGAGGGTTGACAGGTGAAATCCCCCAGGCGGCCCAAGGGGGGAAGGGAGAACATTGCGCTTCCATGCCAGGCGAGAGGTCATCGCTGGCCGCGGTCTCCCTTTGAGTCGCTTTCCTGAACGAGGCAGTGATTTCAATTTGTTGTTGGCAGAGGAACTGCTTTTGGGATGTTGAGGAGTTGTTGGGCCAAATGGAGCACTTCTTCGGCTTCCAATGGCTGTTGAGCGCCGTGTTTGCGCACATGGGCGAGTACCTGCTCCACGTCGACACCTTTTCCAAGCATACCGTGACGAGACAGGAGCTGCACAACGGCTCCTCGTCCGCTTTTGGCCCCCCACAAAAGATGCCGCTGCATCCCCAAGCGTTCTGGTGGACAAGGCTCGAACAGCCCAGGGTCTTTGAGCAGCCCGTCCACATGGAGTCCGGACTCGCTCGTGAAGATGTGTTTGCCTGCGATGGCCTTGCGGGGGTCCAATGAGAGCCCGGTGGTGTGGGCCACTTCGTGGCAGAGTTGGCGCAGAGAACGCATGTCGTCCTTACGGGACGCGCGGATGAGGGTGAGGTATCCCGCTACTTCCTCCAAGGCACTGATTCCTGCCCGTTCCCCAAGCCCGAGGAGACTGACGTCGGCCCAGTGGCCCCCGGCATCCAGGGCGCATAGGGCATTGGCTGTGGCCATGCCAAAGTCGTCGTGACAGTGCACGCCCACGGGCAGGCGGGTTATGCTTTGCGCCCAGCGGACGGTTTCGGCGCAGGTCTGGGGCGTCCAGATTCCTCGTGTATCGGCCAAACGCACACCATGGGCGCCAGCACGTTCTGCGGTGCGCAGGAAGGGCTCTATGGCATGGAACGAAGCACTGCTGGCGTCTTCCAGACCCACCCGGATGGTGAGGCCGAGGCTTCGGGCAGCACCAATGGTGGCCACGAGCCGCTGGAGTGCTTCGGTTACGGAGATCTTGAGGCGGCGGGCAAGATGCTGCGGCGACACCGGTATTCCAACGTGGACGGCATGAAGCCCGAGTTTGGCGACCGTGTCGAGGATCTCCGGCCGACATGGGGCCCAAATGGCGCATCGGGAGGCAAGGCCATGGCGCTGTGCCGCTGCAGCGAGATCCTCAATGCCGTCCTTTCCCACCCAGCCGATTTCCACCATTTCGATCCCGGCACGGACCACGTCTCGCAGTATCCGTACCTGAAGTTCTTTGGGGAACTGGACTCCTACTGCCTGGGCCCCTTCCCGGAGTGTAGTATCCAGAAGCATATGCCCCTCCCTGTCTGAACAGGCTTTCAGATTTCATGCCGGATCCGAGATCCGTGCGGTCTTCCTTGATGAGAACAGGGGAACCACCCTTCCAAAATGTTGGACCCTTCCAAATGGAAGGGGACGACAGGGACAAGGCCGGGAAAGGGGCGTGGCGCACTCTATAGTCATCTATTTGAAATTCCTGGTTATTATTTGATTGGGTCCCGATGGCATGTCCCTTGCCCCAAGGAAGGACATTCTTGCGGGAGTTCCCTGCAGGAGAGTGGATATGCGCTTGTAAGGAGTAAGGAGAAGAACAATGCGAAAGGTAGCGATCTACGGCAAAGGCGGCATTGGGAAGTCCACCACGACCCAGAACACGGTGGCAGGACTGGCGGAGATGGGGAAGAAGGTCATGGTGGTGGGCTGTGACCCCAAGGCAGACTCCACCCGATTGCTTCTGGGTGGTCTGGCCCAGAAGTCGGTACTCGATACCCTGCGGGACGAAGGCGAAGACGTGGAACTTGCGGATATCCGCAAGGAAGGGTTCCTGGGTACGTGGTGCGTGGAGTCTGGAGGGCCGGAACCTGGTGTGGGGTGCGCGGGCCGGGGAATCATCACGTCCATCAATATGCTGGAATCTTTGGGTGCGTACGATGATTCAGAGGGTCTGGATTATGTTTTTTACGACGTTTTAGGCGACGTGGTGTGTGGTGGTTTCGCCATGCCTATCCGCGATGGGAAGGCGGAAGAAATCTACATCGTCTGCTCTGGAGAAATGATGGCCATGTATGCAGCAAACAATATCTGTAAAGGTATTGTGAAATATGCTCAGTCTGGCGGTGTCCGTTTGGGTGGACTTATTTGTAACTCCAGAAATGTGGATAATGAAAGAGAGATGATCATGGAGCTTGCAAAACGTTTGAACACACAGATGATTTATTTTGTACCTCGTGATAACGATGTACAGAGGGCAGAAATCAATCGTATGACAGTTATTCAGTGGAAACCTACGGCTCCGCAGGCAGATCATTATCGAAATCTTGCCAAGGCTATTGATTCTAATGATATGTTTGTCATTCCCAAACCGCTTTCAATTGAAAATTTAGAGAGCCTTCTCATGGAATTTGGTCTTTTGGATCAGTAAAATATACAGAAAAGGAGATGCCGTTATGATTATGATTCGTGCTATCGTTCGCCCTGAAAAGGTCGATGATGTTCTTTCTGCTCTTATGGATGCTGGCTTTCCTGCTGTTACTCGATACTCCGTGGCTGGTCGTGGAAAGCAGCGAGGAATCAAGATTGGTGAAGTGACGTATGACGAGATCCCAAAAACTATGCTTATGAGCGTCGTTCCCAACGCTGATAAAGATTTTGTTGTGAGTGTCATTATGAAGGCGGCACGCAGCGGTTCAAAAGGTGCTTTTGGTGACGGAAAAATTTTTATTTCCCCACTGGATGCTGTATATACCGTGAGTTCCGGTGTGTGTGATTCTGATTTGGAGGCCAGACCATGAAAGAAGTGATTTCTGTAATACGTATGAATAAGATGAATGCTACAAAAAATGCGCTCACTGAAGCAGGTATTTCAGCTTTTTTTGCTCATGAATGCTTTGGTAGAGGTAAGGGACTGGTGGAGCCGACTGCTGTGGATGGGGTTAAAAAAGGCATGGAAGAGGCGGTGGCGGTCATTGCGGATCCGGCCAAGCTGTATCCCAAGCGGATGCTCACGGTGGTCATTTCGGACGAGCTGGTGGACGAGGTGGTGCACACCATCATGGAAGCCAATCGTACAGGCCGGCCTGGAGACGGCAAGATCTTTGTGCTCCCTGTCTTGGACGCAGTGCGGGTGCGCACGGGCGAAAGTGGCACTAAGGCTATCGTTTGAACGAGGAGGAACGTATGCGTGCGCCTATCAAGAAATTCAAAGCACTGGATCCAGAAGAAGTCAAAAACCAACTGGTTTCCCGGTATCCTGCCAAGGTGGCCCGAAAGCGGGCAAGTCAGATCGTCGTCAATGAGCCTGGTGACGTGCCGCCGGAGATTCTCGCCAATGTGCGCACCATTCCCGGCATCATCACGATGCGTGGTTGCAGCTACGCGGGGTGCAAAGGGGTCATCCTGGGCCCGACTCGGGACATCGTGAACATCACTCACGGCCCCATTGGGTGTGGTTTCTATTCATGGCTCACCCGTCGCAACCAGACCGATGCCTCGGCAGAGGGTGCTGAAAATTATATGACTTACTGCTTTTCTACGGACATGCAGGAGCAGGATATTGTCTTTGGCGGCGAGAAAAAGCTCGAAGCAGCAATTCAGGAAGCTTATGACATATTTCATCCAAAGGCGATTGCTGTGTTTGCTACTTGTCCGGTTGGACTTATCGGAGACGATATCCATGCAGTTGCAAGAAGGATGAAGGCAAAATTTGGAGATTGTAACGTTTTTGCTTTTAGTTGTGAGGGGTATAAGGGAGTAAGTCAGTCTGCTGGTCATCATATCGCCAACAACCAGATTTTTACTCATGTCATTGGAGAAATTGATGAACCACGCAAAGGGAAGTATACTATCAATCTATTAGGAGAATACAATATCGGCGGTGATGCATTTGAGATTGAGCGTATTCTTGATAAGTGTGGAATTACTCTTTTAGCGACATTTTCTGGAAATTCCACGTATGAACAATTCGCAACGGCGCATCAGGCGGATCTCGACTGCGTCATGTGTCATCGCTCTATCAATTATGTCGCCGATATGCTGGAGGAAAAGTACGGAATCCCTTGGATCAAAGTGAACTTCATTGGGGCCCAGGCAACGGCCAAGAGTCTTCGGAAGATTGCCGAGTACTTCCAGGACCCTGAGCTTCTCGCACGGGTAGAGGAGGTCATCGCCGAGGAACTCCCCGAAGTGGAGGCTGTGGCCAATGCGGTGCGTCCGCGCACCCAGGGTAAGACGGCCATGCTTTTTGTCGGCGGGTCTCGCGCCCATCACTATCAAGAGCTTTTCAAGGAAATTGGCATGAAGATCTTGGCCGCGGGGTATGAATTCGCTCACCGCGATGACTACGAAGGCCGCCAGGCTCTGCCCCGTATCAAAGTGGACGCCGATAGCCGCAACATCGAGGAGATTGAGGTCACAGCCGATCCCAAACGCTATCGCCCCCGCAAGACCGAGGAACAACAAGCCGCCCTTGAGGCGCAGGGATTCACCTTCAAAGACTATGCCGGCATGATGGCAGAGATGGAGAAGGACACATTGGTCATCGACGACCTCAATCAGTTTGAGGCGGATCGGCTCATCGAACTGTACCACCCCGATATCTTCTGCGCGGGTATCAAAGAAAAGTATGCAGTGCAGAAGTATGGAATCCCCCTCAAGCAGCTCCATAGCTATGACTATGGTGGTCCTTATGCCGGATTCCGTGGAGCCATCAACTTCTACAAAGAGATCGACCGCATGGTGAACAGTCGGGTGTGGACCTATCTCAAGGCTCCATGGCAGCAAAATCCGCAACTCTCAGCGGCCTACGTGCATCAATAAAAAAGGAGCAACTCATGCTGCTACGTCATACACCACAAGAAATCATCGAACGCAAGGCGCTCACCATCAATCCGGCCAAGACCTGCCAGCCTATTGGGGCCATGTACGCTGCGTTGGGCGTCCACGGGTGCTTGCCTCATAGCCATGGGTCCCAAGGCTGTTGTGCCTACCATCGCAGCACCTTGGTACGCCACTACAAAGAACCTGTGTCCGCTGCCACGAGTTCTTTTACGGAAGGCGCTTCGGTTTTCGGCGGCGGCGCAAACCTCACCCAGGCCATCGAGAACATTTTTACAGTATATGATCCAGAAGTTATTGCTGTACACACGACTTGTCTCTCTGAGACCATTGGAGACGATCTCAATCAGATCATCGATAAAGCTAAAAAGAGCGGCAAGGTACCTGAAGGAAAGAATGTAATTTTTGCGAATACTCCAAGCTACGTCGGTTCTCATGTCACAGGATTCTCTTCAATGGTGAAGAGTATTGTTTCAAGTTTTGCAAAAACAGATGGATCGCCTTCAGGAAGTGTTAATATAATACCTGGTTGGTTGGAACCTTCCGATATGGAAGAGATAAAACGGCTCGCTTCTCTCATGGGCGTTCCAATTACAATGGTTCCAGACACATCTGGAGTTCTCAACGCTCCGCTGACGGGTCAGTTTACTCTGTTTCCCAAAGGCGGTGTGACGGTGGAGGAACTGCAGGCCACAGGCAGGGCCAAGGCCACAGTGGCCTTGGGTGAGTGGTGCTCGGCAGAAGCTGCCCGTTGGCTGGATGCTCAGTGTAAGGTTCCGTGTACCATCATCGAGATGCCCTATGGACTTCTCGGAACGGATCGTTTCATTGATGCATTGCGGGTTGCAGGCGGTGTTGCGGTTCCAGAATCCATTGAATTCGAGCGGGGACAGCTCGTGGATTTCATCGCCGACATGCATCAGTATTTCTACGGAAAGAAGGTCGCATTGGTAGGTGATCCTGATCAGCTTATCGCTATGACCGATTTTCTGGTGAGTATCGATATGCATCCAGTACATATCGTTACAGGGACTCCAGGATCACGTTTTGAGAAACGAATCCAGGAAATCGTTGCGCCCCTCGGCTATACACCAAACGTTCGTGCCGGTGGTGATATGTTTTTGTTTCATCAGTGGATCAAAAATGATCCGGTCGATATTATCATTGGCAATACGTACTGTAAGTACATCTCCCGTGATGAGGATATCCCTTTGCTCCGGTTTGGATTCCCTATCTTGGATCGAGTGGGACACCAGTACTTTCCTACGGTTGGGTATAAGGGCGGACTTCTGTTTCTTACCCGCTTGCTGGACGTGCTTTTGACCCGCAAGGACCGCGATGAACCTGAATCGAGCTTTGAGCTGGTGTACTAAGGGGGCTATGATGGCGATTCCTGAACGCGTTGTCTTGGTGTGTCAGAGCTTCCGTACTGCCGGTGAGCCCAAGGGGGTGTGTCATCGGCACAATGATGGCCTGGCGCAGTATCTGGAAGAGGAGATCCTTGCCCGCGGCTTGGACATGCAAGTGATCACGACGGGGTGTCTGAAGCGCTGCGAGCGAGGACCAGTCGTTGCCATCATGCCGGAGAATTGGTGGTTCGGCGCAGTGGACAGCGAGGAAGCGGTGGACGCCATCCTTGATGGTCTCGAAAACGGCGAACCGGCTGCCAATCGTTTGGAGTAGTTATGTGTATCCGCCCTGCCACCCATGCCGACCTTGCTGCCATGACGGAACTCTTGGAGCAACTCTTTGGTATCGAGACAGAATTTGCCGTGGACAAAGCCAAACAGATGCGAGGGCTGGCCCTCCTGCTGGAAACCCCCAAGGCTGTGGTCCTCGTGGCGGATGTAGGTGGCAAGGTGGTGGGGATGGTAACCATGCAGACCGTGGTTTCCACTGCGGAAGGCGGTCCAGTGGGTTGGGTGGAGGACCTTGTCGTGGATGAGGCCTGGCGGGGCAAGGGCATCGGTTCGTCTTTGTTGCGGGCCATCCTCGGACTGGCCTTTGCCCGTGGTCTTTCTCGCGTCCAGCTCCTCGCCGATGCTGAGAATGCCGCTGCCTTGCTTTTTTACCACCGGCATGGGCTTCGGCGGACGCGTATGGTGTGTGTGCGCGCTGTGCCCTGACGAGGAGGTCATTATGAACGCGGTACTCGAAGAACGGGCGTCTCAAGTTTGTCGCCTGGGAGAAGAGCCCTTTGCTATGGTTTGCAACCGCCCGAGTCTTGCAGGGGCCGTGAGCCAGCGGGCTTGCGTGTTTTGCGGTTCGCGGGTGGTCCTTTATCCCATCGCCGATGCCTTGCATCTGGTGCATGGGCCCATTGGTTGTGCGGTGTATACCTGGGATATTCGGGGGGCACTCTCTTCGGGCCCGCAACTCCATCGCATGAGCTTTTCCACGGATCTCAAAGAAAAGGATGTCATTTTTGGAGGCGAGAACAAACTCGCCGCAAGTCTCGATGAGCTCATCCCCCAATATACCCCCAAGGCCGTGTTCGTGTACTCCACCTGTATTGTGGGACTCATCGGCGACGACGTGGATGCCGTGTGTCGCAAGGCGGAGGAGCGTTTTGGCATTCCAGTCATTCCTGTGCACAGCGAAGGCTTCAAGGGGAACAAGCGCGCAGGGTATTCCGCAGCCTGCCAGGCTCTCATGCGTCTCGTGGGTAAGGGCTCCACTGAGGGAATCGGACCTCTGAGCGTCAATATCCTCGGTGACTTCAACCTCGCCGGTGAGATTTGGATCGTGCGGGGCTATCTGGAGAAGATGGGGATCCAGGTGGTGGCGAACGTCACGGGGGATGGACGCGTGGAGGACATCCAACGCTGCCACGGGGCGCGGCTCAATCTGGTGCAATGCTCGGGGGCGACCATGGAATTCGCCCGCATGCTTCAAGAGCGTTATGGTATTCCTTTTATCCGGGTGTCCTACCTGGGCATCGAAGACATGGCCGACTCTCTGTACAAGGTGGCAGACTTCTTTGCCGCGCAGGATCCTTCTTTGCGCGAGCGCACGGCCCAGCTGGTGCGGACCGAATTGGAGTGGCTGCTGCCGCGGCTTGCAGAGCTGCGCCGCGATCTTCAAGGCAAGCGGGCAGCCCTCTACGTGGGAGGATCGTTCAAGGCCTTCTCGTTGGTCAAGGCGTTCCGCCACCTAGGCATGCAGTCGGTAGTCGTGGGTTCGCAGACGGGCACCACTGAAGAGTACGAGGAACTCGCCGGCATCTGTGATCCGGGCACCATCCTCGTAGATGATGCCAATCCTTTGGAGCTCGCCGCGTTTCTCGAGGAGAAAAAGGTAGATGTATTCGTTGGAGGGGTCAAAGAGCGACCCATCGCCTACAAGTTGGGAACTGGCTTTTGCGATCACAACCATGAGCGTAAAATCGCTCTGGAAGGATTCGTTGGTATGTATAACTTTGCAAAAGAAGTACATGCATCTACCATGAGTTCTGTTTGGAAAATTATGCCACGCAAAGGATATAAACCTCCTTTTCTCGATAAGGAGGTTTGCCATGTCTGAGTATGTATCTACAATAAATGCATGCAAAATGTGTATGCCGATTGGTGCTGCTCTAGCATTCCGTGGTATCGATGGATGTATTCCATATATTCATGGTTCTCAAGGATGTGCCACATATATGCGAAGGTATATCATCAGCCATTTTCGAGAGCCAATCGATATTGCGTCTTCTTCGATGGACGAGAAAGCTGCTGTGCATGGTGGAGGCCCAAATTTCAAGAAGGGCATCCTCAACGTCATGCGCAAATATAATCCTCAATTGGTAGGGGTAGCCACCACCTGTCTGACAGAAACCATTGGCGAAGATGTTCCTCGTCTGGTGCAGGAGTTTCGGGAGGAGTTTGCAGATCTTCCCTTGCCAGAGATCGTGACCGCCTCCACCCCCAGCTATTCCGGGACCCATATTGAGGGCTGGCATGCGGCCTTGCTGGCGGTGGTGAATGGCGTGGCCCAGCCCGTCGATTCCCATGGGGGAGTGACGCTTATGCCGGGATTTCTCTCTCCTGCGGATCATCGTTGGTTCAAGGAGTTGGGCGCGCGCATGGGGCTTGCGCTGCCCCTCCTGCCCGACTTCAGTGACGTTCTCGACGGCCCGACCTGGGAGACCTATCAGCCTCTGGCTCCGGGAGGGACTCCCATGGAGGCCCTTCGGCGCATGGCGGGGGCCCGCGCTACGGTGGAGCTTGGTGTGCCGCACCGTCTTTCTCCAGCCCAGTCTTTGGAGCAGCGTTTGGGCACGCCTGCACGCTTTACGGACACGCCCATCGGCCTTCGGGCCACCGACCGCTTTCTCGGCGTGCTCACGGAGTTGGGCGGGTGCGTGGCCCCGCGGGAGGTAGCTGCCCGGGGCCGGCTTTTGGACGCCCTGGTGGACGGCCATAAGTATGTCTTCGGCAAGCGGGTTGTGGTCTACGGCGAGGAGGAACTGGTCGTCGGGGTGACGGCATTCTTGGCCGAGATGGGAGCTCGACCGGTGCTCGTGGCCACGGGTGGCGCGAGCGCTACCCTGGCCGATCGTGTCCGTGCCGTCGTAGACGGGCTGTGTCCTTTGCCCGAAGTGCGCACCGAGGCCGACTTCCATCAAATCGAGGAAGAAGCCAATTCCATGGAGCCGGATTTTCTCGTGGGCCACAGCAAAGGATACAAGCTTGCGCGTTCTCGTGGCGTCCCGTTGATCCGTCTTGGATTTCCCATTCACGATCGGTTTGGAGGACAGCGTCTTTTGTGCGTGGGCTATGATGGTGCCCTGGAGCTTTATGATCGTATCGTCAACGCCCTGCTGGCCCAGAGTCAAGATGCATCTCCGGTAGGATATTGGTATCTTTAGCCCATAAGGAACGGTCATTATGTGCAGGCAAAAAGATCGTAGCGTACATCCATGCTTTGAAAAGAAATCTGCATGCTCTGTTGGGCGCGTCCACTTGCCAGTGGCTCCTACGTGTAACATTCAGTGTAATTACTGTGATAGGAAGCATGATTGCATCAATGAATCCCGTCCAGGAGTGACGAGTGCGGTGCTCTCCCCCACTCAAGCCAGTGCCTATTTGGACATGGTTCTTGAACGGGAGCCGCGTATCCGGGTGGTGGGGATTGCGGGTCCGGGGGATCCGCTGGCCGAGCCTTCCCGAACGCTGGAGACCATCCGTCTCGTGGCGGAGGCCCATCCTGAGTTGTTGTTCTGCCTTTCGACCAATGGGCTGGGGCTTCCTGATGTAGTGAATGCCTTGGCGGATTTGGGCGTGACCCACGCGACCGTGACCGTCAATGCCGTGGACCCGAAAGTGGGAAGCCAGATCTACCGGTGGGTGCGTTTTGCCAAGCGTGTCTACCGCGGTGAGGAAGGGGCCCGGCTGCTTTTCTCCCGGCAGGAAGAGGGGATCCGCCGTCTCAAGGAGCGGGGGATGACCGTGAAAGTGAACACCATCGTTATCCCTACGGTCAATGAGAACCATGTGCTCGAGGTCTCGCACTGGGCCGCGGGCCTTGGTGTCGACATCCAGAATTTGCTCCCGCTGTGTCCAGCTGCCAAGACCCCCTTTGCTGCCTTGGGCGAGCCCGAGGAGCATTTGGTGGAGGCGTTGCGGAACGAGGCCTCGGCCTTGCTGCCTCAGATGCGCCATTGCCAGCGCTGTCGTGCAGATGCCGTGGGGCTTCTCCATGCGGATCAGTCTCGGGACTTGGCCCCGGTACTGCGGCAAGTGGCTCATGGCCCAGCCGTGTCGCGCCCATACGTAGCCGTGGCCAGCCGGGAAGGGCTTTTGGTCAATCAGCATTTGGGCGAAGCAGCTGCCTTTCAGATTTGGCAGCCAGGACACTCGCCGCGCCTGGTGGCGACACGGCCCGCGCCGGAACCCGGCGGGGGCGATGGCCGGTGGCGGCAGATGGCGCAGGTTTTGGGTGATTGCAGTGCGGTGTTGGTCCGGGTCGCAGGGGCGCGCCCCAAGGAAGTTCTCAGCCAGCAAGGCATCACCGTGTATGAGGTGGAGGGGCTGGTGCGGGACGTACTTGCGGCCTATGCCGAAGGCCAAGACATGGGCGCATTCCGGCCCTGTTCCGGTACGGGATGTCGTGGCGCGTTGGGGGGAGGAGGCGTTGGATGCGGGGCCTAACACACGTTTTTGGGGCGGAATCATGCGGACGTTGATGGTGGTCGGCATGGTGATGGGGTTTGCGTGGGTATGCGCGGCTGAGGAAAGGCCTATGGTGGCGGCCGCAGCGAGCCTCAAGTTTGCGTTCAGCGAAGTGGCGGAAGAGTTCCAGCGGCAAACGGGGATGTCGGTGCGTCTGAATTTTGGTTCTTCAGGGAATTTCCGCCGGCAGATTCTTCAGGGGGCCCCGTATGAACTCTTTTTTTCGGCCGATGAGGAAAACGTCCTGGCGCTCCACGCACAAGGCTTTGCCGTGGATGCGGGCAGAACCTACGCCCGGGGGCGGGTGGTCCTCTTGGGGCATTCGTTGGGCCTTTTGGGTGTGGGGGCAGACCTTTCCGGTATGGTCGAGGCGGTTAGGAGTCACAAAATCACGCATTTTGCCATCGCCAATCCCGAACATGCCCCATACGGCATGCGCGCGCAGGAGATCTTGCGCCGCTTGGGAGTGTGGGAGGAAATCCAGTCCCGGTTGGTAGTTGGAGAAAGTGTGGGGCAGGCCGCCCAATTCATCCTCGAGGGTGGCGCTGACGCTGGTCTTGTCCCTCTTGCTTTGGTGCTTTCTCCTTCTCTGGCGGGTAAGGGTGAGTACGTCCTGGTGCCGGAGCAGTGGCATACGCCGCTCCTCCAACGCGGTGTGCTGCTCAAGGGGGCAGGACCTGTCGCCCAAGCGTTCTATCAGTTTGTCTTTTCCGCCAAGGCGCGGGAGATCCTGGAGCGTTACGGCTTCGTGCCCTTGGGGGGTGGATCTTGATGGATTGGTCGGCCCTTGTCCTTTCGTTGGAGATTGCTGGGAGCACGGTACTGATACTTGTGCCGGTGGGAATGGTCTTTGGACGGGTTTTGGCGTGGCGCTCGTTTCCTGGCAAGAGTCTGGTGCTGGCGGCGAGCAACCTCCCGTTGCTCCTGCCCCCTACGGTGATGGGTTTTTACCTTCTTCAGGCTTTGGGGCGGAATACGCCCTTGGGCCGCATGGCGGAACAGGTCCTCGGCCATCCTTTAGTGTTTCATTTTTCGGGGCTGGTATTGGCGTCGTGCCTGACCAACATCCCTTTTGCCATCCAGCCGGTGCAGCGGGCCTTGATGGCGATCCCCCGCGAGGTGCTCGAGGCGGCGGCGTGCTGCGGCATGGGTCCGTGGCAACGAGTGTGGCGGGTGGAGCTCCCTTTGGCATGGCCAGGGCTTGTCTCGGCCGTGGCCTTGGTGGCGGCGCACTGCCTTGGTGAGTTTGGCGTGGTGCTTATGATGGGAGGCAACATCCCGGGGCAGACGCGCACCATGTCCATTGCCATCTATGAACGTATTCAGGCCTTTGACGAGGCTGGGGCCGCCTTGCTGGCGGCGACGCTTTTGGGGATGTCGCTTGTTGTTCTTGCCATTCTCTTTGGAGTGGATCGTGGACGAGCAACAAGGCCTTGAGGTGCGGGTTCGTTGCAGCGCGCCGATCCCGCTGGCGGTGGAGCTGCGGTGC
Source organism: Thermodesulfomicrobium thermophilum DSM 16697 (assembly GCF_059568695.1). Lineage (NCBI taxonomy): Bacteria > Pseudomonadati > Thermodesulfobacteriota > Desulfovibrionia > Desulfovibrionales > Desulfomicrobiaceae > Thermodesulfomicrobium > Thermodesulfomicrobium thermophilum. The sequence continues at coordinate 14,768 of NZ_JCANTW010000003.1, read as the reverse complement.
CCTGCAGGACAGACCATGGCTGTGGTGGGACCTTCAGGGTGCGGCAAGACGAGCTTATTGCGGGTGGTTGCCGGCTTTTTCCGGGTGTCTGGAGCTCGCGTGGTGTGTCTGGGGGAGGTGTGGCAGGACGGTCGCCGCTGGCTGCCGACCCACCAGCGCGCTGTGGGTATGGTCTTTCAGTCCTATGCCCTCTTCCCCCATCGGAGTGTGCTGGAAAACGTGCTCGCGGCCCAAGGCGTTGGGGGAAAGGCGGGCGCGCTGGAGTATCTTGCCCAGGTGGGGCTTGCGGGCTTGGAGGATCGGTATCCCCATCAGCTCTCGGGTGGCCAGCGCCAGCGGGTAGCCCTGGCGCGCGCTTTGGCCCGGAGGCCTCGGGTGCTTTTGCTCGACGAGCCGTTTTCTGCCGTGGATGGGCCCATGCGGCGCAGCCTGCACGACCTGATGCGTACTTTGGGGAGCATGGTGCGTGTCCCGTGCCTTCTCGTCACGCATGATGTCGAGGAGGCCCGTCGGTTGGCCCAGCAGATGCTGGTTATGGATCAAGGGCAAGCGCTCCAGGTGGGCCCCCCGGAGGAGGTCCTGCGGGCTCCGGCCTCGTTGCAGGTGGCGCGGGTGTTGGGTCTTGCCAATGTATTGCCTGCGGAAGTGGCTGGGAGCGAGGCGGCGGGACTTGTGCTTCGCGCCGGGGCGATCACGGTGGTTTCCGGAACGAAGCGGCGGTTTCGGCATGGGGCGCCTGTCTTGTGGCACGTCCCTCCTGCCGAGGTATCCGTGGTGCCTGAAGGCGAGCCGGCGTGCCGCTACCACCGCGGTCCCTTGGTGGCATTGGAGGTGTGTGCCGTGGATGTGCTTCCTCCGGTGGTACGGGTGCTGCTGCGTTGGCCAGGAGGAGGCGTCGTGGAATCCGAATCCACTCATCCGGCCCTGCGCCAGCGGCCGCCGCAGCCCGGGACCACGGTGCGTGTGAGTCTGCCGCCCTCAGCGATCCACGTGTTCCCCGCCCCGTGAGGCAATGGCTTCGAGCCGCTTGCGGGCCACGAACGTTTCCAGACCATATTTGCGCAGGCGATATCCCAGCTGCCTGGGCGTGATCCCGAGTTCTCGGGCTGCCTGCTGCTGAATCCAATGGCAGCGTTCCAAGGCGGCCAAGAGTTCCCGCTGCTCCATCTCCTGGAGCGAACCCGGCGTGGGGGAAGGAGCCGGACTGGAAACCGCTTGCTCTGGGGCGAGGCGGAGCAATGGCCGCAGGCGTGCTGCCGTCACCGGGGTGCCGTCATTGAGGATGATCAGCCGCTCCACGAGGTTTTCCATCTCCCGCACGTTCCCTGGCCAGAAGTAGCCTTCGAGGAGGTGGAGGGCTTCGTCCGTGAAGGACAGAGACCGTCCATATTCTTGCTCTGCCCGGTGCTGGAAATGGGCAAGCAGGGGCAGGATGTCTTCCGGACGTTCGCGCAAGGCGGGCACGTGGATGGGGAAGACGTTGATGCGGTAGAAGAGGTCGTTGCGAAACTGGCCGACGCGGACCAATTCTTCCAAGTCCCGGTTGGTGGCGCTGATGATACGGACATCCACCTTGCGGGTAGCATTACTCCCGAGACGCTCCATCTCTCGTTCCTGTAGGACGCGCAGCAGCTTGGATTGCAGTGGCAGCGGGAGTTCTCCAATTTCATCCAGAAAGATGGTCCCTCCGTGGGCTTCCTCAAAACGTCCCGGCCGGGATGCCGTGGCGCCGGTAAAAGCCCCTTTCTCGTGCCCGAAGAGTTCCGATTCCAAGAGGTTCTCCGGGATGGCGGCGCAATTCACCTTGACGAACGGCCGTTGGGCTCGATCCGAGAGATCATGGATGATGCGCGCCACGAGGGTTTTTCCCGTGCCGGATTCTCCTAAGAGGAGCACTGTGGCCCGCGTGGGGGATACGCGCTCGATCATGTCTTCGACCTCACGCAGACGGGAGCTCTTGCCGATGAGGCTTGGACCTCCGATTTCTCGGGACAGTTGAGAGCGCAGCCGGAGATTTTCTTGCTCGAGAGTGTGGAGCTTTTTTTGTACATTTTTGTGAAGAGCAAGGATGCGGGAAAGGAGGGTGGCGACGATGGAAAGGGTGCGGGCGTCGGCCTCCAGGCGTTCCGGGTCGGGGTAGGCTCGGTCAGCACTCAGGACTCCTATGGGCTCGCCATGCAGAAGGATGGGGACTCCAATGAAGGCGAGAGGGATGTCCTGGGGCCGCCGGGATCCGGTCTTGTCTAAAAACAGCGGTTCGGTGGTGATGTCCGGTACCACGAAGGCTTGGCGCTGGCGAAAGATGGCGCCGGTAACGCCTTCGTCGAGGCGGTAGATGCCCCGTTGGCGTTCTTCTGGGGTGAGCCCGTGGGATCGGGAAATGGCGAGACGGCGCGTGCGCTCATCGTAGAGGGTGATGGTGATACGCAAAAGCCCCAAGGTGGTCGCCAGGGTTTCCAGGACCGCCTCCAGGGTGTTTCCCAGATCCATGGCCTGGTCGATGTGGGTGGCGATGCGCAGAAGCACATCGAGGTCTTGGTTGGCATCCATGTCCACGGCAAAGCAAAGCGAGTGCCAGGAGGTGAAGGTATCGGTGGCGTCAGGAGCGATGCTGGAGACGGATATTTTTTTACAAAAATGAATAAATTTATGCGGCGTGTTGCGGGAAGTGGGGTGTTCCGGCCGACCAAGAGGGTGAGACGGACAGGAAAAGACACGTGGCGCACGCAAGCCTCCTTGGCGTTGGGTGCGCCGAGGATGCCGCGGACAGGTGGTGACTTGGCGACGGGAAGGTGTCGGGACGGTTACAGGTGTCCTGTCCGCTCCAGGCGTTTTTCCCAGAGCGCCACTGCCGCGAGGGCGAGGAGCATGGCAAAGCCCACGGCCAGCACACCGTCCCAGGCCGCGTGCTGCCACGCCCAGCCCATGACGGTGATGCCGCAGCTTCCTCCCAGGTAATACCAGAGGATGTACAAGGAATTGGCCCGGCCGCGGCTTTCGGTGAGGCTGCGGTTCATGGCCCCTACCGCCGCGGTGTGCACGGCGAAAAAGCCGGCGCACAGCAAGCTGAGTCCCAAAACCACTGCCGCCATCCATGGGGCGCGGGAGATGCCAAGGCCAAGGCCCATGAGCCCGAGGCCAACGAGCATGGTGAAGCCATTGCCGCGGCGGTTACTGATGCGCCCGGAGGCCGGGGCCACCACCACGCCGATGAGGTACGTGAAATAGACGGTGGTGATGGTGTTGGTGGATGCGGAAAACGGCGGGGCCGCCAGGTAGTAGGGGAGATAGTTGAAGGTGGCGCCGTAGATGAAAAGGGAGCCGAAGCCTACGAGAAAGAGCGGCAGCAGCCGGGAGGAGGTCGCAAGCTCACGGTATCCGGGCCCGGAAGCCGTGTGGGCCTTCGTGCGTTTTTCCGGCGGCAAAACCATGAGGGCCGCGGCGGTGGTCACGAAGACGAGCAGTGCGGACGTTACGAAGGCATAGCGCCAATGCAGGGGCGGATGGATCCAGCCGCCCAGAAGACGGCCGCCCAAGCCTCCGGCCACCGTGGCGGCCACGTAGGCGCCCATGACGGTATTGAGGCGCTCCACCGGAAGCGTCCGGGCGAGATAGGCGGCAAGGCAGGTGGTGAGCGCCGGGATGAACAGCCCTTGGAGAAAGCGCAGGGCGAGAAAGAGCGGCATGGAATGCACCGCAGCGCAGGCAAGACCGGACCCGGCGACGAAGACGCACCCCAAGGTGATGAGCGGCCTGATGGGCAGGGAGTCGGCCAGGCGGCCGAAGACCAGAGTGGACAGCGCCACTCCCAGGATGACCATGGAGACGCTTTGGGATGCCTGGGTGAGGGAAACGCCGAACTCTGCCTGCAGGATGGGGAGCACGGGCTGCACCAGATAGATGGACGTGAAGCAGGCCGAGACCTGGGCGAAGATGGCAAGCTGCAGCAGCCGAGCGTTCATGGCCGGCGCGTGGCCTTGATGCTGGAAATGGCACCGGCAGCGAGAATGGCCAGGCTGGCCAGGGCAGTGGACACTTCGCCTCCGGGCAGATGATGGCCTGCGGCGGAGGCAAACATCACCACCACCAAAAAGACGATGGCCCAGAAGGCCGCAGGCTCCAGATACACAAATTCTTCCAGCGTCCCCCGGTCCACGAGATAGACGGTCATGGAGCGTACGAAGAGGGCGCCGATGCCCAGCCCCAGGGCGATGAGCCAGAACTTGTTGGTGATGGCAAAGGCCGCCACCACGCCGTCAAAAGAAAAGCTGCTATCCAGAATCTCCAGGTACACGAAGCCGATGAGGCCGTTTTTGGCCGCAGCCTCGAGGATGTCGCTGCCGCCCACCAGGTGCTTGAGTATGTCGATGAGGGCGTGCACGGCAAACCCCGCCAGGGCGCTCACGAGAAAGGGGTATTTGTCGTTCGCGGGCAGGACCAAGGTTACGGCTAGGACCAGGCCGATGGCCAGGGACGCGGCGGCGTTCTCTACGCTGCCGGCGCGCGCGAGCAGTTGTTCCACCCAGGCGATCCAGTGGGTCTTTTTGTTTTCATTGAGAAAGTAGGTGAGGGCCACCATGAGGAGGAACATGCCGCCAAATCCCATGACGCGCACGTGGCTTTCCTCCATGAGGGCCTGATAGCGCTCGGGCTGGGTAGTGGCGATGGTCCAAGCGTCGACCAGGGGCACGTGCCCCACCACCGAGGTGATGAGGATGGGAAAGAGGATGCGCATGCCGAATACGGCCACGGCGATGCCTGCAGTGAGGAACACTACCCGCCACACCGGCCGCATGACCCGCAATACCGCGGCGTTGACCACGGCGTTGTCCAAAGACACCGAGGTTTCCAGGCAGGCCAGCAGCGTCGTGGTCACGAGATAGGCCACGGCCTCCGGCAGACCGCCGGCCTGGTATCCCAGCCAAAAGGCGATCCCCAGACCGAGAATCGTGCCGACGAAGGACTCCCAAAAAAAGCTCAACCAATGGCGTTGGGGCATGACAACCTCACCGAGAAGAGGTGCGGGAGAGGTGCATGACGAGTATGCGGCCGCTCGTCAAGGAGATGGTGGCGCAGGTCCCTCGGGCCACGTTGCTCACCCCTCGGGGGCTTCCCAGGGGGAGCGTGGCCTGAGAGAGGGGATAGGCCAGCCCCGTGAGGGTCACGCCGTGGGCGTCCGTCAGAGGAACGAGACTTACGGTATCTCCGGGCATGGTCTGGAGGGTGAGCTGGGGGCGGCGATTGTCCACGAGGAAGATGCTGCACGCCTGGTGGAGGATGCGGGCCGGGCACGGGGCCTGGGCGAGCAGCAGCATGTTGGCCCATTCGTGATCCCGGCGTCCACCCAGGGCCCCGAGGATGGTGATCTCCGTTGCCGAGTCCGCGGCGCGGAGGGCAAGTTCCAGATCGGTCTCATCTTTGTGACGGGGATGGATGTGCATGGGCACGCTTTGGGCGCGCAGCGCTTCCATGGTCTCGGTGGCAATGGAGTCCATGTCTCCCACCACCAAATGTGGGATGCGTCCGGCCATGAGTACGTGCCGGGCGCCGCCGTCTGCGGCGATGATGCGGTCTGCCCGGGCCAGGGCTGCTTCTTCGAGCGGGGTGTGGGCGAAATGCCCATGCGCCATGAGGACGATATGCATTGCTGCTGTGCGCTCCTTGGGTTAGAGGATACGTCCAGGTCAATACTGGCAGAGGTTTTTCCCGGCAACCCGAAGATGGAGTGGCGGCATGCAAAGGGCCTCGGTTTTGGTGGTGGATGACAGCCCCATGTTTCTTCAGGTGGTCAGACGGCGACTCGCTGAGGAGGTGGACGCCGAGGTGGTGGCGGCCGCGAACCTGCGTGCGGCCCGGACCGCCATGGCAGAGCATCGGTTCGACGTGGCCCTGCTCGATCTCAATCTCCCCGATGCTCCGGGCGGAGAAGTGGTGGATCTCGCCTTGGCGCACCATATCCCGACCATCGTTTTTGCCGGGGACTGCTCGGAGCAGACGCGCTCGCGTTTGTGGGCTCAGCACATCGTGGACTATATCGTCAAAGAAGGAGCGGAGAGCTTGGAGTACGCGGTGCGCTTGGTGCGGCGTATCTTGCGTAACCGGGAGATCGCGGTGCTCGTGGTCGACGACTCGGCGACCGTGCGGCACATGCTGGCGGAGATGCTTGCGGTGCACTGCTTTACCGTGCTGGAGGCGACAGACGGCAGCGAGGGGCTGCGCCTTTTGGCCGAGCACCCCAACGTGCGGCTGGTGATCACGGACTACGAAATGCCGCAGATGAATGGCGTGCGTCTGGTCCAGGCGGCCCGGAGGCTCTTTCCCAAGGAAGAGCTCGCCATCATTGGGATCTCCGGACACGAACAAAAGGACCTTTCCGCACGCTTCCTCAAAAGTGGGGCCAACGATTTTCTCCACAAGCCGTTTTCCGCCGAAGAGCTCTATTGCCGCATCACCCAGAACTTGGACCTTCTCGAATACATCCGCACCATCCGCGACCTCTCCGAAAAGGACATGCTCACGGGTCTGGCCAACCGGCGCTTTTTCTTTGAGCACGGTGCGCAGGCATTGGCAGAGGCCCAGGAGCGGCAGGAGCCGGTATACGTGGCCATGCTGGATCTCGATCACTTCAAACGCGTCAACGACCAGTATGGCCATGAGGCCGGGGACACGGTGTTGCGTCATCTTGGCGCTATGCTGCAGCGCCATTTTGGGGAGCAGGCCTTGCCCGCCCGTCTCGGCGGCGAGGAGTTTGCCGTGCTGTTTGTCGGCGTGGCGGACGTGGCTGCCCGCGTGGAGGCCTTCCGGGCGGAGTTGGCAGCAACACCGGTGGTGGTCTCCGGCGGTTCCGTGCCGGTGACCGTGAGTGTCGGCGTATGCAGCCTGCCGGGCCAGAGTCTGGAGCGGCATCTGGCCTGCGCCGACCAGCTCCTCTATCGGGCCAAGCATCGTGGCCGCAACCGCGTGGAGATGGGCACGAGCCCCCAAAAAATTGACGCAGACAAGGAGTAGCTCATGCGTGCATGCCTTCATGGCGGCCACAGCCGGGATTTTTGTGATCACGCCCAAGACAGCCTGGACGATCTGGCGGCCGCCTATGCCCGGCAGGGGTTTTCCTTGGTGGCGTTGACCGAACATATGCCGCCGCTTTCCAACCGTTGGCGGTATGCCGACGAGGTGGCCTTGGGCCGGGACGCGGCGTGGATGGCAGGGCGGTTTGCCGCCTACGTTCAGAAGGCGCGGCAATTGCGGGCCGAGTATGCCGGCAGGATGGAGATCCTCGTGGGCATGGAGACCGAGTGGTACGAGCACGCGGGACCGTGGATTGCCCAGTTGCGGCATCTCTACGCCTTGGACATGGTGGTGGGCTCGGTGCACCACGTCGCTGGGGTGTGTTTCGATGCTTCCCCGGAAAGTTACGCCCAGGCCCAGGCCGCGGCCGGCGGGTTGGTGGACCTCTACCTGGCCTACTTCGATGCCCAGCTTACGCTGCTCAAGAGCGTTCGTCCCGAGGTGGTCGGGCATTTCGACATCATCCGCATCTTTGATCCCCACGGGGAGGAGACTCTTGTTCGTCCTGAAGTCTGGGCGCGGGTGCGGCGGAATTTGGAGGCCGTGCGCGACTTGGGGCTGGTACTCGATGCCAATGTGGCGGCCTGGCGCAAGGGGGCGGCAGAGATCTATCCGTGCACCCCGGTGCTGGAAGCCGCACGGGACATGGGCATCGCCCTGGCCTACGGCGATGACGCCCACGCCGTGGCGCACGTGGGGTTTGCATGGGAGCGGTTGGATGCGCATCTGCGCGCCCTGGGGATGACCGCTAGCGTCGCAGGTCCCCAAGGTTCGTGGCCGGTGTGGCGCGCCATGCCCGCCACATGATGCGGCTGGAGGTGAGTAGCCCGCAGCCCACCACCAGGAAGACGCCGGCGCGGACCTCCAGCGGTAGCGGGGAGGCGCCAAGCACTCGTCCCAGGACCATCATGGCCACGATGAGCCCCCAATTGCGTATGGAAAACAGGCCGCCCAGGCAGGCGGGTTCCGGCTTGCGGCGAATATGCGCTACCACGGCGCGGGCGGTGCGGTCGAAGACCAGGCGGCTTTTGGCAAGCCCCAAGCCCAGTCCGGCGACGGCCGTGCCTGCGATGGCGGGCCAGGGTTGCGGGCGCAGCAGCAGCCCGCCTTTGCTGATAAGAAAAATTCCCACCGCAGACCAAAAACAGGCCGCAGTCATGATGCGGGTGCGGCTGGCGGCCCGGGGCGTGTAGTGGTGGATCCATGCAGGGATTGGTGCCATGGCCTGGGGGAGCTAGAGCGTGGCGGCGGAAGTGTCAAACCCAAGGTGGGAGAACGATCGCCGCGGCTTGAGGAAACTGGGCTTGTCTTTTGGCAGGGAGCGGTTAGAGAAGGAACATGTCGTATATGGCAGAGACCTTTTTTCAGGAGGCTCCGACTATGTGTAAAGGTTGTGGTTGTGGACGTGGGACAGGAGCGGCGACGGTGACCAAGGTCGTCCAGCATGAGCATGAACATCGGCACGGGGACGTGGTGCACAGTCATCCGCATGATCATGAGCACGAGCACACCCATGATGGCGTGCCGGCCCATGACGATCATACGCACGAATAAATGCTTCCCCGCATCCAACGACTGCGGCCGCCTTGGGGCGGCCGCAGTCGTTTTTCAGGGGGGCTTTTTTAGAATTGCCCTGTGGAGAGGAGTACGAGGGTGCAGGCGTGCTGCCAGGCGATGCCGGCCTCGCTGAGGCGTGCTTCCAGCTCCGGGGACTCGGTGCCGGGATTGAGGATGACCCGGCCCGGCCGCAGCCGGATGATGGCTTCGGCAAGTGGCAGGCTGTGCTTGGGGCTCACGTACACGGTGAGGGTGTCCACGGGCCGGGGGATTTCGCCAAGGCTGCGGGCTGTGGGGATGCCGTCGATGTCCGCCCGGGCGGGGTGCACGGGGATGACGTCGTGCCCGTGCTCCATGAGGGCTTTGAGGGCCTTGTGGGAATAGCGCTCCGGCTTGGGACTGGCGCCGAGGATGGCCACGGTCTGGGTGCTCATGCCTGCTCCGGGGTGCTGGTCACCATGACTTTGGCGGGTCGCAGGAGCCGTTCCTTGAGGAGATAGCCGTTTTGGAGCACGCGGGCCACGGTGCCGGGCTTGAGGTCTGCCCGGGCTTCGTGCCCCAAGGCTTCATGCAGGGCGGGATCGAAGTCCGCGCCTTCCTGGACCTCGATGGGGGTGAGTCCGTGGCGGCGCAGCACTTCCAGCATGGCGTTGCGGGTCATGTCCACGCCGGTGAAGAGGTCCTTGCACGCCTCGTTGCCGCTGCAATGGGAAAGGGCCAGCTCCAGGTTGTCCAGGACCACGAGGAGTTCTTCCACCAACCCGGCCACAGCGAACTTGCACTGTTCTTCTTTTTCCCGAGTGAGGCGTTTTTTGAAATTCTCGCTATCGGCAAGGATGCGCAGGTTGTCGGTGCGTAGCGCCTCGATTTCCTGCAGCGCCGCTTCCAGGCGTTCTTCCACGCTGGGGGCCTCCTTTTCGGGCGCTTGCGGTGTGGTTTCTGGGGTGTGCTGTTCTTCCATGCGTTCTTCCATGGGAGATTCTCCTTCAACGTAATGTCTTTTGGGGATAAATCGTTCGGCGGACAAGTCAACGCAGGGCGCGGATGTATTCGCGAAGCGCCAGGGCCCAGGAGCGGGGAGTCATGCCCGTGGCCGCCGTGAGGTTCGCCGTGTCGAGGACCGAGTAGGCGGGCCGGGCGGCCTTTTGGGGATACTCCGCCGAGGTGATGGGCCGCACCGGACACGCAATGCCGGCAACATGCACGGCTTCCGCGGCGAGTTCACACCACGAGGCTTGTCCGGCGTTGACCGCGTGGAAGGTCCCTGTGGCCCCAGCCTGCACCAGGGCCAGGCTCGCTGCGGCGAGATCCGGGGTGAAGGTGGGACTGCCCACCTGATCATGGACAATGGTGAGTTCCGGACGGCTGCGGGCGAGTTCCAGGATGCGGGCGACGAAATTCATGCGTCCTGGGCCGAAGAGCCAGGCCGTACGCACGATGGTCAGGCGCGCAAGTCCCAGGCGGGTGAGTTCCGTCTCGCCTTCCAGCTTCGTGCGGCCGTAGACGCATTGGGGGTTGACGGGGTCGGTGGGGGTGTACGGCCGGGTGGCGCGGCCGTCGAAGACGTAGTCCGTGCTGTAGTGCACCAGGTGCGCCGCGCCCGCGGCCTGGCCCAAGAGGCGCGGGAACAGGGCGTTGACCCGCCAGGCTTCTTGGGGCTCGTCTTCGGCTCGGTCCACGGCGGTGTAGGCGATGGCGTTGAACACCACCTGCGGCTGTACTTGCGCAACGAGGGCGCGCAGGGCGTCGACGTCCCACAGGTCCACATCCGTGCGTCCGATGGGCACGACCTGCCACCCGGCCTGGGTGAGGGCCGCGCACAGGGCTTGCCCCAACAGGCCGGTGCGGCCGCCGAAGACCATTGCCGTGTTCATACTCCGCGCTCCTTGGCATACCATTTTTCCATGAATTGGCGGTAGGCGCCGCTTTGCACGTCGTCGAGCCAGGCGGTGTGCGCCTGGTACCAGCGGATGGTCTGGGTGATGCCGGTGGTGAAATCCGTCTCCGGCCGCCAGCCCAGCTCCTTTTTGGCTCGGGAGCTGTTCATGGCGTAGCGCCGGTCGTGGCCGGGGCGGTCCGTGACGAAGCGCACCAGGCTGCGGGGGGCGCCCACGGCGTCGAGGATGGTGTGTACGGTCTCCAGGTTGGTGCGCTCGGCGTCGCCGCCGAAGTTGTACACCGTGCCGGGCTCTCCCCGGCGCAAGGCGGCCTCCACCCCCCGGCAATGGTCGAGGACGTAGATCCAGTCCCGGACATTACTGCCGTCGCCGTACACGGGTACCGGCTCGCCTCGGGTCGCCCGCAGGTAGGTGAGGGGGATGAGCTTTTCGGGGAACTGGTAGGGACCGTAGTTGTTGGAGCAGCGGGTGATGATCACCGGCAGGCCGTAGGTGTGGAAATAGGCCCGGGCGAGCATGTCCGATGCCGCCTTGGATGCCGAATAGGGCGAGTTGGGCGCCAGCGGCGTCTCTTCCGTGAAGGCCGGATCCTGGGGCCCCAAGGAACCGTACACCTCGTCGGTGGAGACGTGCACGAAGCGCTGCACCCCCGCCTTGCGTGCCGCCTCGAGCAGGGTATGCGTCCCGACCACGTTGGTATGGATGAACGGGGCGCTGTCGGTAATGGAGCGGTCCACATGGGATTCCGCGGCAAAGTGCACCACCGCATCGATGGCGCGCTCGGCAAGGAGCCGCTCCACCAAGGCCGCGTCGGCGATGTCGCCATGGACGAAGGCGTAGCGCGAGCCGTCTCCTTCCAGGTGGGCAAGGTTGCCGCGGTTGCCGGCATAGGTGAGCTTGTCGATATTGGTGATGCGGACTGCGGGATCGGTCTCCAGAAGGTGGAGGATGAAGTTGGTGCCGATGAAGCCGCAGCCGCCCGTGACGAGAAGATGCATGCCTGCTCCTTGTGCTTGACGGATATGCGGGGCACGACCAAGGTGCCCCCCGCGTTCGTCTCCCTAGTGCAAGAGGATGCGCCATGCAAATTGTTCTCTTCGAGCCGGAAATCCCCCCCAATACCGGCACCATCGCCCGCCTGTGCGCCGCCACGCAAACGGTCCTCAACCTGGTGGAGCCGCTGGGCTTTAGTCTCGAAGACCGGTATCTTCGCCGTGCCGGGCTCGACTACTGGCCGCACGTGCCGCTGCGGGTGTGGCCGTCGTGGGACGCTTTTCTTGCGGGCTGGGACGGTGGCCGTTTGGTGTGTTCCAGCGCCCGCGGCGGCACCCCGTACCACCGATTCGCCTTTCAGCCTGACGACGGCATCGTCCTCGGGCCCGAGACCCGGGGGCTGCCGGAACAGATCATCCAGGGCCGCCCCGTGGTGCGTATCCCCATTTGGGGCAAGGTGCGCAGCATCAACGTGGCCAACGCGGCCTCGGTGCTCTTGTACGAGGGCTTGCGCCAGGTGGGGGTCTTGGATTCGGTGGCATGAGCGAGGCACTGCTGCTCGCTGTCTGTGTGGCCCTGGATTGGATCGTCGGGGATCCTCCGGCCTGGCCGCATCCCGTGCGCGCCGTGGGCGCCCTGGCGGCGCGGCTGGAGCCTTGGGCCCAGAGGTCGCCCCTTGCGCGCGGGGCCCTGGTCACGGTTGTCGTGGCGGCCGGGGCGGCGCTCGGGGCGCACGCGTTGATCTCCCTGCCGTGGGTGGGCAAGGCGTTCGCCCTCTATTTGGGTTTTGCGGGCCTCGCCTTGGGGAGCCTGGTGCGGGAGGCGCGGCGGGTGCGCCGGGCGCTGGCTTGCGGCGATGTGGACACGGCGCGCCGTCTTTTGGCCTTTTTGGTGAGCCGGGAGACGGCGCATTTGGACGAAGCTGGCGTGGCCCGGGGGCTTGCGGAAACCCTGGCGGAAAACACCACCGATGGCTTCGTGGCTCCGCTTTTTTGGCTGACTGTCGGCGGTGTGCCTGGGCTTTGGGCCTACAAGGCCGTCTCCACCCTGGATTCCATGTGGGGCTACCGTACCCCGCGTTTTGAGCGTTTGGGCAAGTGCGCGGCGCGGATGGACGATCTTGCCGCCTATCTCCCTGCCCGGTTGACGGCCTGGGCCATGGCGGGAGTCGCCTGGATCTGGGGCCGCAGGATTTCTTTGTGGAGTGTCGCCCGGCAGGCCCGCGCCCTGGAGAGCCCCAACGCGGGCTGGCCCATGGCCGCGGCGGCTGCCGCCATCGGGGCTGGCATGGGCGGGGAGGACCGTTATGCAGGGCAGGTCAAGCGCAAGCCGCGCCTCGGCCCGGCAGGGGTGCCGTGGACCGTGGAGCGGCTCGAGGAACTGGAGCGGTTGGTGGTGGCGGCGTCCTTTGGGTGTGCTGCCACTGCCGTGGTCTGGAAGCTTGTCGTTTAGGGCGTGGCAAGCCAGGCCCGGGCCCAGCTGCCGCACGGAAGGGGCAGGGTGTCGGGCGCCTCGATGCGCATTTCATCGCCTTCGGTGCGGTCCGTGGGAAAACTTTGCGTCATGAGGTTTTGGAGCACCTGGGGGGTGAAGCCCGGGGTGTGGGAGGTGAGCACCACGAACCGGGCCGAAGGCGAGAGCACCTGGGCCACCAGCTCCAAAGTGCGCTGCACGTCGCGTTCGATCTTGTAGAGCTCGCCGCGCCGGCCGCGGCCGAAGGAGGGCGGATCCAGCAGGACCGCGTCGTAGCGTCGGCCCCGGCGGATCTCCCGACGCAGGAACGCCTGGGCGTCGTCCACGATCCAACGGATGGGCGCTTCGGCCAGGTCGTTGAGGACGGCGTTTTCCCGCGCCCACCCCACCATGCCGCGGGAGGCGTCCAAGTGACAGACCGCCGCTCCCGCCTTGGCCGCAGCCAGGCTCGCTCCGCCGGAATAGGCAAAGAGATTGAGAAACTGCATGCCGGGGGCAAGATTTTCCAAGAGCCACCGCCACAGCGGGATGGTCTCGGGAAAGATCCCCAGGTGCCCGAAATCGGTGGCGGCAAGGCGCATGCGCACCCCGGCGGCTTCGATGACCCAATCCTCCGGGAGGCGTTCGCGGCCGTGCCAGCGCAGGCCCCCTTGGCGATCGAAGCTGGCGGTGGCCTTTTTCCATCTTTCGGGGTGTTGGGGCCGCCAGACCGCCTGGCCGCAGGGGCGATCGAGGATCACCGGGCCGAAGCGCTCCAGCTTACGGCCGTGGCCGCTGTCGAGCAGGCAGTAGTCGGAGGCGGAGGGGGAGAGCATGGGGGCGGTATCGTCCACAGCGAGGGGTTGGGGGCTTTTCTGGGTGTAAAAAAGCCCTTCCAGAGGAAGGGCTTGGAGGCGGTGGTGGGCGATATAGGATTTGAACCTATGACTTCCACCGTGTGAAGATGGCACTCTAACCACTGAGTTAATCGCCCGAAGCGGGAGCCTCTCTATGGGGAGAGACCGCGGGTGTCAAGGAAAATTTGCAGCAAAATTTGCAGGACGTGCACACAGACAGTGAACATGCCCCCTTTGGGGGGTGCTTGGGGGCCCAATATCACTTCCCCCAATGGCGGCCTCTCCCAAAGCCCGGGGGAGGTCCCCCGGTGGGGATGTGCCTCTCAGTGGGTTCCGGGATGCCTGTGCACGAAGACTCTACCGTAGGGGAGGAGACTCCATTCTTTTGCCCCTGCGGCCAACGATTTTTCCGAGGATTTTCCCGTGACACCGGGGGCAAGCCCCCCACCATCCACCAACGCCATAGCGATGTTGCACTCGGGGCGTTTCGGGAGCTCCAACCGAGATCTGCAGCCGCCTTCCGCACCGCGGCCGCTTCGGTCACTGCCTGTAGGCCCGCAAAAACGCGCCGTGCATCCTTCGCGTTCAAGAACACGCCACCTTGGGTCTTCAAGAGGGTGACCTTGGTATTGTTCAATCCAGGGGTATCAATATCATTGTCCGGTAACAGACGCGTGTCCACATCGTGGCGCATATTGTCGTCCGGCACCATGTGTCATTATGGCCCCTTGACAACAACAGGATCTTTTCTGGAAAGAAGATCGGAATCCCTTTTGTGGAGAAAAAACATCTGTTTTTCAAGGAGGTCCTGTATGTATTCGTGGATTCGGGTGGCATTTCTGGTGTTCGTCTTGATGTTCGGTGGAGCGGCCATGGCTGCAGAGAAGATTGACATCAATACGGCAAGCCAGGCGCAGCTGGAGACACTTCCCGGAATGGGCCC
>NZ_JCANTW010000002.1:0-44315 GCF_059568695.1 Thermodesulfomicrobium thermophilum DSM 16697 | reverse complement strand
CGCAAAAAACTGCCCATCGGCATCCAGACCTTCGCCAAGATCCGCGAAGAAAACTGCTACTACGTAGATAAAACCCCCTTCGTGGCGCGGCTCGCCGAAGACGGCGGATACTACTTTCTCTCCCGCCCCCGGCGTTTCGGCAAATCCCTGTTTCTCGATACCTTGGCCGAGGCCTTTGCGGCAAACCGCGCGCTCTTCACCGGGCTGTACCTGGAAAATCATTGGGATTGGGAACGGCGCCATCCGGTGGTGCGCATCAGCTTTGCCGAGGGCCGATTGGAACGCCGTGCGGATTTGGACCGCCGCATCCGCGGCATCCTGCGCGAAAACGCCGAGCGTCTCCAGGTGGCGCTCGATGACCTGGACGACATCTCCGGCAGCTTCGGCCAACTCATCACCCGCGCAGCGGAGAAACACCAACGCCAAACCGTGGTGCTCATCGACGAGTACGACAAGCCCATCCTCGACAATCTCACCGATCCGGACACGGCGCGGGCCATGCGCGAGGGGCTGCGCAACCTCTACTCCGTGCTCAAGGGCCGGGACGCGGACCTGCGCTTCGTCTTCCTCACCGGGGTCTCCAAGTTCAGCAAGGTGAGCCTCTTTTCCGGGCTCAACAACCTGCGGGACATTACCCTGTCCCCTCAATATGCCACCATCTGCGGCTACACCGAGACGGACCTGGACACGGTCTTCGCCCCGGAGTTTGCTGCGGCCGCCCAGGACGGGCGTCCATTGGACCGAAACATGGTGCGCGCCTGGTACAACGGCTACCACTGGGGAAGCGAAGCGAGCGTCTACAATCCGTTCGACGTGCTCCTTCTTCTGGCGGAACGCCAGTTCCGCTCCTGGTGGTTCGAGACCGCCACCCCCACCTTCCTCGTGGAGTGGCTCATGCGGCATCAGTTCTTCACCCCGCGTCTCGAGCGCCTCTATGCCAGCGAAGCCCTGCTTTCGGCCTTCGACGTGGACCGCATCGAACCCGAGGCCCTGCTCTGGCAGACCGGATATCTCACCATCCAGTCTTCCCGCCCCACCCCCGCCGGGCCGGCGTACTTTCTTGGGGTGCCCAACCACGAAGTCCGCACCGCCCTCAACGAGGCCCTGCTCACCGCCTGGCTGCCTGCGCCCACCCGGGTGCGGGAAGCGGGACTCGACCTCTACGACTGGCTGGCCCAAGGGGATACCGAGGCCGTGCACGGCCATTTCCACCGCCTTTTCGCAAGCATCCCGACGGATTGGTACCGCAAAAGCCCCATCGCTCAATACGAGGGCTATTTTGCCAGCGTCTTCTACAGCCACCTGGCCTCCCTGGGGCTTTCCATCATCCCCGAGGACGTAAGTTCCCACGGCCGCTGCGACCTGGCCGTACGCTACGAAAACACCGTCTGGGTGTTCGAATTCAAAGTGGTGGATGGCGAAGCACCCACCGGCGCGGCCCTCGCCCAGCTCAAGAAGAAAGACTACGCCGCCAAATACCGCGCCCCGGACGTCACCGTCATCGAAGTGGGCGTGGAGTTCAGCACGGCAAGACGCCAGATCGTGGGCTGGGAAGTGGCATGACGTCCACGTCCGCAGGGCGTGCGGTGGACTCCGATCACGTTGCTGTCCACACCAAGGCCCCCCAGAGGCGCCGCCCTTCCAAATACGGGGACTGGAGTCGACACCGGCCCGCGCACCAAGGGCATAGCGTGGAGGGGCCAACGCCAAACACGCCTCCATTGTTTCACGTGAAACAATTTTCCAGCCTTCGCTGAAGGGCAGGCATCATTCCCATGGGGCACGAAGCCACGCTTTCCGCGCCGCGTCCATCTCTAGACGACTCCAACGCCTTGGGCTACAGGACGCCATCCCATTTTTCTTCAAGGAGTTGACATGCGCGTTCTCGTGACTGGCGCTGCTGGTTTCATCGGTTTTCATCTCAGCCGCCGTCTGCTGGCCGAAGGTGCCGAGGTGGTGGGGCTCGACAATCTCAACGACTACTACAGCGTGGACCTCAAAAAGGCCCGTCTGGCGCAACTGCACGGGCCGGGATTTCGTTTCGTCCAGGCGGACCTGGCGGACAAGGCGGCCCTGCGGGCACTCTTTGCCGAGGCGGGCTTTACCCACGTGGTCAACCTGGCGGCCCAGGCCGGAGTCCGCTATTCCCTCACCAATCCCGAGGCCTACGTAGAGACCAACCTGGTGGGCTTCGCCCATCTGCTCGAATGCTGTCGCCACTATCCGGTGGAGCATTTGGTGTACGCCTCGTCGAGCTCGGTCTACGGCCTCAACACCGCCATGCCCTTTTCCGTGCACCACAACGTCGACCATCCCGTGAGCCTCTACGCCGCCACCAAAAAGGCCGGAGAGCTCATGGCCCACACCTACAGCCACCTCTACCGCATCCCCAGCACCGGCCTGCGATTCTTTACGGTGTACGGCCCCTGGGGTCGGCCGGACATGGCCCTGTTTCTCTTCACCAAGGCCATTTTGAACGGTGAGCCCATCACGGTCTTCAACCACGGCAAGATGCGGCGGGATTTCACCTACATCGACGACATCATCGAAGGGGTATGGCGGGTCATGCAGCGCATCCCCGAACCCAACCCCCAATGGAGCGGCGACCATCCGGACCCCAGCTCGTCACCGGCCCCATACCGCATCTACAACATCGGCAACAACAACACCGTGGAGCTGGAATACTTCATCCAGGTGCTCGAAGAGACCCTGGGCAAAAAGGCCGTCCGCAACTACATGGACATCCAGCCCGGAGACGTGCCCGCCACCTACGCCGACGTGGACGACCTGATGCGCGATACCGGGTTTCGGCCATCCACCCCCATCGAGGTGGGAATCCAGCGCTTTGTGGAGTGGTACCGGAGCTACCACAACGTCTAAGCCCAGGAGGGGACATGGCGCACGTCATTGCCATTGCCAACCAAAAAGGCGGGGTGGGCAAAACCACCACCGCCGTCAACCTTGCGGCCTCCTTTGCGGCCATGGAGCGGCGGACGCTCCTCATTGACTGTGACCCTCAAGGCAACGCCACCAGCGGTGTGGGAATCGATCCGCGGCAATGCCGTACCAACCTCTACACCGTCCTGGGAACGCCCCAAAGCGCCGCGTCGGCCATCCGCACCACGGCAATGGACTACCTCCACGTGCTCCCGGCCACACCGGATCTGGCCGGGGCAGAGATCGAACTCATCGACATGGAGCGCCGCGAGAGCGTCCTCACCCAGGTGGTGGAGGCCGTGCAGCAGGACTACGCCTTCGTGCTCCTGGACTGCCCGCCGTCCCTGGGGCTCCTCACCCTCAATGCCCTGTGCGCGGCCCGCTGGCTCCTCATCCCCCTGCAGACCGAATACTACGCTCTGGAGGGCATGGCACGGCTCCTCGCCACGGTGGAACGGGTGCGCGGCCGGCTCAACCCACAACTGGAGATCCTCGGCATCGTGCTCACCATGTTCGACAAGCGCAACAAGCTGTCGTTTCACGTGGAACACGAAGTGCGGGGGCACTTCCGGGACCTCACCCTGACCACCACCATCCCCCGCAACGTGCGCCTCTCCGAGGCTCCAAGCCACGGGCAGCCGGCGCTCCTCTACGACATCCGCTCCCTGGGCACCCAGGCCTATCTCCAGCTCGCCCAGGAGATTCTGGACCTGCCGCGCCTCAGCGCTCCGGGCACGGCGGCGAGCACGTGATGGAGACCTTGTCCTTGAAATGGCGGCGCGTAATGCGGCTCTTGCACGCCAGGCATTGGTAGGCCACCAGTCCGCCCAGGTTGGCGGCGCGCAGCACGAACTTGCGCGGTTCGTCCCGGCGCCAGTTTTCCGTCGCGGCGCCGCAGGTAGCGCACTCCACGGCTTCGCAGAAGGGGTAGCGAAAGTCCCAATTTTTCTGCAACAGCTCATAGTCCGCCAAAGGTTCCGGGATGACCCGTTCCTGCGGACACAACCGCTCCAGGGCCGCCAACACGGCGCGCTCCACATACGGCCACAAGGCCTCGTCGATGAGCACCCCCTGACGGTTGCCCTGGGCGTCTACAAGGTATCGAATGGCACTGGCTCGATCCATGTTTCCCTCTCGCTATTGTTGTCGGTTGGGAGGACGTGTCCTCCGAAAAGTACCCCATACTCTCCGCTTGGCTCAGTTCAAGTGCAGCACATCTCTGGAGGAAATCCCATGACTGGAACCACGCGCGGCCTTGGCCGCGGCCTCGACGCCCTCTTGGGCACCACGTCCAGCGAGCCTCAGGAAGGCTTGCAGGAAATCCCCCTCAACCAGCTTCGGCCCAGTCCCTATCAGCCGCGGCAGCACTTCGACCCCGCTGGCCTGAAAGAGCTGGCGGCCTCCATCGCAGCCCAAGGCGTCATTCAGCCGCTCACCGTGCGGCCCATGGACGACGGCAGCTACGAAATCGTGGCCGGAGAACGCCGTTTCCGCGCCTGCCAGATGGCCGGTCTGTGCACCGCCCCCTGCCTGGTGCGGAAGATGAGCGACACCGAAGCCATGGCCGTGGCCTTGGTGGAAAACCTGCAGCGGGAAGACCTCTCGCCCATGGAAGAAGCCCGCGCCCTGGAGGCCCTGCGCGTCACCCTGAACCTCACCCAGGAAGACTTGGCGGACCAGGTGGGCAAGAGCCGACCCGCGGTGGCCAACGCCCTGCGCCTGCTCAAGCTCCCAGCCTCGGTCCAAGACATGGTGGAGGACGGCCGACTCTCCGCAGGCCATGCCCGCGCCCTGCTCCCCCTGGAGACCGAAGAGCTCATCCACGCCGCGGCCCAGGAAGTGGTGCGGCGGGGGCTTACGGTGCGGCAGACCGAGTCCTTGGTCAAGCGCTTCCCCCCCGCGCCGCCTCAGCCCAAGACCCTGCCCGCGGACATGGCGGCCTGGCACCAGCGCATGGCCGAGCGCATCCCCTGCCCCATCCAGGTACGCGGCGATGAAAAGCGGGGCCAAGTGGTCTTTTCCTACCGCAACCCCCGGGAGCGGGCCCTGCTTTTGGCCTTGATGGAAGGATTGGAGATGCCCCAATGATGGAACTCGTGACGCGTCTTGGCGGCACACGGGTGCTCGTGGTGGGCGACGCCATGCTCGACCACTACGAGTGGGGCGAAGTGCACCGCATCTCGCCGGAAGCGCCGGTACCCGTCGTCCAGGTCACCCGACAGGAGTGGAAGCTCGGCGGAGCAGGTAACGTGGCGGCCAATGTGGCGGCCTTGGGCGGGGCGCCCACCCTGGTGGCCGTCCGGGGCACCGACGAGGCCGGAGAGCGCCTGGAGGCCCTGTGCACCCGCGCCGGGTTTGCCGTCAGTCTCGTGGATTGCCCGGCGCGGGAGACCACCCGCAAGACCCGGGTCATGGCCGGCCATCAGCAGATGCTGCGCATCGACCACGAAAGCACGGGGCCGCTGCCCGCGGCGAGCGCCCGGCTCCTGCGGGAGGGCGCGAAAAGACACCTGGACGCCGCCGCTGTGGTGGTCTCGGACTACGGCAAAGGCGCGGTGCACGCCGAGCTCCTCCAGGAGCTGGCCGCCCACCCACGGGTGTTTTTGGACCCCAAGAGCTGCAACTACCCCCTCTACCGCCAGGCCTATTGTATGACCCCCAACACCAAGGAGGCCAGTGAGGGATCCGGCATCCCCATCACCGATCCCGCCTCGGCCATGGCCGCGGGCCGAGAGCTTTTGCGGCGCTACGGCCTTGCCACCCTGGTGCTCACCTTGGGGGCGGACGGCATGGCGGTGTTCGTGCCCGGCGCAGGGGTCTTCCACGTGCCCACCCTGGCCCAACAGGTGTTCGACGTCACCGGCGCCGGAGACACGGTTATCGCCACCTTGGCCCTGGGTGTGGGCGCCGGCGCGGACCTCCTCACCGCCGCCATGCTGGCCAATCTGGCGGCCGGCATCGTGGTGGGCAAGATCGGCACCGCGGCGCCCAGTGTGGGGGAGCTTACCTGCGCCCTGGAGGCCCACGCCGGACTGCGGCCGGAGAAGTGGGCGGAACTGCCCAAGAGTCTGGACTAGGAAGAGGTTTCCGTCAGCTCGCAGGCCCCGCCGCAGCACGCCCCGCCCAAGGCCGTGTAGGCCGCCAGGATGCGACTCTCCTTTTCCAGGCGCTCCGGGGGCAGCGGTGGACAGGGATGGGCAGCCGCAAGGCCCGGCAGCTCCTCCCAACGGGGCACGGCGTACCAGCCTTCTCCCAGGGTGCTGCCGTCCTGGGCGGCCACGAGCAGGATACGCATGGAGTCCGTGACCAGCACCACGGGAAAGGGTTGGGGTTGGTGCACCCGCGCTGCGGCAACGCTTTCGCGCACGAAGGTCCCCACCTCGCCAGGACAAAAAAACAAGGCCAGAAGCGGGGTCCCGTCCTCGGCAAAGGCGGCGATATCCACCACAAACCGCTCCTCACGGCCGTCCACCACGGCGCGCACAGGGTATTTGGGCCGCAACAGATGGCGCGGATAGCCCTTTTCCTCCACAAGCATGCGCGCCAGTCCCTGACGCAGGTCTTCGTAGGTGGAATCCTGGATGCTCGCGCCAGTCAAATAATCCGTAATGACGCGCTCGAAAAAAACCTCATGCATGCCTGACCTCCGCGTGATGCATGGTTGCGGGCAAATCCCCTCGAGCCCCTTGCCCAAGGGAAACGAAACAGCGTACTGCTCCACTTCGTAGGGGCGCTGCCAAAAAACGCAAGCCACTTCCTCGGACCTAGGAGCCCTTCATGAGCACGGATCTCCTCTTTCGCAAAAGCCTCTCCCACATCTTCGATGGTTTGCACGCCGGTCTCTGCCGCTTTTCCGGCCCCAGCCGCGTGGCTGTGGTGTACGCCCTCCATGCCGCAGGCCCGGTGTTCGTCCACGACCCCCAAGACCTCCTGCGAGGTCACGAGCCGAAAATCCGCACGCTCGCGGACACCGCCTCCTGGCCCACCTGCAAAACAATGCGGGAATACGACGGGTTCACCCCCTGCGCCGATCTCCAGCTCTCGGGAGTCATCTCCTTCGGGGCACAGGCACCGCACCTTCCTTTCCAGATGTGGTTTACCGACCACCACCCGGACATCTGCTCGGTGCTCCCCACCCAGCGCTGGCTCGAGCAGGCCTGCCGCCTCATGGTCCAAAGCATGCAGAGCCAGGCGTGCTCCGTGGAAAACGCAGGACTCATCCTCCAGGACTTTGCCGTCCATGCCGTACGCGACGCCATCGTGGACGAACGCAACCGCAGCATCGGCATGGACTCCCGCCTGCGCGTCTACACCGTGCTGGCCGCCATTCTGGAAATCTCCAAGACTCGGGAGGAAGGCCGCCTGCCAGTGGGCGAGATGGCCTTTGTGGAACCGGGGAGCATAGATTCCATCCACTACATGGCCCAATTCAACCCGCACGAGCGCCCCCTGCTCCAGGATAGCAAACACGTGCGCAAGCTCCTCCAGGCCGTGGAAGGCACCCGGCACCGCCTGGTGTGCGATGGCAGCCATATCATCGGCATCGGCGCAGGCCGGCTGCCGGACTACTCCATCTATGCGGAATTTCTCGGTCAGTACGGGTTCGTCACCCTTCAGGACAGCAAAGTCTGCAGCTTTGCCGACGGCAACCTCCAGTCCTCCAATCGCGAGCCGGTCCTCGTGGCCTTGGAAGAAGCCCTGGTGGAAATGCGCTGGCCTCCCAACCATATCTACGGCATCATGCACATGGTGCTCGAGATCGTCAAAAGCGCCCAGGCGCACCGTCATGGCTGCGCCCTCATCCTCGATTATGGCTCGCCGCTGGCAGACACTTCCGGCCAGCGCCTGACCTCCCCCCTCAACTTGCGGCGGCTTGCCGAGCTCGACCTCGCCAAGACCCTCGCCCGGGTGGACGGCGCCCTGCACATCGATATCCGCACCTTGCGGCTCGTGGCCTTCGCCACCCTCATGGATGGCAAGGCCGTGCCCGCCGAGAACCGAGCACGCGGGGCGCGCTACAATTCCGCACTGCGCTTTTCTGCCGAGCACCCGGACCTCTTCGTGGTCGTGGTGAGCTCCGACCGCCCCATCTCCATCATCCAGCATGGGGCGGAGCTTTCCAGCCGCTGCGAATGGCACGCCCCCCAGGAACATGCCCTGGCGCATCCCCCCACTCTGGAGCAATGGGTGCCCGGCTAGCCGCGCTCGAGCCGCAGCACCCCGTCGCCTTGCCGCAGGTGGATGTCCATTTGCGGGAAGGCGATCTCGACACCTGCCTCGCGGAATTTTTGGTCAATGGCCTCGCGCAACTCCGACGGGGCACTCACGGAGAAATCCACGTGCCGCAGCCAGACCCGCAGGATGAAGTCTAATGAACTGGAGCCAAAGTTTGCGAAAATCACCTGCGGCGCCGGCGCGGACAAGACCACCGGATGCTCGGCCGCGGCTTCCAGAAGCAAGTCCTTCACCCGGGCGATGTCCGAGCCGTAGGCCACGCCCACGGCGATGTCGCGCCGGACGCGGGGGTCGTTTTTGTGCGTCCAATTGGTGAGGCGGCCGGAGATGAGCTCGGAGTTGGGGATGAGGATGGTGGCGTTGTCGTACGTCTGCACCTCGGTGTTGCGGATATTGATATTGCGCACCACGGCCCACAGGCCGTCCAGTTCGATGATGTCTCCCGGCCGCAGGGAGCGATCGAAGAGCAGGATCATGCCGCTCACGAAGTTGTTGATGAGGGTCTGCAGGCCGAAACCGATGCCCACGGACAGACCGCCGGCGATGACCGCCAAATTGGTGAGGCTGACGCCCAAGAGGTGCATGGCCACCAGGCCAAAGCAGAGCCACAGGCAGTAGATGCCCACCCGGGCGAGCGATGCCTTGCCGCCCCGGTCGAGCCCCGCCACCACGGCCTCGCTCTCCAGCATGCCCCGCCAGGCCGCAGCCAGGGAGCGCACCACCTGAAAGAGCAGAAACACCATGACCACGCGCAGGAAATTGAAGGAGAACTCGCCCCAATTGAACTGCAGGGTGGAGAGGCGCTCGAAGACCATGTTGGAGCCCAGTTGCACCGCCAGCCAGCCGAGCACCGCGAAAATGGCCCCGGTCCACACCACAAGGGAGGTGAGGCTGGCCACCAGCTCCGCCGCCAGGGCGCGCCACCCTTCACGCGGCGTCATGGCCGCGGACGAATGGGCCAAGGCCACGACCCCCAAGGCCAGCTGCCCGGCCACGGCGCCTACGCACCACAGCTCTCCTCCTAAAAGGGCCAGCCGCGCCCGACCGGAAAACGCCACCAGTACCAAGAAGAACATGACCCACGGGTTGAGCCGTCGGATCCACGTCTCGTAGGGGAAAACCGGCCGCACCATACCTATGGCCAGGGAAGTGCACACCAGCAGGGCAAGCCACACCCCATGGAAGAGCCACAGCGGCAAGCGCAGCAGTTCCAAGACGATGGAGCAGCCAAAAAGGGCCACCAAAGGAAGAAGCGGCTGCCACGCCAAGGCGTTGGGGCGGGCCAGGAGGCGCAGCCGCCACCCCAATGCCTGGGCCCCGCCGACGATAAGGCCGTGCGTAGCGACGAGCAGCACCGAAGTTTGACTCACCCGGCCGGAAAAAAAGGCGGCCAAGAGGGACACCCCCAAAGAGAGGCAGAGGATGGCCATGGCCGTGGAGACGTGTCGTCCTGGAGAGCGCGGAGGAAAGAGCGGGGTCAGGCGACGGTACACCATGAGCCCCAGCGCGGAAAAAGGAAGCCAGAAGAGCACCAACACGCCGAGGATACCCTGGTCTTCCCGGGCGATGGAGGCCCATTGGGAGCCCATCAGCAGGCGCATGTTGACCCCCCACTCCGCCAAGTCCTGCACCGCCGCCTTCCATCCCAAAGGCCAGAGGCGGAAGGGCTTGGGATCGAGGAACTCGGACTCCCAAATCTGGGGGAGCTTCTCCTGGAATTGCGCCACCAAAGCCGCCACCCGCTGCTGGGCTGCAGTGTACTGGGTAAGGAGTTTCTCAGTGCGGTCACTGAGCCCTCGCAGACTCTGCACCAATTTGCTTCCCCGGGCGCGAATACCCGTCAGGCCGGTACGCACGTCCTTGTCCAGGGCGGCGGCCCACTTACGCTCCAACTCTTCCGCCAGGGCGGCGGCAGCACTGTTTTTGAGATTCAGATCCCGGGCGAGACTTTCCAGGGGGGCACGCTCTTTCTCCAAATTGCGGGCCACGAACTGGGCCTCGGCCAAGGCCGCGCGCATGTCGTAGGGGTTGGAGAGCATGAGCCGCGCCACCACCTCCAAGGCCTGAAGCCGGTCCGCCATGCGCCCCAAAACTTGGGCGTGGGTAGCCTCGGCATCGCTCACCGCACTTTGCGCGGCATCCACCTCGCGGGCCAAACGGTCGAGCTCCAGGTTTTTCACCTGCAGAAACGACTCCAAAACCTGATCCGCGGCCACCGGTGGCTGATCAGTCCAGGCCCGGGTGGGACAGGAGAAGGCACCCAGCCCGAGCACCAAAAGCATCAGCAGCGCTCTAGCGCACATATCTCCACTCCTTGAGACGCCGCAGGGCGTACTTGGCCTGCGGACCGGAAGGTCTTTGCTGCAGGTAGCGGGAATAGTCCTGGGCCGCGGCCTGCCGATCGCCCATGGCCTCCAAGGCATAGCCGCGCCAGAACAGCGATGTCGGGTCGGCCGGCAGCAGCTGCAGCGCCTGTGTGAAGTCGTGCACGGCCTCGGCAAAGCGACGCAGCCGCACGGCGGCCAGGCCATGGACAAGGATCCCCTGGGCCTCCGAAGGGTACACGGCGCGGGCACGCTGCGCGGCCTGCACGGCGGCGTGCGGCGCGTCCGCGGCAAGCTCGGCCCGAGCCAAGAGCACCAAGGCCGCGTAGTCGTCCGGCAGGAAGGAAAGGGCCTGCTGGCACAAGGCCCTCGCCTGGGCGGGCTGCTTGTTCCCCAAGGCGCGCTGGGCCGCCTCGAGACGCTCCAAGGCCGGGAGTTGGGCACGCAGCCGCGCCGTGGCCGCCGCAAAGCGCTCGCGGCGCCGGGGCCGGGAGAGGGCCGCGGCGTAGCGCTGGCGGGCCAGGGACTGGGCCTGGGTAAAACGCTCGTCACTCATGGGGTGGGTGGCGAAGAGAACCTCCACCAGGCCCGGCTCGCGCGTGGAGAGCCCGCGCAGCATGGCCATGAGGTCCACCATGCCTTGGGGCGAGTACCCCGCAGCCACCATGTACGCCATGCCCAGGCTGTCGGCCTCGCGCTCGTCGTCGCGGCTGTATTTGGCAAGGAGCATTCCCGCCCCCAGGCCGGCCACGTCGCCGGCCACATCCTGCAGGCCCGGCTTGGCCGCGCCCAGGGCCGCCACCGCGCCCCCCAAGACCACGGAAAGGACCGTACCGCTGGAGAGGCGCGCCGCAGTATGCCGGGCGCTCACGTGGCCGATCTCGTGTCCCACAAGGGCGGCAAGTTCATCTTCGCTTTCCAGGCGCGCCAAAATCCCCCGGGTCACGGCGATACTGCCGCCGGGAAAGGCGTAGGCGTTGGCGTACGGCGCGTTCACCACCCGAAAGGAGTACGGCATCTGCGGCCGGTGGCTCTGGCGGGCCACGGCCAGTCCCACTTCCGTCACGTAGGCGTTCAGGGCCGCGTCCTGCACTGGCCCGAAATCCGCAGAAAATTGCTGGGGCGACTGGCGCCGGTCCATGGCGATCTCATCGTCCTCGCCCACGAGCATAAGTTGATTGCGGCCGGTGACGGGATTGACGGCGCACCCGGAAAACACCGGGGCCGCGGCCAACGTCGCGAGAAAGGCAAGAAAACGGCGGCGCGAAAGCATGGGCGTCCTCCTCACCCTCCCCCTATCGTCAGCGCCGCCGTCAGGGCAAGGGCACATCCCACGATGTTCTGCGCCCCTTGCGCTTCTTTCCGGCATTTTGGCCCTGCGGCGTGTGCAATCCCCCAGGAAAAGCCGCTCGCATTGGCGTCGCGAAAATTTCGCTCCTTTTGACTTCCCATGTCCCCATAGGTACACGGAAAACGTCGTCTCTTCTGGCGTGGAGGTTTTCATGATCCGCAAGAAACTGCCCATCGGCATCCAGACCTTTGCCGAGATCCGGCGCGAGGGCTACTACTACGTGGACAAGACGCCTTTTGTGGCGCGCCTTGCCGAAAGCGGGAAGTACTATTTTCTCTCCCGGCCGCGGCGATTCGGTAAAAGCCTCTTCCTCGATACCCTAGCCGAGGCCTTTGTGGCAAACCGAGCGCTCTTTTCCGGCCTCTATCTGGAAAATCACTGGGACTGGGCAACGCGCCATCCGGTGGTGCGCATCAGTTTTGCCAGCGGAGTGCTCCAAGACCGCCAAGCTTTAGACCACAGCATCCACGTCCAGCTGGAGCACAATGCCCAGCGCTTGGGGGTAGTGCTTCCCAGCCGCGACGAAGGCGTTGCCGTGCGCTTCGATGCCCTCATCCACGAGGCAGCAACGCACCAGGGGACCCAAGCCGTGGTCCTGGTGGACGAATACGACAAGCCCATCCTCGATAACCTCACCGATCCCAATACGGCGCGGGCCATGCGCGAGGGCCTGCGCAACCTCTACTCCGTGCTCAAGGGCCGGGATGCGGATCTGCGCTTCGTCTTCCTCACCGGGGTGTCCAAGTTCAGCAGGGTGAGCCTCTTTTCCGGGCTCAACAACTTGCGGGACATCACCCTGTCCCCTCAATATGCCACCATCTGCGGCTATACCGAAGTAGACCTGGATACGGTCTTCGCCCCGGAGTTCGCCGCTGCCATCAAGGAAGGCTGCGCTCTCGATCGGGACGCCGTGCGCGCCTGGTACAACGGCTACCACTGGGGAAGCGAAACGAGCGTCTACAATCCGTTCGATGTGCTCCTTCTTCTGGCGGAACGCCAGTTCCGCTCCTGGTGGTTCGAGACCGCCACCCCCACGTTTCTCGTGGAGTGGCTCACGCGCCACCAGTTTTTCACCCCGCGTCTCGAGCGGCTCTATGCCAGCGAGGCCCTGCTCTCGGCCTTCGACGTGGATGGTATCGAACCTGAGGCGCTTTTGTGGCAAACCGGGTATCTCACCATTACCGAGGTGCTGGATAGTGAAGAGGGGGTGGAATACGTACTGGGGCTCCCCAACCGCGAGGTGCGCAAGGCCCTCAACGAGTCCCTCTTCCGCGCCTTGGTGCCGGTGCGACCTTCCTGCTCGGCCCATGCCATGGCCGCCATGCTCAAGGCCGGTGACGCCGACGCGCTCAAAGAGCACATGATGCGCCTTTTTGTGGGCATCCCTGCGGACTGGTACCGCAAAAACCCCATGGCCCAGTACGAAGGCTATTTTGCCAGTGTGTTCTATAGCCATTTGGCGGCGGTGGGGGTCACCATCATTCCTGAAGACGTAAGCCTCATGGGCCGCTGCGACCTCACCGTACGGGCAGGGGACGTCGTCTGGGTACTGGAATTCAAAGTCGTCGACGGCGACGCCCCCACCGGCGCGGCCCTCGCCCAGCTCAAGAAGAAAGACTACGCCGCCAAATACCGCGCCCCGGACGTCACCGTCATCGAAGTGGGCGTGGAGTTCAGCACGACAAGGCGCCAGATCGTGGGCTGGGAGGTGGCGTGATGCCAGTCTCCCGGGAGCGGCTCGGCTGTGCCTCCGCCCCTGCTGCTTTCCAGTTTTCTCCAAGTCCCGTTGGCCGCCCTCGCAACAGCATCAGGCCAGGAAATTCCCGGCTTGGCGCATCCATTTTCCAACGCGTCTGCGGGAGGCATCGTCGGCAATAGGGCGCGCCCTGGCGCTTCGACCAAGAGACGCAGCAGAGGGCATCCCCCTGCACCCTGAAGGAGATGTCTCAAAATTCCCCACGGAGCAGGGGATACCGTCCCAGGGGATACCGTCCCTTGCCCCGCCTGCCCCCCTTTGCTAGGGGGCGAGTCCACGGGCGGAGCCTTCCGCCTTTTTTTGCGCCGCAAGGAGAAGAACATGGCTCTCAGCATCGGTATCGTCGGTCTGCCCAATGTGGGCAAATCCACCCTGTTCAACGCCCTCACCCGCGCTCAGAACGCCGCCAGCGCCAACTATCCCTTTTGCACCATCGAGCCCAACAAGGCAGTGGTGCCGGTGCCGGATTCCCGGCTCGCCGCCCTGGCAGAGCTCGTCCAGCCCCAGCAGGTGGTGCCGGCCACCGTGGACTTCGTGGACATCGCCGGTTTGGTGCGCGGAGCAAGCCAGGGCGAAGGCCTGGGCAACCAATTTCTTGCCAATATCCGCGACTGCCAGGCCATCGTGCACGTGCTGCGTTGCTTCGATGACCCGGATATCGTCCACGTGGACGGCGAGGTAGATCCGGTGCGCGACGCCGAAACCATCGAGACCGAGCTCCTCCTGGCCGACCTTGCGGCCATGGAACGCCGCGCCGAACGCCTGGCCAAGCAGGCCAAGGGGGACAAAAAGGCCGCCGCCCAATTGGAGACCGCCCGCCGCGTCATCCAGTCTCTGACGGAAGGCACCCCTGCCGCCGCACTCCTTGACGACGCCGCAGTGGCGCAGCTGCTGCGCGAGACCCCGCTCATCACCGCCAAGCCCGTCATCTTCGTACTCAACGTGGACGAAGCCGGCCTGGCCACGGAAACAGAGCACCAACGCCGGGCCCGGGATCTGGCCGCCCGCCGGGGAGCCCAGGCCATTACGGTGTGCGCCCGCATGGAAGAAGAGCTCGCCGGCTTGTCGCCCGAGGAGGCGGCCGAATTTCTCGCCAGCTATGGGATCACCGAGTCCGGCCTCGACCAAGTCATCCGCGCCGGATACGCGACCCTGGGACTCATCTCCTTTTTCACCGCCGGTCCCAAAGAGGTGCGGGCCTGGACCATACGCGAGGGCGCCAAGGCCCCCCAGGCGGCAGGCGTCATCCACTCGGATTTCGAACGCGGCTTTATCCGCGCCGAGGTCATCGCCTTTGCGGACTACGTGCGCCACGGCTCCGAGGCCAAATGCCGCGCCGCCGGGGTGCTCCGGGTGGAAGGCAAAGAATACGTGGTGCGTGACGGCGACGTCATGCACTTCCTCTTCAACGTCTAGGGGCCCCATGGAACCGCAACGCCTGGACGACATCGCCGTCATCCTGTTTCGGCCCAAGTTCTCGGAAAACGTGGGCTCCGTGGCCCGGGCCTGCGCCAACATGGGCTGCTCGCGCATCATCCTCGTGGACCCGTGGCAATGGGACCTGGAGCGCGCCTTGCCGCTGGCCACCCACCATGCCCGGCACCTGCTCGACGGCCTCACCATCGTGCCCACGCTGCGCGAGGCGCTCATGCCCTTTTCCTTCTCCTACGCCACCACGGCCCGTCTGGGCGGGTGGCGCAAGGCCATCCTCACCCCCCGTGAAGCGGCGCCGCGCATCGTGGAAGAACGCCGCCACGGCGGCGTGGCCCTGGTATTCGGCCCGGAAGACCGCGGGCTCACCAACGAAGAGATCGAGATCTGCAACGCCCTGGTGACCATCCCCACGAGCACCGAGCTCACGTCCCTCAACCTGGCCCAGGCGGTGCTCGTGCTTCTCTACGAGTGCTTCCTCGCGGCCCAAGAACGGCCCCTGCATCTTTCCCGCTATCCCAAGGACCGGGTCATCAACCACGAAGAGCAGGAGCTCCTCTTTGCCACCCTGCGCGAAACCCTCATGGAGATCGACTACATCAAGCCCGACAACCCGGACTACTTCATGCTCTCCATCAAACGTTTCGTGCACCGGCTCGCCCCCCGGCGCCACGAGTTCAACCAGATCATGGGCTTGTGCCGCCAGGTTCGGCGGCTGGCGCGACTGAGCCGCACGCAGAACGATTGACCCCGGGGCCTGTGGTCCCCTAACAGAGGGGCATCCTCTCTTCCCAAGGAGCCCCATGAACCCAGAATTCGCCAAACCCTTCATCAAGGCCACCAAGACCGTCCTCGCCTCGGTGGCCGCCCTGGAAGTGGCCGCCGAGACCCCATACGTCAAAAAAGACAACGTCGCCCGGGGGGACATCTCCGCCATCATCGGCATTACTGGAGACCTTCGCGGCACCTTTTCCATCTCCTTCGACAAACCCACGGCCGTGTATGTGGTCAAGCAGATGCTCGGCGACGCCATCGAAAACATCCTCCAGGACGTGCAGGACGCGGTGGGGGAGATCTCCAACATGATCTCCGGCCACGTCCGGGTGGGGCTGTCGGAGATGGGCGTCAAACTCCAGGGGTCCACGCCCACGGTGATCATGGGCGACGGCCACACCATCGCCCACATGAGCTCCATCAAGCCCATCGCCATCCCCTTCACCACCCAGGCAGGCTCCTTTACGGTGGAGTTCTGCCTCGAGGACTAGCATGCCTGCGGCCATCAACGACCTCGTCACCCGCCTGCTGGAAGCCGCCAGCGTCGCCCCCTCGCCGGGGACGCCACCGGAATTCGACATCCTGGAAATGCCTCTGGAAGGAGTGGCCGCCTTTTGGCTCTCCGTGAAAAAGACCCTGGAGAGCAAACGGCGGGACAGTTTCCTGGCCGAGGAGGCCCGGCACACCAAGGAACCGTACATCCGCTATCTCCTGGAACTGGCAGCCTCGTCCTTTTCCCCGGCCGAAGCCAAAGAACTGGCAGGCATCCGCGCCGCCACCATCCTCGAAGACCTGGGGCGCAAGTACACGCTCATGAGTATCGCCCTGTTAGGCATGGTGGCCAACGAAAACCCGCAAAAGGTCATGGTGCGGTTTTTGTCCAAGTTCCACATGCCGCCCATCTTCGAGCGCCAGGTTTTCGAAGTGGCGGACCTCATGCTCCAGCACCTGGGAGACCCGGGATTCAACAAAAAGAAATTCCTGCGCATCGACCACAAGCAGAAGATCGAATCCCTCATCATCAACCTCATCTTCTACTGTAAGCTCGCCCGCAAAAGCGGGGTCGAGGCGGTGCTGGAACAGCGCGAATACCTGGCATCCCCCTACTTCAAAGACGGCCTGGAGTTGGTTGCCGACGGCTTTGACGCGGATTTTATCAAATACCGCTTAAACCTCGTGAAACGGGAGATCCTCGCGGCCACGGAGCGCAAAATGGCCCTGTCCGCGGCTATGATGGCGGCCATCAAGGCTGGCGTGCCCTATGCCGACCTCTATCTGCTGGCTAAAGCCTACCTGGGGTAGAGGACAACATATTTATATAATATACTTTTTACAAAAAAGTATAACTTTTCCAAAAACCTGCTATATAACGCCATGATTTTTTACAAAAAAGAATAAAGCATCCGGCGAGCCCTTCTCTTTTTCTAAAATATTTCAAGGTGTTTTCCCTTCGGCACAGCCTCTGCACTACCCTCGGCATGTTGCAACCCTAATCGTGTGGAGGCGTGTGTATGTTCGCATATCCCCTGTTTCGGCCGCGGCGGGCCCTGCTCACCGCCCTGTGGGTCCTCGGGACCCCGGCTTTGGCCCTGGCGGAAGCGCCAGAATTTTTCACCCAATCCAGCGCCAACCTGCTGTGGACCTTGATCGCCGCCATCCTGGTCATGTTCATGCAGGCCGGGTTCGCCATGGTGGAGGCCGGCTTTACCCGCGCCAAGAACGCCGCCAACATCATCATGAAGAACCTCCTGGACTTTGCCGCCGGCTCGCCAGCCTACTTTCTCGTGGGCTTTGCCTTGATGTTCGGCGCCGACGCCGCGGGCGTCTTTGGCACGTCCGGCTTTGCCCTGGCAGGCCTTGATGCCACCACGCCGGAGGGCCAATGGACCCTGACTTTCTGGTTCTTCCAATCGGTGTTCGCGGCCACTGCGGCCACCATCGTCTCCGGCGCCCTGGCCGAACGCACCCAATTTCGCACCTATATTGCCGCCAGCCTCGCTATCTCGGCCCTCATCTATCCCATCTCCGGGCATTGGGCTTGGGGCAATCTCTGGCTTGGGGACGAAGGTGCGGGCTGGCTCGCCCAAATGGGGTTCGTGGACTTTGCCGGCTCCTCGGTGGTGCACGCCCTAGGCGGCTGGATCGCCTTGGCCGGCGCCCTCGTCCTGGGGCCGCGCATCGGCAAATACGGCCCGGACGGTGCGGCGCGGGCCATTCCCGGCCACAACATCCCTTTGGCCGGCCTTGGGGTCTTCATCCTCTGGTTCGGCTGGTTCGGATTCAACCCCGGCAGCACCACCGCAGCCACGGGCGACATCGGCTGCATCGCCGTCACCACGAGCCTGGCGGCCTGCGCCGGCACCCTGGCCGCCATGGCCATGGCCTGGATGCGCTTCGGCAAACCCGACACCTCCATGGCCCTCAACGGCACCCTGGCGGGGCTGGTGGCCATCACCGCCGGGTGCGCCGAGGTCTCGCCCATGGGAGCCCTTGCCATCGGCGCCATCGCGGGACTGGTAGTGGTGCGCAGCATCGAGTTCATCGACAAGACCCTGAAGATCGACGACCCGGTGGGGGCCTCTTCGGTACACGGCGTGTGCGGCACGCTCGGGACCATCCTCGTGGGCTTCTTCGCCGCCCCAGGATTCGGTTCGGCCACGGGACTGCTCTACGGCGGCGGAGCAGGACTCCTGCTCACCCAAATCACCGGCGCCCTGGCCATTGCGGCCTGGGGTTTTGGCTGCGGCTTTGTCCTCTTCAAGGTACTGGACGCCCTCATGGGCCTGCGGGTCAGCGCGGAAGAAGAGCTCAAAGGCCTGGACATCAGCGAACACGGTATGGAGGCCTACAACGGCTTCCAAATCTTCACCAACGAATAGGAGGGCCCCATGAAACTGGTCATCGCCTACATCCGCCCGGAATGCTTGAACGCCGTCAAGCAAGAGCTCTATAGCCGCAAGATCTACAACATGTCGGTCACCAACGTACTCGGCAGCGGTCGGCAAAAGGGTTTCACCGAGACCTACCGCGGCGTGGTCATGGAAGTGAATCTGCTCAAAAAAGTGCGCCTGGAAATCGGTGTCAACGACGAGTTCGTGGAAGCCGCGGTGGAAGGCATCAGCGCCGGTGCCCGCACCGGCAAAGAAGGAGACGGCGTCATCTTCGTGGTGGAATGCGCCGCCGCCATCCGCATCCGCACCCAAGAAACCGGGCCGGCCGCCATGGGCTAGCCCGGGCATCATCCCTCGCCATCACCCCAGAGCCCCGGTCCTCAGCGGCCGGGGCTCTGGCGTAGAGCCAGCGATCTCCAGATCTGCTTCGCCTCCACACCCGTGCCCGTGACCTTGCGCTTCCCGTCCGCTGCCGGTATGCTCGGTTCTGTCTGTCATCTTCGTGGAGGAGCGATGCGCATCACCTGTCCCAATTGTGGCTTTTCCCGCCATATGCCACCGGAAAAACTCCCCAAGCGTCCGGTCCGGGCCACCTGTCCCCAGTGCCGCCACAAATTTCCCTTTACCCCGCCCATGGCCGCCGACTCCGAACCCCCAGCACCGGCACCGCAAGAACCGGTGCGCCCCGTGACGGCAGAAGAACCACCTCTCCACGAAGACCGGCCAGCGCCCCCTCCTGCGGACGAGAGTGCTCCAGATGCCGACATCTGGGAGGCCTTACATGCCCTGCGTCCCGACGAACCCGCCAAACCCCAGACTGCCATAGATCCCGAAGACCGCCTGGAGGACGATCCGGAGGGCGAATCAGAGCTCCTGCCTCCCGAAGCCCCCGAACCCCTGCCGCCGACCTGGGAAACCGCAACCACCGCGCCGTTTGCCGCCTACCTCTCCACCCTGTGGGCCATCCTTGTCTCGCCGGTGCGCTTCTTCCGCACCCTGCCGGTGGGCGCCGGATACATCAAGCCGCTGCTCTTCTTCCTCATCCTCGCCGAGGCCGTGGCCGTCGCCCAGGCCCTGTGGCAGCTTCTGGGCGTCCTGCCGCCGGCGCCGCTCACCGAAGGACTCGGCTCCACCGCCCAGGCTACCGTGGCCTTGCTCCTCTACCCGCTCCAGATCAGCTTCTTTCTCTTCATGGACACGGTGGTGAACCACTTTTTCCTCCAGCTCTTCCGTGGTGCACACAAGGGTCTGGAAGGCACCTTCCGCGCCCAGGCATACAGCGCCGCCCCCATGCTCCTCCTGATCATACCCTACTTGGGCCTACCCATGGCCATCGTGGCCACCACGGTGTACAAATTTCTCGCCCTGCGCCACGTGCACGACGCCCGTCCTTCCCAGGTGCTCGCCGCCCTCGTGGTCCCCATGGTACTCATGTTCGCCGTAGCCATTGGGCTCACCTGGGTCATGGGGACCGCGGTATGAGTTGGAAGACCTTCCTTACCCGCCTGTTTGGCAGCCGCAGTACGCCTCCCACGCCAGCCGCGCCGCCGTCGCTGCCGGCCCTGCTCCATGAAATCGGCCAGGTGCTGGACAACCTGGCGCGCATGCCCCATCCAGACCCATCCGTACCGCGCCGCCTCAAACGTATCCGCCAAGAGCTCGCCGACCTGGAAGCAGGCTGCCGGGCCCCAGCCCAACCACTGGACGCCGTGCCCGCCCCTCCACCCACGCACCGGCTGCAGTAAACGGCTTCCGCCGCGCCACCACCCAAAATCTCACCCCGCTGCCTCCTGCTCGAAACTCGTCGTGGAGCCCGAGCGCCCACCCGCAACAACCTTCGCATGGACCAAAAAGAACGGCGCCTCCCCCATGGGAAGCGCCGCGACAGGTCTCTTCTTCCTAGATGTTACGACACAACGCTTCCCGGCGGCACCGGACCCGTGGGCGAAAGCAGGGCAAGGCCGCCTTTGGTCTTCACCGCCAAAATCATGCCTTGGGACACTTGTCCGCGCAGCTTGCGCGGTTTGAGGTTGGCCACGAACACCACCTGGCGGCCCACCAACTCGGCGGGCTTCCAGCTCTCGGCAATGCCGGCCACCACCTGCCGGGGCTCGGCGCCGCCGTCGTCCAGGCGCACCAAAAGCAGGCGGTCCGCCTGGGGATGGGGCAGGGCCTCCACCACGGTGCCCACACGCAGGTCCAGTTGGCTGAAGACCTCGAAGTCCACCGCCTCCTTGGTGGGAACTGCGGGCTTGGGCTCAGGCTTGGGGGCTGCAACCACCTCCTTGCGCGGGAAGAGGTTGGAGCTCGCCGCCACCGGGGTGCCAGGCTGCAGCCCAAACCACGACGAAGTCTCGCCCTCCAAGTCCACGGCGGCAAGATCCCATTTCCACCCCAGCTGCTCCAGCATGGCCTCGGAAAGGGACGGCATCACCGGCCACAGGTGCAAGGCCACCTTGCGCATGCCCTCCAGCACCACATAGAGCACAGTATTCAATCGGATGGTTTCGCCCGCCTTGAACAAGGCCCAGGGCGCACTCTTGTCGATGTATTTGTTGAGATGCCGCACCAGCTCCCACAAGGAGGCCAAGGCCCGGGAAAAATGAAAGTGCTGGAACTGGCTCTGGAAGTTGGCCAAGGCATTGTGACCGATGCTCAGCACCTCGCGATCCAATTCGTTAAGCTCCCCACACTCCGGCACCCGGCCCCCACAGTACTTATGGGTCATGGTCAGGGTGCGGGAAAAGAGGTTCCCGAGGTCATTGGCCAGATCGGCGTTAAAACGCTGCACCAGTGCCTCCTCGGTGAACGAGGCGTCCTGGCCGAAACTCATCTCCGCCAAAAGGAAATAGCGGAAGGCCGCCACCCCATAGCGCTGGGCCATATCCAAGGGGGCCACCACGTTGCCGAGGCTCTTGGACATCTTGGTCTCGCCCACGGTCCAGTAACCATGCACCCGCAGGCCTTTGTAGAGCGGCAGACCCGCCGCCATCAGCATGGTGGGCCAGAAGATGGCGTGGGGCTTCAAGATGTCCTTGGCCACGATATGGTGCGCGCCGGACCAGAACTTCCGGAAGCGATCGTCTTCGGGATACCCCAGGGCGGAGATGTAGTTGATAAGGGCATCAAACCACACGTAGGTGACGAAATCCGTGTCAAAGGGAAGATCGATGCCCCAAGTGAGCCGCGTCTTGGGGCGGGAGATGCACAAATCACCGAGATCCTCGCGGAGCATGGCAAGGACCTCGTTGCGGTAGCGCTCAGGTTGGATGAATTCGGGGTGCTCTTCGATATGGCGCCGGAGCGCATCAAGATACCGCGACATGCGGAAAAAGTAGTTCTTTTCCTTGATGCGTGTGGGCTCCACCTGGTGGTCGGGGCATTTGCCATCCACCAGTTCCTTTTCGGTGTAGAACCGCTCGCATCCATAACAATACAGGCCTTCGTACTCCGCAAAATAGATGTCACCGCTGTCGTACACCTTTTGGAGCACATACTGCACACACTTCTTGTGGCGCTCCATGGTGGTGCGGATGAAATCGTCGTTCTCGATTTCGAGACTCGGCCATAATTCCTGGAAACTACTACTAATCTCATCAACATAGCGCTGCACGTCCAAATCCGCCTTTTGCGCGGCTTGGACGATTTTATCACCATGCTCATCGGTGCCGGTCAGGAAAAACACGTTGTCCCCGGCCAGCTTATGAAAGCGGGCGATGCTGTCGGCGACGATGGTGGAATAGGCGTGCCCCAAATGGGGCCGGGCATTGACGTAATAAATAGGGGTGGAAACAAAGAAGTATTTCACGACGCAACTCTCTTGGGCTTGGAGGATTTCTTGGGCAGGCGCTTTCCCCGGCGGGGCGGACGATGCCCCGACGGCGAAGCCGGTGGCTGCGGTGATTCCGCCGCCTTCTGCGGTGAGGCAGCAGGACGCTCGCTGGATCGATCCGCAGCCGAACCACGCTCCTCAGGGAGCACCAAGGCCGGCCACTCTTCCAATGGGATGTCGAGCTCGTCTCCCTCGTCCGTGAGCACGGTCACCGAGTCCCGGAACATATTGGCGCGCAGGGTCTTCACCAGTCCCTGGGTGGTGCGGTAGCGGCGACCGATCTTGGGCAGGCGCTTCTGGAACTCCGCGTAGTGGTCCATCTCGTAGGCAAGACAGCACAAAAGCCGACCGCAGGCCCCGGAGATCTTGGCAGGATTGAGAAACAGATTCTGATCCTTGGCCATCTTGATGGTCACCGGCTCGAAGCGGCGTAAAAACCGTCGGCAGCAGCATACCTGGCCGCAATTGCCCAGGGCGCCGAGCATCTGTGTCTCGTGGCGCACGCCGATCTGCCGCAGCTCGATGCGGGTGCGAAAGGTGCGCACCAGGTCCTTCACCAGCTCCCGGAAATCCACCCGGCCGGGGGCCGTGAAGTAAAAGAGCATCTTGCTGCGATCAAAGCTCACCTCCACATCCACCAGCTTCATCTCCAGTCCCAGCCGGGCGATGGCCTGCTGGCAAATGGCCTTGGCCTCCACCGCGTGCTGCTGGTTTTCGGCCACGGTCTGGAAGTCTTCCTGGGTGGCCGGCCGGTAAATGGGCTTCACCTGGGCAGGATCGAGGCCCGGCGGCAGTTCATCCTTGATGACCACGATCTGGCCAAACCCGATGCCCTCCTCGGTCTTCACCAAGACCCAATCGTGCACCGCCAGCACAAAGGGGGCGGAGGAAAAATAGTAGATCATGCCCCCCCGCTTGAAAGCCACACCCAAATAGCGTCCCATGGTCTCTTCCGTCATACGAGCCCCAAACGCCGCGCGATTTCCTGCGCCGCCCGCCGCCCCGCGCCCATGGCCAAGACCACGGTGGCCGCACCGGTGACGATATCACCGCCGGCAAAGACCATAGGGATGGAGGTCTCTCCGGTTTCCGGATCGGTCACGATGTACCCCCAGCGGTTGCACGCCAACTCCGGCGTGGCGCGCAGAAGCACCGGGTTGGGCCCGGTGCCGATACCGATGATGCACAGATCCGTGGGAAGCACCTCTGTGGTGCCCGCAGACACAGGCCGACGCCGGCCCGAATCGTCCGGCTCGCCCAGCACCATGTGCTCCACCCGCAGGCCCGAAAGCCGGCCATTACCATCGCCCTCGAAGGCCACCGGCGCCACGAGTTCACGCACCCGCACTCCTTCCTCCACGGCATGCTCCAACTCTTCGCGGCGGCAGGGCATCTCGGCCTGAGTGCGGCGGTAGACGATGGTGACCGCCTCGGCGCCCAGACGCAGGGCAGTGCGGGCCGCGTCCATGGCCACGTTGCCTCCGCCGACGACCGTCACCCGCTGTCCCTGGGGCAAGGGAGTGTCGGCTCGGGGAAACTCATACGCACGCATGAGATTGACCCGGGTGAGGTACTCGTTGGCGCTGTACACCCCAAGCAGACTCTCTCCGGGGATGCCAGGGAACCGGGGTAGTCCGGCGCCGGTTCCCACAAAGACCGCCTGGAACCCCTGCTCCAAGAGCGCACGCAAACCGATGGTCTGGCCCACCACCCAATTGGTGCGGAACTCCACACCCAGGCGGCGCAAATGTTCCACCTCCGTGGCCACGATACGCTTGGGCAGCCGAAACTCCGGGATCCCGTACACCAAGACCCCGCCGATCTCATGCAACCCCTCGAACACCGTCACCTGCGCCCCCAAGGCAGCGAGCAGCCCCGCCGCCGTGAGGCTGCTGGGCCCGGATCCCACACACGCCACCCGGACATCCCCCTGGGGCATGCGACACTGGCTCGCCGCGGCGATGGCCGAGGCGCAGGCATCCGAGGTGTAGTAGGCGTCGGCCACAAAGCGCTCCAGCCGACCAATGGCGATGGGCTCGCCCGTGGGGGCGAGTTTGCACGCCCGCTCGCATTGCTTCTCCTGCGGGCATACCCGACCGCACACCGCAGGCAGGCTGTTGGTGTGCCGGATGACGGCAAAGGCGCCTTCCACGTCGCCCTGGGCAAGATGGGCGATAAAGCCCTTGCAATCCACCTCCACCGGGCATCCCGACTGGCAGGTGGGCTTTTTGCACTGCAAACAACGGCTGGCCTCGGCCATGGCCTGTTCGCGGGTATAGCCCAAGGCCACCTCATGGAAATTGCCCCGCCGCACCACAGGGGCCTGCATGGGCATGGGGACGCGCGGAGGGATCTTCCTTCTACCCATGGCACGCCCCCAAACAACCAAAACTCTGGCGTTCCTGGGACACGAAGGCCGTGAGCCGGGCCGCCAATTCGTCGAAGTCCACGGCATGGCCGTCGAATTCCGGCCCGTCCACGCAGGCGAAGCGGATTTCACCGCCCACCCGCACCCGGCAGGCCCCGCACATGCCCATGCCATCCACCATGATGGAATTGAGGCTGACCACGGTCTTGATACCCAAAGGCCGGGTGAGTTCGGCCACGGCGCGCATCATGGGCACCGGTCCCACCGCCACCACCTCGGCCACATCGGGATGGGCCGCGAAATGCTGCCGCAGGGCGTCAGTCACCAGCCCCCGCACCCCGCGGGATCCGTCGTTGGTGGCCACCAGCACCTCATGGCAGAAGCGGCCGAGTTCTTCCTCGAAGAGGAGGAGGTCCGCCGAGCGCGCGCCGATGACCGCAGTGACCTGGTTGCCCACCTGGGCGTGCCCCTTGGCGATGTGATGCATGGCGGCGATGCCGGTCCCCCCGCCCACACACACCACTTTGCCCACGCGCGTCAGGTGCGTGGCCTGACCCAACGGGCCGCACACGTCGAGGATGTCCTCGCCCTCCGAGAGCTGCGCCAAACGGGCCGTGGTGGTGCCCACCACCAAGAACACGATGGTGATGGTGCCTGCGGCGGCGTCAGCATCGGCAATGGTGAGCGGGATGCGCTCGCCCATGGGGTGCACGCGCAGGATGACGAAGTGCCCGGGCCGCGCGGCAGCGGCAATGGCCGGGGCATGGAGCACCATCTCCACCGTCTGCCCTGGGATGATGTCGCGACGCCGCAGGATCCGCGTCATGCCTGCTCCCCGGAAACGATGCGGCGCAGGGTCTCCAAGGCCTCCGGGATCCCTTGCGGCCGACTGCCGCCCGCCTGGGCGAGATCCGGCCGGCCACCACCACCGCCGCCCACGGCCGCAGCCATGGCCTTGATGAGAGCCGGGGCCGTGAAGCGGCCGTGGAGGTCCTTGGACACGGAGACCACCAGGGCCGCCTTGCCGCCAAGGTCCGCGGCCAAGGCCAAGATTCCGCTTGGAGTGCGGGAGCGCAGATCATCCATGAGCTCGCGCAAGGCGTCCATGTCTGCGGCCGCCACCTGGCGGGCGAGCAGCGGTACACCGGCCACGACCTCGGGAGTGAGGTCCGCACAGCTGCTCTTGGCGGCCTCGGCACGCAGGCGGGCCACCTCCTTCTCCAGTGTCTTGGCCTCCTCGCGCAAGGCCGTCACCTTGCGGCCCAATTCGCCCGGGGCGGCCTTGAGAAGCCCGGCCACCTCTTCCACCTCGCTCCGGTAGGCCTGCAAATGGCGCAGCGCCCCCCAGCCGGAAAGGGCTTCGATGCGCCGCACACCCGCGGCAATGCCGGTTTCCGAAACGATGCAAAAACACCCGGCCTGGCCTGTACGCTGCAAGTGGGTGCCGCCGCACAGCTCCATGGATTCGCCCGGGACCTCCACCACGCGCACCTCGGCGCCGTACTTTTCCCCGAACAAGGCCATGGCGCCCCGAGCCATGGCTTCTTCCTGGGCCATGACCGTGGCGCACACCGGCGCATCGGCCAAGATGGCCCGGTTCACCTCATCTTCCACCCGAGACGCCTCTTCAGGGGTCAGGGGGGCAAAATG
Organism: Thermodesulfomicrobium thermophilum DSM 16697; assembly: GCF_059568695.1. Lineage (NCBI taxonomy): Bacteria > Pseudomonadati > Thermodesulfobacteriota > Desulfovibrionia > Desulfovibrionales > Desulfomicrobiaceae > Thermodesulfomicrobium > Thermodesulfomicrobium thermophilum. The sequence continues at coordinate 17,766 of NZ_JCANTW010000002.1, read as the reverse complement.
CTTGAAGTCAAAGCGCAGCCGCTCCGGAGTCACCAACGAGCCCGCCTGGGTGACGTGTTCGCCCAGCACCCGGCGCAGGGCGGCGTGGAGCAAATGGGTGCAGGTGTGATTGCGGGCCGTGGCCAGGCGCACCCCCTCTTCCACGGTGAGGGCGATTTCCTGGTCCGCCAGGACCTCGCCCTGGACCACCTCCACCTTGTGGACGATGAGGCCGGGGCTCGGCTTTTGGGCGTCCAGCACCCGCAGGGCGCCGGTGACGGTCTCCGCGCGGCCCGTGTCGCCCACCTGGCCGCCGGATTCCCCGTAGAAGGGGGTCCGCGCCGTCACCACGTAGCCGGTTTCCCCCTGGGCGAGGCGCGTGCACGGGGCGCCGTCCGCGTCCAGCAGCGCCGTCACGCGGCTGCGGGCGCTCAAGGCCTCGTAGCCCACGAAGGTGGACTCCAGACCCGCAGCGGTAAGGGCGGCAAAACGCTGCGCCAGGCCCTTGTCCCCGGAGCCGGCCCAGGCCTCCTTGGACTGGCGCTTCTGGGCCGCCATGAGGGCCTGAAAGCCCGCCTCATCCACGGCATACCCGCTTTTGCCCGCCACGTCGTTCACGATATCCAGGGGAAAGCCGTAGGTGTCATAGAGCTTGAACACCACTTCTCCCGACAAGGTACCGCCGGCAGGAAGCGCGGCCAGGGCCTCTTCCAAGAGGGCGAGCCCCCGGTCCAAGGTCTGGCCGAAGCGCTCTTCTTCCTGGCGTACGGCGCGCACGAGAAAATCCCGCGCGGCCACGAGCTCGGGATAGACATCGCCCATCTCCTCCACCACCTGGGCGCAGGCGGCATGGAGGAAAGGCTCGGTAAAGCCCAACAGCCGCCCGAAACGGAAGGCCCGGCGAATGAGCCGCCGCAGCACGTAGCCACGCCCCTCGTTGGAAGGCAGCATGCCGTCGGCAAGCAGAAAGGCGATGGCGCGACTATGATCCGCGATGACGCGCAGGGCCGTGTCCGTGTCTTCCGCAGCGCCGTACGCCACGTGCGCCTTGGCGGCCATGGCGCCGATGAGCCCTTGAAAAAGATCGGAATCGAAATTGGAGCGCTTGCCTTGGCACACGGCGGCAATGCGCTCCAGGCCCATGCCGGTGTCGATGCTCGGGCGCGGCAACGGCGTCAGTGTGCCGTCGGCGCTGCGCTCGTACTGCATGAACACCAGGTTCCAGATCTCGAGAAAGCGGTCGCAATCACAACGGCCAATGCCGCAGTCCGGACCGCAGGCCATGTCCGCGCCCTGATCCACATGGATCTCCGAGCACGGGCCGCACGGACCGGTATCACCCATGGCCCAGAAGTTGTCCTTCTCCCCCAGGCGGTAGATGCGCTCTGCCGGCACCCCGGCCACCTCCTGCCACAGGGCCGCGGCCTCGTCGTCATCGCGAAACACGGTGATGTAGAGCCGGTCTTTGTCCAACCCCAGCTCCTCGGTGACAAAGCTCCAGGCCATGGCAATGGCCTCGCGCTTGAAATAGTCGCCGAAGCTGAAGTTGCCGAGCATCTCGAAAAAAGTGTGGTGCCGGGCGGTGCGGCCGACGTTTTCCAAATCATTGTGCTTGCCGCCCACCCGCAGACACTTCTGGGACGTCGTAGCCCGAGTATAGGGGCGTTTCTCCAAACCCAAAAACACCTTCTTGAACTGCACCATGCCGGCGTTGGTGAAGAGCAGCGTGGGGTCGTCCTGAGGGACGAGCGAAGAGCTCGGCTCCACACTATGGCCGTGTCGGGCAAAAAAATCCAAAAATTTCTGACGAATATCCTTTGATGTGAACACAAGCTACCTCGATTCTTCCTCTTCCGGCTGGGGCTCGGCCACCTCCGGCAGTGGCAAGCCCAAGCGCGAAAGCAGGGCATGATGGATTTGGGTGCGCAGGTCTTCGTTTTCCGCGAGCAAGGCGCGGACATTCTCCTTACCCTGGCCCAGGCGCTCGGAGCCAAAAGCGTACCACGCCCCACTTTTGTCGATAATGCCGTGCTCCACCCCCAGGTCGATGAGCTCGCCTTCGTGAGAGACGCCAGTGCCATACAGGATATCGAACTCCGCCTCGCGGAAGGGCGGGGCCACCTTGTTCTTGGCCACCTTCACCCGCACCCGGTTGCCGTAGGACTCCTCTTTATCCTTGAGTGTCTGGACGCGGCGCACGTCCAGCCGCACCGAGGCATAAAACTTGAGGGCATTGCCGCCGGTGGTGGTTTCCGGGCTGCCATACCCGGTGACGCCGATCTTCATGCGCAGCTGGTTGATGAAGATGAGCGCCGTGCGCGACTTGTGGATAGTACCCGTAAGCTTGCGCATGGCATGCGACATGAGCCGGGCCTGACCGCCCACCTGGGATTCGCCCATGGTGCCTTCGAGCTCGGCCTGGGGGATGAGGGCCGCCACCGAGTCCACGACCACCACGTCCACCGCACCGGAGCGCACCAACATGTCGGCAATCTCCAGGGCCTGCTCGCCATAGTCCGGCTGGGAGATGAGCAGGTCATCGGTGCGCACCCCCAGGCGCCGCGCGTAGTTGACGTCCAGGGCGTGCTCGGCATCGATGAAGGCCGCGATGCCCCCCTGACGCTGCGCCTGCGCAATGACATGCAGCGCCAAGGTGGTCTTGCCCGAGGACTCGGGACCGTAGATCTCCGTCACCCGGCCCTTGGGGATACCGCCCACCCCCAAGGCCAAGTCCAAGGCAATGGAGCCTGTAGGGATCACCGCGATGGGTTGGTGGCTCTCTTCCGAAAGGCGCATGACCGAGCCTTGGCCATAGCGCCGCTCGATAGTGGCCAAGGCCGTGGCCAAGGCTTCGCGCCGGGCGTCTTCCGCAGACAGCTTGGGGGGTCGGGCCATGGTTTCCTCCACAAAAATTCGGTACGTCATGAGAAAAGGGTTTGATAGCCCAAGCCCCTGCAAAGGGCAAATGTCATAAAACACAATAATACTTTAAAATTATTTATTTTTTTAGCTGATTCCAAAAGTCCGATTTTGACCTTGCCAAAATCCACAACCTCTGGGTAGCCGCACTCCATGCCAACCTATCATGCCCTTTCGCTCTTTTCCGGCGGGCTGGACAGCATCCTCGCCACCCGCATGGTGATGGCCCAAGGCCTTTCGGTCTTGGGGCTCCATTTCGTGTCTCCGTTTTTTGGCAAACCCCAGGCCGTGGCCGCCTGGGAGCGCGACTACGGCGTCACCCTCGAGGTGATGGACATCGGGCAGGCCTTCGTGGACATGCTCAGCGCCAGGCCCGCCCACGGCCTCGGCAAGACCCTCAACCCCTGTGTGGACTGCAAGATCCTCATGCTGCGCCACGCCCGCGCGCTGCTCTCCCACTACGGGGCGCAATTTCTCATCTCCGGCGAAGTGCTCGGCCAGCGCCCCATGTCCCAGCGTGAAGACACCCTGAACGCCATCCGCAACGATGCCGGCGTGCGCGACCTCTTGCTGCGCCCTTTGTGCGCCAAACACCTGCCGCCCACGCCCATGGAGGAGTCCGGCCTGGTGGACCGTGAACGCCTGGGCGCCATGCATGGCCGCGGCCGCAAGCCCCAATTGGAGCTGGCCCGGGTCATGGGGATCTCCCGCATCCCGGCCCAAGGGGGTGGGTGCCGGCTCACGGAAAAGGAATCCGCCCGGCGCTACTGGCCGCTTCTGCAGTTCTCCGCGCTGCGGGCCGAGGATTTTCACCTCGCCAATGTGGGACGGCAGCTCTGGCATGGCCGCCACTGGTTGGTGCTTGCCCGAAACGAACGCGACGGCCAGGTGCTGCGCTCGCTCCGTCGCCCTGGAGACCTTATGCTGCAACTGGATCAGCTCCCTGGACCCACGGGCATCGCGCGGCCGCTTCCCGGGGCCGTGTGGGACGTCGCCACCGTGCAGCAGGCCGCAGCGACCTTGGCCCACTTCGCCCCCAAAGCCCGGACCGCAGACGCGCCGGTGCGGGTGCGTATCGACGACGGCGGCAACCGAAGCACCGTGGAGGTTCTTCCGGCCTGTTGCTTCGCCGAGCCGCCCTCCTGGGAATGCATCCGCGAGGCCAAGGCCCAGTGGATGCAAGAGAGTTCCCCCAAATAGCCAACGCGCCGGCCTCGGCGGAGGCGCGACGCGCTGGCCATACATGATACGGGGTTTTTGGGTTTACGACTTCCGCCGCGACTTCTTCGGTGGCTGCCACCGGCAGCTGGACGAAGCCGGGCCTCAGCCCATACCGATCTTGGGCAGGACGAAACGGGCAATGAGCACCCAAACCACCACCAGCACCACCAATGTGACGAGTTCTCCCATGTCTTGCTCCTTGGTTGCTTCTTCCCATGGGGACGGATGGGCCCTGCGTCAAGAAATTCCCCCGCTGGTGGACGCCCATTGCCACCTTCAAGACGGCCACTTGCGCGCCGATATCCCTCAAGTCATTGCCCGCGCCCGCGCCGCAGGGGTGCGCCGCCTGGTGTGCAATAGCGACCACGAAGGCGATTGGGACCTCATCCTTGGCCTGGCGGAAACATACCCCGAGGTCATCCCGAGTCTGGGCGTGCATCCCTGGTTCGTGGCCCAATGCAGTACCGGCTGGCTTGCCCGCCTGGAGGCCTTGGTGGCCGCCTATCCGGTGGCCGTGGGTGAGATCGGCCTGGACCGCCAGGTGGAGGAGCGCAACGACGGCCTCCAGGAGGAGGTGTTTCTCGCGCAAATGGAGCTCGCCGCCCGCTACGACCGGCCGGTATCCATCCATTGCCGCAAGGCCTTCGGCCGCTTGGTGGAGCTTATGGCATCGCTTTCCCAGCGGCCGCGGCGCATGATGCTCCACGCCTACTGCGGCTCCCACGAAATGGTGCCGGTGTTCGAAAAGCTTGGATTGTACCTCTCGGTGGCCGGGTCCGTCACCTGGCCCAAGAACCGGAAGACCCGCACCGCGGCACAGCGCATCTCCAAAGAGCGCCTCCTGGTGGAGACCGACAGCCCGGCCATCGCCCCGGCAGGGGTGCCCTACGAGCGCAACGAACCCGCCTATCTGCCGATGATCGTCCAGGAACTGGCCCGGCTCCGCGGGGAGGACCCGGCGGAACTGGCCCGGGCCGTCACGGCCACGGCCTTGGATTTCTTCGATATCACGAGGTCCGCAGCATGAATTCCACGCCCCTTGCACCCTTTGCCCGCACGCTGCAGCTCATAGGCCCCAGCGCCATGGAGCGCCTGACCCGCGCCCGCGTGGCGGTGGTGGGCCTTGGCGCCGTCGGGTCCTACGCCACCGAGGCCCTGGCCCGCGCCGGCATCGGCGAGCTCCATCTCTTCGATCACGACGTGGTGGGCGAGAGCAACCGCAACCGTCAGCTCTTCGCCCTCGCCTCCACCCTCGGCCAGCCCAAGGCGGAGGTGGCCCGGCGGCGCGTGCTCGACATCAACCCCCATTGCCGGGTCGTGGCGCGCCAGGAGTTCGTCGCCCCGCAGGAGGTGGCCCGGCTGCTCGATCCCACCTGGGACGCCCTGGTGGACGCCATCGACGGGGTCAACGCCAAGGTCCACCTCATTGCCGCCGCGGTGCACGCCGGCATCCCCGTGGTTTCCAGCATGGGGGCCGCGGCCAAGGTGGATCCTTCCCAAATCACCACCGCGGACCTCGCCCGTACCCGGGTGTGCCCCTTGGCCCAGGTGCTGCGCAAACGCCTGCGCCGCTTAGGGATCGCCAGCGGCGTGCGCTGCGTCTTTTCCCTGGAGCCGCCCCAAAACACCAACCCCCCGCTTTTGGGCGAGACCGCGGAGCAGGGGGTCTGCGGCCGACCCCGGGAACCTTTGGGATCCATCTCGTATCTCACAGGAATTTTCGGGCTCATGGCTGCGGCCGAGGTGATTCGCATCCTCGTGCCGGAGGTCTTCCCTCCCCGAAAATAAGCCCCTCTGAAAAGACAACGCGCGGCACCCGGCCGCGCGCTGCGCGCAAAACCCCTCGCGCCCAGGCGCTACTTTGCCGCATCCTGCGACCACACCCCTTGGAACCAAAGCTCCGCCAAGGGCTTGCGCCCTGAGGGAATCTCCCAATCCACGTACGGCTTGGGCAGCTTTTCCCTGACGTCCAGCACGCCGATGGCAAAGCCGGCCACGACCTCGAAGCGCTCGCGGTCGATGCCCAAGGTGGAATAGATCTCGTCCTTTTTGATCCCCGCCATGCCATGGGTGTAGAGCCCCAGGCGCCGCGCCTGCAGCGTCAGGGACATCCAGGCCGAGCCGCAATCGAACACCGCCCAGTCATTGGGTTTGTCGTTGTGGGTGAAATGACGCTTGGCCACGATGAAGCCAAGGACTGCGGCGTTCTTGGCCCATTTCTGGTTGGCCTCCACCAACAGGCCGAGGAAGGTGTCGAAGGTCTCCGGGGTGGAGGTCACGAAACGCCACGGCTGCTCGTTGTAGGCCGACGGCGCAAAGCGGGCGGCGTCAAGGATGCGGGTCAGGTCCTCCTCGGCAATGGTGGTCTTCACGAACGACCGCGGAGACCAGCGGCCAGGAAACATGGGGTCCACCCCAGGAAAGGGGTCACGCTTGCTGAAGTCCGGCGTATACGCAGAAGGGTACATCGGTTGACTCCGTGCGGTTTGAGGTTGTTCGATGTTCCCCCACCGTAGCCGCACGCATGTTTTTGTCAACGAGCTGCGCGGGAAAAACCAGAACGCTGCCTTGGGCACCGACGACACCTCAAGACAGCGCGGCGCTGTCTCGACCTTGACGGACTGCGCGTGGGCACTATGCACGTTCTCGTCCCACCCCAATCAAGGAGTACTCCATGGACTTGCGCCGTGCCTTTTCTTTCGTGCTGATGCTGCTCTTCTGGGCAACCACAGCCCAGGCCGTGATCACCGCGCCGGATGACCCCCGTCTTTTTCGCGCCATCACCCTGCCGCAAGGGACCCAGGTCCTTTTGGTGCACGACCCCAGCGCCACCAAGGCCGCAGCCGCCGTGGCCCTCCCGGTGGGAAGCCTCCACGACCCCGCCTCCCAGCAAGGATTGGCCCATTTCCTGGAACACATGCTCTTTCTGGGCTCCCGCCACTTTCCCGAGCCCGGCGCCTTTCAGGCCTTTGTGGAGGCGAACGGCGGCCAGACCAACGCCATGACCGCCTACGGATCCACGGTCTACGTGTTCGAGGCCGCCCCCGAGGCCCTGGCCGAAGGACTCGCCCGCCTGGCCGACACCCTGGCGCATCCGCTTTTGGACCCCGCATACGTGGACAAAGAACGCCACGCGGTGCACGCGGAAATGGAGTCGAAAAAATTCGACGACGGCCGACGACTTGTCATGCTCACCTTCTCCACCCTCAACCCCGAGCACCCGGCCACGCAATTTACCGGCGGCAATCTGGAGACCCTGGCGGACAAACCCGGATCCCGGCTCCACGAGGCCCTGACCCGCTTTCACGCCACCTGGTATTCGGCGCCCCTTCTGCGCGTCGTCCTCACTGGTCCCCAGTCTCTGGACCAGCTCGAGGCCATTGCCCGCCAAACCCTAAAAAAGCTCCCGGTACGCGCCCAAACCCCGCCGGTCATCACCACCCCGGCGGTCACGCCTCAGGAGACCGGCGTGTGGGTGAACATGCGGCCCGTGCGGCCTATGCAGCTTCTGCGCCTGGACTTCGTGCTCCCGAAAAATCTGGATGACCGCCGCACCCAACCCCTGGAGCTGGTGGCCGGGGTCATCGGCGCCGAGACCCCGGGGAGCCTGGTGGAAGAACTGCGCCACCAGGGCCTGGCCTTGTCCCTCTCTGCCGGGGTGGATACCGAAAGTCTGGGAAAAGCCGCCATCCTGTCGGTCACCATCCAGCTCACCGACCAGGGGGCACGCCTGCGCCAAGCCGTGGCCGCACGCTGCTTCCACTTCTTCCAGCGCCTGGCCCGAGCCTCTCAAGACCAATGGGAGAAATACTTCGCCCAGCAGCGCCAGTTGGCTGCGCTCCATTTCCGCTACGACCCGCCGGGCCGGGGTTTTGACCTGGCGGCGGACCTGGCAGGCCGCATGCTCCGCTACCCCGTGGAGGACGTGCTCTTCGGCCCCTACCGCATGGACGCCCTGGATTGGGACCGGGTGCAGACCATCGTGCACGCCCTGACCCCAGAGCACGCCCGTATCTTCTCCGTAGACCCCACCGCAGCCACGGACCGCACGGCCTATTTCTACGGCACTCCCTACGCGGTGCAGCCCATCGCCGCCGATATCCTTGCGGCAGCGCCGGACAGCGGAACCCTTCCCCAGCCGAACCCCTTCGTACCCACGGATCTTGCGCTGCGCCCACACGCTCCCCAAACCCATCCGGAACTGGTCTACGCCGCCCGGGGTATCCACGCCTGGTGGACGCCCTCACGCTTCATCCACCAACCCAAGGTGGCCATGGTGCTGCGCGCCACCGCACCGCACCGCGACACAAACGTGCGCGACGCCGCCCTGGCGGCCCTGTGGGCGGAAGCCTGGCGGCAGCAGCAGGCGGGCCTGCGCTTCATGGCCCAGGAAGCCGGACTCGACCTCCAGGTGGACGCCGACGCCGAAGGCCTCACCGTCCAGGTGGAAGGCTTCCAAGAACACGCCCCGGAGCTCCTCACCGCCGCGCTCGGTTTCCTCAAGACACCAGTGTCCGCCACGCGTTTTGCCCAAGCCAGGGCCGAACGGGTCCGGAGCCTGCGCGGCGAAAAGAGCCGCGGGGTCTTTGGCCAGGCCATGGAACAAGTGTATGCCACCCTGCGTGCCCAAACCTTTTCCCATGAGGCCGTGCTCGAAGCGACCCAAAAGCTCACGCCTGCGGACCTGGAGGCATGGCGTACCCACATGCTCACCCGGGCAGCCTTCCAGCTGCTCGTCGTGGGCAATCTCTCCCGCACCGAGGCCCAAGCTGTGGCCGACAGCGTCGCCCATGTGGTGGGTTTCCGGGACGCGGCCCCCACACCGCTGGTGCGCGCCCTTCCCCAAAAGGAAACGGCCCTTGCCATCCAGCGCTTCGTCCCCCTGGAAGACAGTGCCGCGGTGCTCACCTTCTTTGCTCCAGAGACTTCGGCGGCGACGCGGGCGCGAAGCATGGTCGCCGCGGAACTCGTCTCCGCCCGCTTCTACCATGAGCTGCGCACCGAAGAGCAGCTCGGCTACATCGTGGCCGCTTTTCCGGTGCAGACGGGGTATGCCGCGGGCATCGGCTTTGGGGTGCAAAGCCCGGCAGCCGGAGCGCGGCAACTTGCCCAGCGCATCCAAGCCTTTGCGCAGGCGCTGCCTTTTTCCGAGGTGGCCGGGGCCTTTGCCACGGTGCGCCAAGGGCTTGTCGACTCCCTCAGCGCCCCGCCGCAAACCTTGGGCGAGGAACTGGGGTGGTTGCTGCGGGATCTCTTTTTGGGAAACGCCGCCTGGAACGGCAAGGAGCAGCTGCGCGCCGCGCTGCTTTTCCTCACGGAAAAGGACCTGCTGGAGTTTTGGGAGACTGCGGTCCGTCGCGGCACGGGAATGCGACTTGCCGTGGAGATGAGCGGGACGAGGCACCCGGATGCACCGAATCCCGCGGCGCTGCCGGACGCCAGCGCCGCATCCGGTCACCTCCCCACCATGCGCATCAGTCCGCTGTGGTGACGGCCCGTGCAGCGGTATTACACCATGAGATGGAGTCCCTTGAGATAGGCGGCCTCGGGAAAGCTCGTCAGGACCGGGTGATCCGCGGCCTGGGTGAGGCGGGCGAGGATGCGCGCCTCCACCCCGGCGTCCAGGGCGGCGTCGGCCACCACCTTCTGGAACAGGCTTTCTTCCAAGAGCCCGGAACAGGAAAAGGTGAAGAGCTGGCCCCCCGGCGCAAGCAGACGCAGGGCCCAATAGTTGATGTCTTTGTAGCCGCGGCAGCCCCGGGGGATAGCGGCCTTGGCCTCGATAAACTTGGGTGGATCGAGGACGATGAGGTCGTAGCGCGCGCCGGCCTGGACCTGGGCGCGCAGGAAGGCGAACACATCGGCTTCCACGTGCTCCACCTTGGCGGCCCACCCATGGGCCTCGGCATGGCCCTTGGCGAGGGCCAAGGCCGGCGCGGACACATCCACCTGGGTCACGTGCGCGGCCCCGCCCGCCAGGGCCGCCAAGCCGAACCCGCCGGTATAACAGAAGCAATTGAGCACCCGCGCGCCACTGGCAGCACGGCGCACGGCCTGGCGGTTGTCCCGCTGGTCGAGGTACATGCCGGTCTTGTGGCCGTGGAGCACGTCCACTTCCATACGAATGCCGTGCTCCTCGAAGAAGACCCGCTCGGGAAGGCTTCCGCGCACCACCTGGCCCCGGGGGCCAAGGCCCTCTTTTCCCCGCACCGCAGCGTCCGAACGCTCCACCAGGACCTCATCAGGAAACACCGCCTGCATGGCGGCCACCACAGCCTCCCGCCACGCCTCCATGCCCGCGGTCACAATCTGGAAGACCACCACCGCGCCGTAGACGTCCACCACAAGCCCAGGCAACCCGTCGGACTCGGCGAACACCATGCGCCAGCCCGTGGATGCGGTGAAATCCGGCAAGCGCCGCCGCCGGGCCACCGCGGCGTGCAGGCGGCGCAGGAAAAAGGCGGCGTCCACCGGCTCGTCCGGGTCAAAAGTCCACACCCGGGCGCGGATCTGCGAGGCAGGGCTCACGCCCGCCCGGGCAAGCCACGCCCCTTGCGCGTCACAGACGTCCATCACCGCACCCGGAGCAAAGGTCGGTGTGTTGCGGGCAACGGCGCCGGCAAAAATCCAGGGATGGCGGCGGCGCAGAGACTTCTCCCGGCCTGGGGCGAGGATGAGCGGCATGGCGAACTCCTTCGGGTCAAAAAGTCGTGGACTGGGTCTTGGGCCAGGTCCCGCGAAATCCCTGGCACACAAACACGGTGAAGGTCTGGCCCTGCACCCAGAGGCGCCGGGTGGTGAGCACCTGGGGCGGGCCCACGGTGGCAAAAAGGGCCTGGACTTCGGGCGGGGCCGCTGTCTCCACTCCGCGCATGACGAACACCGCGTGGCGGAACTCTGGTCCCGGTCCAGGCCACAGATCGTACTGATTGCGCTTGCGGCCGGTATCGATGCAGTAGGCGCGTTTTTGGCCCGGGGTGTAAAAGGAAAGCTCCGCCGTGACGCCGTATTCCTCGGCAAAGGCAAAGGCCGGCCCATCGAGGGTCTCCATGATGCGCCCCACTTCCTCGCCCAGATCCCGCCAGCCGATGACGCGGGCAAGAAGCGGCCCCGGCACGGGGAGCACGGCCTGCAGATATACGATCGCCGCCACCACCACGCCCAAAACGGCCACCCGCCGCGCCGCGTGCCAAGACTCCTGGGCGAAGCGACGAAAGCTATCCGCCACCAGCATGAGCCCGCCCACATACGCGCTCACCGCCCAATTGGCCTCGATCTTGGTGTGAAAGCTCCACAGGAAAAAGAAGCCAAAGATCGGCCAAAAAAACACCCGGCCCAAAAGGGCGATCTGTGGATCAAGATCCGCCGTGCGGCGCAGACCACGCACCAGAAAATACGCCCACCACGGGGTGAGCAAGGCCACTTGGCTTGCCAGAAACTCCGGCGGAGAGCTCAACCGCAGCCATCGGGAGGCCTTGGTCCCCATGACCGCGCCCCGGTAGAGCACGTGTTTAATACCCACCCAATCATGCAAGGCATTCCACAGGAGCACCGGGAAAAGGCCGACCACGGCGCCCAGCGCCAGGGCCAAAATCAGCCGCGGCCAAAGTCCGGCGGCAAGTCCAAAGCGCCGCTCCCAAAGCCATGCAGCCAGCAGGGCCGTGGGGACGAAGGCGAGCATGGTGTATTTGGCAAGCACCCCCAAAGCCAAAGCCATGGCCAGAAGCATGCTCCCCCGGCCAGTCTGGAGAAAGCGATGCAGCAGAACCACGGCCGCGCTGAAGCACACCAACAGCAGGTTGTCGGTGGTCATGAGCACCGCGCCTGCACTCAAGAATACCGTGGTGTTGAGGATGAGAAGCACCCACGGGGCCGCCTCGGGCCGGCGCCACACCCGAGCAGCCCACCACCACCAAACACCCTGCAAAAGCACCGAGCCGATCACCGCACCGATGCGCACTCCAAAGACTGTCGGACCGAATATCGTTGTCCACAGGGCATTCCACCAGGCAATGAGCGGCGGCTTGGAGTAGTAGGAAATCTGGAATGTCCGGCTCCAATCCCAATACTGGGCCTCGTCCGGGGCAAGGTCGATGGTGGGAGTGAGGATGAATGCCAGGCGGACCAGGGTGAGTCCTGCAAGAATCATCCAGGAAAGCCGGTGAGAATGCGCTCGGTCCATGCGTCAACCATACGGAGGTGTTCCGAAGTCAAGGTGAAAGGAAGAGGCCAGGTCGGCAGCACACGCCATTGCCATGGGGCAGCGTGGAGCACCGTGGCGTGAAGCATGAGCCGCGGCCCGGGATGGCCGTATTTGCCGTCTCCCACGATGGGATGGCCCACATGGGCCAGGTGGGCGCGGATCTGGTGGGTGCGGCCGGTGCCGAGAAGCACGCCCAAGAGGCTCTGCTCCTGGCGGACCACCAAGGGGACCACATGGGTGCGGGCAGATTTTCCCACGCCTACATGGACCCTTTGCCGACCCGGCGCACCGCTTTTGGCCAGGGCCATGGTCAAGAGCGTCTCCCCCAGCCGCCACGCTCCCTCCACCCAACAGAGGTACCCTTTACGCACCGAAGACCACGCAGCGTGAAGACGACGCAAGGTGGGGTGGTTGCGGGCGCACAGCACCAGGCCCGAAGTGTCACGGTCCAAGCGGTGCACGGGGATGGGGGCGAATTCCGGAAAACGGGCGGCCAACCGCACGCTGAGGGCGTCCTGCCAGCCGCTTCCCGGGTGCACGGGAAGGCCTGAAGGTTTGTCCACCACCACCACATCCGCATCCACATACACCACGTGGAGTTCAGGGGACGAGGATGGACACACCGTCGGCCTTTCCTCCAGATGGCGCAAAGGCGGGATGCGCACCACCTGCCCTGCCGCCACGCGGCAAAAAGGCGTCACGCGCCGACCATCCACCCGGATCTGACCGGTGCGCACCAGGCGCAGCAGCAGGCTTTGGGGCAACGGGCCAAGGACGGCGCGCACGAAAGAAAAGAGCTTGCGCCCGTCGTGCTGCGACGGCACCTGCAGATGCCGTACGCCTTGATGTTGGTCTGATTCGCGCTTTGACACGGCGTGTCCATGAAGACTAGAGCCCAGCGTGTCAAACATGAAACCCACACGCACCTTTCGCATCACCGGCCAGGAACACGAAGTCCCCGGCATCGAAGCCCTGCTTCGAGCCGAAGGCTTTGATTTCGCCCCCCTTGCCCTGCACCCCAAGGCCCGCATCCTCCACGAGGAACCCTTTGCCTTGGGCCGCAGCCTGGCCGCGCGCTTGGGCCTCATCTACATCCAGGACATCTCGTCCATGGTGCCGCCCCTGGTGCTCGCCCCCCACCCCGGGGACGTCGTGCTGGATCTGTGCGCCAGTCCGGGCAGCAAGACCGGTATGCTCGCCGAGGCCGTAGGCTTGAAGGGCATGGTGATGGCCAATGAGCCAAGCCCCCGCCGCCTTGCGACCCTGCGGGCCAATATGCGCCAGATCGGGGCCGTGGAGGTGGTCACCACCTCTTTCGCCCGCTTTCCCCGGCTTCCGTCCGCACAGGGGTTTCCCCGCATCCTGGTGGACGCTCCCTGCAGCGGCTGGGGCACGGCCCACAAGCACCCGGAAGTGCTGCGTCTGTGGCGGGAGGAAAAAACCCAGACCCTGGAGTCCCTACAGCGCGCCCTCCTTGCCCGGGCCGCGGAAATCCTCGCCCCAGGCGGACTCCTCGTCTACTCCACCTGCACCACCAATACCCGGGAAAACGAAGCCCAGATCTCTTGGGCCGAAGACGCCTTGGGCCTGAGGCCGCAAACCCCGCCCACGCTCCAAGGCATTGCCCTGGAGCCCACCCAGCCGGGATGCCTGCGGGTGGTAGATCGCCGCGGCCAAGGCTTCTTCGTGGCCATGTTGCGGAAAAACGGGCCGCCCTCCCCTGCCTGGACGAGTCCCGAGCAAGGTGGGCGCCCGGTAAATGCTGCTTTTCCCGATGCCGCAACGTGCTGGGACGCCTTTACCCTGGTGCCTCGACACAAGGTCTGGGACTTGGCTCCCAAGCTCGCCCTGCTCCTTTCTGCGGATATTGCGTGGCGAGGGTTGGAAATAGGACGCCACGGGAAAAATATCGCTTGGAATTTGGGGTGCCGCCGACTGGAAAGCCTCGTTCAGGCACCCTTGTGGGAAGTGGACGATCCGCGCATTCTTTCCCGACTGCTTGCGGGAGAAAGCTTCCGCGACACCGGTAACGACGGCCGGGTCAAAATCTTCTTCCACCAGGTGTTCGTCGGATGGGCGACGCGGCGCGCTGGCCGCCTCATGTGGATCAACCGCTAAGGAGGAGACTGTGATCGGTGTCTTTCGCAAGACCGGGCGTCTGTTTCATCCTGGCTCCAAGCGCACGGTCATCGTGCCCTTGGATCACGGCATGTCCGAAGGCATGCTCCCGGGGCTCGATGATGTGGGCAGCCTCGTGGAAGGTCTGGCGCAAACGCCGGTGCAAGGTATCGTCCTCCACAAAGGCATGGCCATGAGCCACCTGTCCGCCATCGGCCTGTCCCAAAACCTGATCGTCCACCTCTCCGCCGGCACCCGCCACGGGATCCCCCCGTATGCGCGCACCATCGTCGGATCCGTGGCCGAGGCCTTGCGCCTGGGGGCGGACATGGTTTCCGTCCAGGCACACATCGGCAACGACATGGAAGAACGCATGCTCGCCGACCTCGGCGCCGTCATCGACGAGGCCCACAGCCTGGGAGTGCCGGTCCTGGCCATGATCTACGCCCGGGGCGGACAGATCGTCAACGAAACCGATCCCAGCCTGGTGGCGCATTGCATCCGCCTTGGGGCCGAAATGGGGGCCGACATCATCAAGGTGGCCTACAGCGGCCATCATCCAAGCTTTCGTCGCGCCGTTGCCGCCTGCCCGGTGCCGGTGGTCATCAGCGGCGGCCCCAAGAACAGCGACGCCCGCGGCTTTCTGCGTACCCTGGAAGAAGCCCTGGATACCGGTATCGCCGGTGTGTGCGTGGGAAGAAACGTCTTCCAAAGCGAGGACCCCTTCAAGATGCTCCACGAGATCTGCCGCCTCGTGCACCACGAAGAATGATACGGCGTCCGGTTTATGCAATCATCCCTTTGCGCGCCTTCCTTTTGGCGTGTAAAATAGGCTCCGTATAGCCGTTGGGCTGGAACCTTCCCTCGAAAATCAAGTCTCTTGCCGCCTGAAAGGCAATACTGGCGGCAAAGTCCGGGCCCATGGGCCGGTAGTTGGGATCATCCTGATTTTGGCGGTCCACCACCGCGGCCATGCGCTCCAAGGTGGCCAGCACTTGCTCTGGGGTGCACAGACCATGGCGGAGCCAATTGGCCACGTACTGGCTGGAGATGCGCAGCGTCGCCCGGTCTTCCATGAGGCCGGTGTCCGTGATGTCCGGCACCTTGGAGCAGCCGATCCCCTGATCGATCCAGCGCACCACGTAGCCGAGGATGCCTTGGCAATTGTTGTCCAGCTCGCGCTGGATCTCCTCGGAGGTGAGCGCATGGTCCAAAAGGGGCAGGGTCAACAGGTCGTCCAAACTGGCCCTGCTCGTACCGGAAAGCGCGGCCTGGCGGGCAAAGACGTCCACCTCGTGGTAGTGCATGGCATGCAGGGTGGCGGCGGTGGGGGAAGGCACCCAGGCGCAATTGGCCCCTGCCCAGGGATGGGCCTTTTTGCTCTCCACCATCTGGCGCATCCGATCCGGCATGGCCCACATGCCCTTGCCGATCTGCGCCTTGCCGGAAAAACCGCAGGCAAGGCCGACATCCACATTCCTGTCCTCGTAGGCCAGCATCCAGCGCTGGTTCTTCATGGCCGCCTTGGGCACCATGGGGCCGGCCTCCATGCTGGTGTGGATCTCATCGCCCGTGCGGTCCAAAAATCCGGTATTGATGAAGATGATGCGATCCTTGGCAGCGCGGATACATTCCTTGAGGTTGACGGAAGTGCGCCGCTCCTCGTCCATGACGCCGATCTTCATGGTCCGGGGCGGAAACCCCAAGGCGTCTTCCACCTTCGCAAACAGTTCGCAGGCAAAGGCCACTTCTTCGGGACCGTGCATCTTGGGCTTGACCACGTAGACGCTCCCTGTGCGGCTGTTCCGAAATCGGCCGAGGCCTTTTTGATCGTGGATGGCGATCAGCCCCGTGACCATGGCATCGAGGATCCCTTCAAAGACCTCTTCTCCGTCCACAAGCACGGCGTCCGTGGTCATGAGATGCCCCACATTGCGCACCAAAAGCAGGCTGCGGCCCGGCACAGTCAAGGGCGATCCATCCACCGCCGTATACGTACGGTCAGGATTCGGCCGCCGCACCATGACCTTTCCCCCTTTGACAAAAGAGGCTTCCAAATCACCGCGCACCAGGCCCAGCCAATGGCTGTAGGCCAGGGCCTTGTCTTCGCCGTCCACTGCGGCGATGGAGTCTTCAAAGTCCACGATGGTGGTGACCGCGGCCTCGAGCACTACGTCCTTCACGCCTGCAGGATGCGCCGCGCCGATGGGGTGCGAGCGGTCGATATGCAACTCCACGTGCAGGCCATGATGGACAAACAGCAAGACCCCGGGGGCAAAGCCCACAAAGGCCGCCGGGTCCGCCAAGACGGTTGGGCCATGGGCGGTTTCGACCTCCAATGTGAACCGGCCGTCACGCTCCTGGACGCGGTACTGCGTGACCTCAGCGTGGGAGGCCCCCACCAGGGGCAGGGCGGTATCCAAAAAGGCCGCGGCAAAAGCCATGACCTTGGCCCCACGCACCGGGTTGTAGGCGGGTGTGCGCTGCGCCCCGTCTTCTTCAGGGATCACGTCCGTGCCATAGAGGGCGTCATAGAGGCTGCCCCAACGGGCATTGAGGGCATTCAAGGCGTACCGCGCATTGGTGGCAGGCACCACGAGCTGCGGGCCGGCGATGGTGGCGATCTCCGGGTCCACGGCGGAGATGGTGATGGTGAAGGGCTCTCCTTCGGGAACGATGTAGCCGATGGCTTCGAGAAACCCCCGGTACGCCGCCGCGTCGTGGGGCCGGCCCAAATGCTTTTGGTGCCAGGCGTCGATCTGGCGTTGGAGCCTGCTTCGTGTGGCGAGCAGTTCGCGGTTGCGTGGCGTAAGCTCCCGCAAGACCGCCTCCAGCGCGGTCCAAAAATGCGCCGCGGAGATCCCTGTTCCCGGCAGCGCGTGATGCTCAATGAAATCATACAGGGGTTGGGCGATACGCAGCGCACCGACAGACACCGTACGCATGGCTTTCTCCTGGGTTACGGTTCAAATTGGTCCTACCAATATGAGGAAGAAAGCGCATGTTCAAGGACACCGGCCATCCGCAGCCATTGGTGACCCGCCCCTGGACAAAAGCCATCTTCCAGAGAGAAGGAAACCCAAGGAGGCAGTGATGCGCAGCTACCGCAAAGAACTCTGGTTTCATGTGCCCACGCGCCGGGCGTTCATCAACATCACTCAAGACGTCGAAGCCTGTCTGCAAGAAAGTGGCATTGCGGAAGGACTCGTCCTCGTCAACGCCATGCACATCACGTGTTACCGGACAATGATATTGTCACCCCTGGCTGGGACAATAGAAATGTCATCCCATGAAGACACGGGGTGACGTATTCATGAAGGCAGAGG
>NZ_JCANTW010000001.1:0-77847 GCF_059568695.1 Thermodesulfomicrobium thermophilum DSM 16697 | reverse complement strand
CCTCTGCCTTCATGAATACGTCACCCCGTGTCTTCATGGGATGACATTTCTATTGTCCCAGCCAGGGGTGACAATATCATTGTCCGGTAACACGTATGACGCTCCCTATTTGACCGCATCCGTAAAAATTTTTATGCACCTTCTGCCTTGAGCCAGTGCTCAAAGTGCATTTTCACTTCAGCCATCCGGCCAACTTCGACGAGGTATCATTATGGAATTTCCAAACTTGCGCATCGGCGATCTCATCGCCCGCGTTCCCATTGTCCAAGGCGGCATGGGCGTGGGCATCTCCCTGTCCAACCTGGCGTCCGCGGTCATGAAAGAAGGCGGCATCGGCGTCATCGCCGCCGCCATGATCGGCATGGGCGAGCCGGATATCGGCTCCAATTATCGTGAAGCCAACATCCGCGCCCTAACCCGGGAAATTCGCGCCGCCCGGCAAAAGGCCGACGGCATCCTCGGGGTCAACATCATGGTGGCGCTCACCAATTTCAGCGATATGGTGCGCACCTCCATCAAGGAAGGGGTCGATGTCATCTTTGCGGGCGCAGGACTCCCCCTGGATTTGCCCGGCTATCTGGAAGGGGCGAAGACCAAGCTCGTGCCCATCGTGTCTTCCGCCCGGGCCGCAGCCATCATCTGCAAAAAATGGCTGCACAAGTTCGACCGCCTGCCGGACGCCTTCGTGGTGGAAGGCCCCAAGGCAGGCGGCCACTTGGGCTTCAAACCCGAACAAATCCAAGACCCTTCCTTCGCCCTGGAACGTATCGTCCCGGAAGTCGTGGCCACGGTACAGGAGTTCGAAGAGCGGGCCCAGCGCCCCATCCCGATCATCGCTGCCGGCGGGGTGTACGAAGGCGCGGACATCCACAAGTTCCTCGAACTCGGGGCGGCAGGAGTACAGATGGGCACCCGTTTCGTGGCCACCCACGAATGCGACGCCGACCCGCGCTTCAAAGAGGCCTACATTCAGGCCAAGCCTGAAGACATCCAAATCATCCAAAGTCCAGTAGGGCTCCCCGGCCGAGCCATCATCAGCTCCTTCCTGGAAGACGTCAAACGCGGGCTCAAAAAACCCTTCACCTGCCCCTTCCACTGCGTCTCCACCTGCGACTATACGAAAAGCCCGTACTGTATCGGCATGGCGCTCACCAACGCCAAGAAAGGACTCCTCAAACACGGCTTTGCCTTTGCCGGCGCCAACGCGTGGCGCGTGGACAAGATCATCTCCGTGCGGGAGCTCATTGATTCCTTGCGGGAAGGCTTCGCTGCAGCCGTGGCAGGGCCCAACCTGGAGCATTGCGCTGCATAGCGCTTGCTGCCGCAACAGTTTCGTGCTCCGGGAGCGTCCTGCCCCGGAGCATTTTTGTACCAACCCAGCAGACCTCCCCCCCAAAAAAAAGCGGCGGGCACGACACCCACCGCGAAAAAAACACGCCACCCAACCGCACACGCGGTGCAAGCCTGTTAGAGCCAGTCGAACCACTTTTTCCAACGGCTCGGCGAAAGCTCTTCGTCCACCGCATGCTCCTGGTATTTGACAAACGCCGCCTTGCGCCGAGTGTCGGCAAGATTGGCCACATCCGGGATATCGCCATACTCCCGAAAGATGGCGTCATACCGCAGCCAGGCGGCCTTATAGGACCCAGACTCCCAGTAAAAGTTGGCGATATAGAGCTCGTGTTCCGCCAGACGCCGCCGGCATTTTTCGATATACTGCTGGGCCTCGGCCACATACGGCGTCTCGGGATACGACTGGATGATGCGTTGGAAGTGCTCAATGGCTTCAGCCACCTGATCTTGGGGCAGGTCGATGGCGGGTTGCACCTCGTATTTGCTCACGCCAAGCTGAAACAACACATACGGCACCTGCTCACTTCGCGGATGCAAGGAGAGGAATTCATCGTAGGTATCGATGGCTTCTCGGTACTGTTTGTTGAGAAAATACGCATCCCCCAACATGATGCGCCCTTGAACGGAATACGGACTAAAGGGATAGCGATCTCCAAGTTTCACCAGCGATTCAATGGCCGCAGGATAGTCCTTTTCTTGCATGGATGCCTGGGCGTTCTGATACAACTCCTGCGCAGTGTCCTCTGGAGGAGTAAGGAAATAATAATCAATGACGCCGCATCCGGAAAGGGCCACAGTCACGAAGGCCACAAAAAAGATTTTATACATGGGTAGTTTCCAGGTACGAGAGGACAGAAGTAGCAGCCACAGCGCCGTCCCCCACCGCAGTGGTCACCTGACGGCAGGTCTTGGCGCGCACATCGCCCGCGGCAAAAATACCGGGGACCGTCGTCGCCATCTCCATGTCCGTCACGACAAATCCCGCGGCATCACGCTCCACTGCCGGGGGAAGAAAATCCGCCAAGGGACGGTTGCCTACAAACACAAAAACACCGTCCACGGCCAGGGTCGAACGGGCGTCGGTGGCAACATTGCGCAGCGCGATCTCGCGCACAGCATCCTCCCCTTCAATGGACTCCACCACCGTATTCCAGAGCACCTCAATGGTTGGAGAGGCGAGCACCTTGTCTTGGTATATCTTAGTGCCCCGAAAGGCGTCCCGGCGGTGGATGAGATAGACCTTACGCGCGAGTTTTTGCAAATACAGGCTCTCTTCCAAGGCTGTATCCCCGCCACCAATGCAGGCGATGGTTTTGTCCTTGAAGAAAAAGCCATCGCACAGCGCGCAGTAGGAGACCCCCTTGCCGGTCAGCCGCTCTTCTCCAGGCACGCCGAGCTTTCGCCAAGTGGCGCCCGAGCAGACGATCACGGCCTTGGCCTCGTGCACCGTGTCATCGATGTGCACCCGCAGCGGCGTCCCCGGCTCCACTTCGCGCACCTCGCCCGCCAAGCGCTCCAGGCCGAAGCGCTCCAGGCCTTTTTCCATGAGGGCAGCCAGCTCATAGCCCAAGATTCCTTCCGGAAAGCCGGGGTAATTATCGATGCGCTCGGTATTGAGTACCTGGCCCCCCGCAGCAAGCCGCTCTACCACCGCAGCCCGCACCCCGGCGCGGGCCAAATAGAGGCCGGCGGTCATGCCCGCCGGCCCCCCACCGATGACCAAACAATCCCACATTACAGGGCCTTGTCACTCAACATCTGTTTGAGACTCGCCTTGGACACCGCCCCGGTCACCTGCTCGACCACTTCGCCCTTCTTGAAGAGAATCAGGGTCGGGATGGCGCGGATTCCGTAGGTGCTCGGGGTAGCCGGGTTCTCGTCCACGTTCATTTTCAAAATCTTGACCTGGCCGGCAAACTCCTGGGCCAGCTCATCGATAACCGGGGCAATGGCCCGGCATGGACCACACCACGGGGCCCAAAAATCCACGAGCACAGGAAGGTCGCATTGGAGCACTTCGGTTTGGAAGGTGGCATCAGTAACCTGAACAGCCATGACGGACTCCTTTAGCTTGAGGTTCGAATAACGTCGTGCGGCATGCGGCGCCCCCGGGCAATGGCCTCAAAGGAAAGGTCATGCCGGTAGCCGCGTGTCCCCAAAAGATGACCGAGAAAAGCTACCATAGCCCCATTGTCCCCGCAATAGGTAAGGGGCGGGACGAAAAAGGCAAGCCCATGCTCCTGCGCCAAGGTCGCACACGCCGCCCGCAGACCGGTATTGGCGGCGACACCGCCCGCCACCACCAGGGCGCGGGCCTCGGAAAAGCGCGCCAGTGCACGGCGCGTCTTTGCCATCAAGGTATCCACCACGGCCTGATTCACTTCGGCGCACAAATCGCAGACCACCGCAGGGACGGCCTCCACGTCGAAATTCCGATATTCCAAAGGCGCGATGGCGTGCTCCCGAATCCACATCCCTGCCGCGGTTTTCAGACCGCTAAAGCTGAAGTCGCAATGGTCGTTGTCCAAAAACGGTCGCGGGAGAAACGGACGAGCAGCGCTTCCGCGCTGCGCCAAGGCGTCGAGATACACTCCCCCCGGATACGGCAGATTGAGGAGTTTGGCGATCTTGTCGAAGGCCTCGCCCGCCGCATCATCGAGGGTGCGGCCCAAAAGCTCCATGCGATCCACATCGTGCATGGCGTAAAGGGCGGTGTGGCCACCGGAAACCAGCAATCCCAACGCGGGAAACACCGGCTCCTGATCCATAAACGCGGCCATGAGGTGGGCCTGAAGATGGTCGATCCCCAAGATCGGTCGATCCACGGCAACCGCCATGGCCTTGGCAAAGGCGACCCCCACCAAAAGCGCCCCCAGAAGCCCCGGCCCTCGGGTGACTGCGATCAAATCCACATCCGCAGCCTCCAGCCCGGCATCGGCCAAAGTCTGCTCCACCAGAGAAGGAAGCACCCGCAAGTGCTCACGGGAGGCGAGCTCCGGCACCACGCCGCCAAACACCGCATGCATGGGGATTTGGCTCTGGGTGCGGCAGGCACGCACGCCGTCGTCCCACACAGCGGCCGCGGACTCATCGCAGGAAGTCTCAATACCCAAAACCCGCATGACTACTGCGCCTCAGCATCGGCCTCGGCATAAATACGCTGCACGGCCAACACATCGTTCTTGGAACCGATCACCAAAGGAGTCCGTTGATGGATTTCATCAGGCTCAATATCCAAGATGCGGCGCCGACCATCCAAGGCCATACCTCCCGCCTGTTCCACGATCATGGCCATGGGATTGGCCTCACACATGAGCCGCAGCTTTCCTGCGGGCTTTTTGGGATCCCGACAATCAGCAGGATAGAGAAAAATTCCACCATAGATGAGGTTGCGATGAATATCCGAAACCAGAGAACCGATATAGCGAAGACTATACGGTCGACCTAGGGCATTGTCACAAGAGCGAAAGTATTCCACTGCCTTACGTGTAGTTGCATCCCAGTACGGGGTATATCCCTCATTGACCGAATAGATTTTTCCTTGCTCCGGAATGCGAATGTCTGGGTGAGAAAGTAAAAATTCCCCAACGCTTGGATCAAGGGTAAATCCATGCACTCCGTTTCCTGTGGTATAGACGAGCATGGTGGAAGATCCATAGATAAAGTATCCTGCAGCGACCTGCATGGCTCCTTTCTGCAACACGTCACTCAAGGTTACTCCTGTTGCGGATCCTCCTTGGCGGCGATAGATGCTAAAAATCGTCCCAATACTCACGTTGGCGTCAATATTTGCCGATCCATCCAATGGATCAAACATCAAAATGTAGTCCCCTTCAGGATATTGATGGGGAATTTCGATGACATCCGCATTCTCCTCGGAAACCATAGCGCACAAGACACCGGCGCGCTCCATGCGACGGATGATGACGCGGTTGGCGAAGTCATCCAGCTTCTGCACCATTTCGCCCTGTACATTGACCTCGCCCGTGGCGCCCAGCACATCCAAAAGCCCTGCCTTGGAGACTTCACGGTCGATGATCTTGGCGGCCAAGATGAGTTCGGTGAGCAAGCGCGTAAAACGGCCCGAGGCCAACGGCCGCTCCTTCTGCTGCAAAAGTAAATGCTCGACGACTGTCGTTACTTGACGCATGATCTCCTCACTTCTGCTGATAGACGTAGGCAATGCGCAAGTGATCCCGGGCGCTCATCAACCAGCGGTACTGTGTTCCTGCCACGGGGCGTGCCCCGGAAAAGCTCTTAGAACTCAGAACATCCTGCGCAAGCTGCTGCGCGGCCTCTGCATCCAGCGCTCCGTACGCAATCTGGTCGCCAACCACCACCGCGCTCCACGGGTTTTGATGCAGCAAAGCTGGATCGAGCATGGCCGCCACGAACCCTTCTTCTCCGGCACCATCGGTAAACTTGCGCACCACAGTCACTCCCTCGGGGAGCACCACGGCGCCCAAGGCGTACGGCTGGCCCTCCACCTGTTCGGCAAAGGCCTCAAGCGGTCCATCCGCAGAGAGCAGTACCCCATTTTTTGCCAAGAAATACCGGTCGAGCACGGCCCATTGACGCACTTCCGGAAGGGCGCTCCCCACGGCAGCCAGCCACATATCATCAGGAAAGGATTCCACCTTTGCCAAAACATCGGCCACCCGGATCACAGCACCATCCATGCGCACGAATGCGTCCAACACTTCGGCAGGGATGGCGACATCCTCTTCCGCCTCGTAATCAATGGATGCCTTGGGGTTGATATATTCGTCATAGTACAGTTTTGTCACGTGGAGCGGCTGGCATGCGCACAACATTACCAGTGCCGCAAAAATTATCCCTGTACGCATCATGACCTCGCCATAGTTCTGGTTTCCAAACGCGTTGCCAGCTGATCGAGAAGCGAGAACATCTGCGACTGCCGGTCCGGCTCCAAGCCCGCCTGACGGCGCTCGGCGTCACGAAGCTGCTGCAGCTCTTCTCGCTCCTCAGGACTCTGGGCCTTCGCCAGCAATTCCTCATAGATGGCGAGCGCTTGCTCGTGCTCGCCGTGCATGGAGAAAAGCTTGGCCATAGTCTTGGTACGGATACTGGCGTTGAGGCAAAACTGCGTCACCTCGTCCGCGTCCAAGTCGGTCTCTGGCTCGCGCGAGGCAGGCACCTCCACCGCAGCCAAGGCTTCCCGCACCCCATTCAGCAGAATTTGGCCCCACTGGACCGTGCCTCCTTGGGCTAAAAGGGCCATGAGCCCCGCCACCACGGCAAGGTCTACGGCTCCACGCTCGGCGCTCACCTGGCTCAAGGCCTGCCAAAAACGCGGAAAGCGCAGCAGGCGCTCTCCGGTTTCGTGGACCATGTCTCCATCACTTTCTCCAAGCTCCGCCAAGGTATCCGCTAAAAGCAGCCCTGCTTCGATATGCCCAGGATGGCTTGTCAGCCCCCGCCGCAGTACCGCTGCTGCCCGTGCGGCGTCTCCATGAGCACGAAACAGCCGCGCCACGTGCAAAAAAATACTCGAACCAGGATCCTGGGCCGCGAGCTCCTCAAAAAGCGCCAATGTTTCGGTATTCATGACATCCATCACTTGAATATGTACATGATTTCATTTTCTTCCGCATAAAGAAGTTCACGCCGCACCAAGCGACGAACATACTGTTCGTCCTTCCGCAAAAGGCGGATCTCGGCACTAAGCTCTTTATTTTCCGCATCGATCCGCTGAATTTTTCCTCGCAGTTCCTGGGTCCGCTCCCGAAGCTGCCGATATGCAGGCACCCCGGTCTCTGGATGCACAATCCGGTATACCAAAACCAAATCAAGAACCACAAGGAATCCAATCACAATACGCCATATCACGATTCGATCCCTACGCCATGAACATGGGCAGCCGCGATCTTCCATGGCTCTTGGAAAGCTTTGTACGCATCCCGGGCAAGGTCCAAAAATTTCTCAATTTCTGCAGAGTCCTTACTGGAGATCACCGCATTCACCCCAACCAAAAATGCGTCCATGCCCGACAACGTACGACGATCCGACTCCACCAAAATGACGTTGACTTCCCGCCGCCGGAGTCCATTCCACGTCGCAACGACTTCCAAAAGCTGGCGGCCTTCGGCATCATCTTGGAAAATCATCTCGTGATAATAGTTGGCGCGGATCTTGGCCATGGCCTGGTCAATACTGCGGGCCTCCGACACATATCCGCCGCGGTTGCGAACATAATCACAGATGCGCTGATGCAGGGCTGCCTGCTGGACATACACAAAAGCCACATGGGCGTCATGAGGAAAATACTCGGGTTCATCGGGCACTGCCGCAGACGTTTGCGCCTTCTTCGCCTCAGGACGCTCCACCAGGATAGGCTGCTTGCACTGGGGACAGCTTACCTTGAAGCGTCGCGCCTCAGGGATGCGTTCCGGAGGCAGCACGAACCGGGCATCACATTGGTGGCAACGGATTTCCATGCCCTCTCCTTAGCTGGGTCGCTCCACGACCTTTTTCTCATACTCCAAATCCAACTCCAATCCATCGATATTGGTGACCTTTTCACCACGAGCAGCCTTGATCTTGTCGATCATCTGCGCCAGTTTGGACTTATCCGAAGCGTTGGTCATGGCCACGGCCTCGGAAATCACATTCTGTGAGAAGAGTTCGGCCAGATATTGATCAAAGGTGATCATACCATACGCCGATCCAGACTCCACCACCTGATAAAAAGTCTTCTCTTCAGTCTCGCCGTTATAGATGAGGTCGCGGATACGCAAGTTGGTTTTGAGGATTTCAAAGGCCGCCACCCGTCCGCCGCTACGCTTGGGCATGAGCCGCTGCGAGATGATGAATTTGAGGCTCTCGGCCAAACGAGAACGAATAAGCCGCTCCTCGGCCAGCTCAAACATGCCGATTACACGGTTGATGGTCTGCCCCGTGTCCGCAGTGTGCAAGGTCCCGAGCACCAAGTGACCGGTCTCCGCCGCCTCCAAGGCAATACTCATGGTTTCCCGATCACGGATTTCCCCCACCAGGATGACCTTGGGGGCCTGACGCAGGGCCGCTCGCAGGCCGGAGGCAAACGAGTCGAAATCCAACCCCAGCTCCCGTTGGTTGACAGTGCCCCGCTTGTGGGTGTGCACGTACTCGATGGGATCTTCCAACGTCACGATGTGTTTGGCGAATTGCGCATTGATCGCATCGATGAGCGCTGCGAGAGAGGTGGATTTACCCGAACCCGTGGCACCGGTAACCAAAATGAGCCCAAATTTCTCCCGTGCCATTTCGTGAAAGACCGCCGGCAACCGCAATTGATCGATGGTGGGGACCACGGCGGTGAGCTTGCGCATGACAATGGCAAGCGAGCCTTTCTGGCTCAAGATGTTGACACGAAAGCGGCACACCCCGGCAAGCTCGTAAGACAGATCGCAAGACCCGGTGCGCAATTGATCCTCGTACAAGCGGATATTGCGCCCCATGAGGCAGGTGGCGATGGCCTCCACCTGCCGGGGCAAAAGCGGCCCCGGGTTGGGCTGCAAGGGAACGTCCTGGAGATCTCCATGCACCTCGGCCTGCACGGGTTTTCCCACTGTGAAGATGAGGTCCGAGGTGTCTGGGGCAAAATGCAAAGCCTGATGGAGGAGATGATCAAAATCAGCGCGCTGCATACTAGACCTCGGTGAAGTCTTGCGGCGGCGTGGTCAGAAAATCCCGGAATTTGGACTTGTTGACCGCCTTGTTGTAGGCCTGCTCCGCGTCGATCTTCCCTGCCATAAGGAGCTGCATGATAGCATCGTCCAGGCTCTGCATGCCATACTTCTTCCCGGTTTCGATGACCGAGTTGATCTGAAAAATCTTGTTCTCCCGGATGAGATTACGCACCGCCGGCAAGGCGATAAGAATCTCCAAGGCCGCGCAGCGCCCCGGCTTGTCGACGCGTTTAAAAAGGTTCTGAGCCACGATGGCCCGCAGGGAATCCGCCAATCCTGAGCGCACCTGGCCCTGCAGATCGCCGGGGAAGACCTCGATGATACGGTCGATGGTCTTGGAAGCCGAGATGGTATGCAAGGTGCCAAACACCAAATGACCGGTTTCCGCCGCTTCCAAGGCCAGCTGGATGGTCTCCAGATCACGCATTTCACCCACCAGGATGATATCCGGATCTTCACGCAGCGCCCCGCGCAAGGCGGCATTGAAACTCAAGGTATCGCGCCCCACCTCACGCTGGTTGATGAGACAGTTCTGGGGTTCGTGCACAAACTCGATGGGGTCCTCGATAGTGAGGATATGGTCTTTGCGCATCTTGTTGGCGTAGTCGATGATGGCCGCCAAGGTGGTGGACTTACCGGAGCCCGTGGGACCGGTGACCAACACCAGGCCTTTGGGGAGCATGGCCAAATTTTTGAGGATAGGCGGCAGCCCCAACTCGTCCACGGTGAGGATCTTCTGGGGAATCTCGCGAAAGACCGCGCCGATCCCACGCTTTTGCATGAAAAAATTGGCGCGGTACCGGGCCACGTGAGGCACCTCGTAGGAAAAGTCCACGTCCCCCGTTTCCTCGAACTGTTTGATCTTATTCTCCGGCGTGATCTCGTAGAGGAGTTTCTTGAGTTCGTCATGCTCGAGAATCTTGTATTTGACCCGCTGCATATCTCCATGCAAACGGATGATCGGTTGAGATCCGGACGAAAGATGCAAGTCCGATGCACCGAGATCGTGCATCATTTTGAAAAAGGCATCGATTTGCGCCATACTCCCCCCTCTAATGACGGATCGTTCCCGAGAACGAGACGAAGTAGTTCCACCCCGAATAGACCGTGAGCACCAAGGCAGCGTACAGAAAGACCATGCCGATGGCGCTCATATTCAAACCCCAAAGGGGATAGTGATAGATGAGCGGCACCAAGGCGACACTTTGCATGGCGGTCTTCCATTTCCCATAACGGTCGGCGGCGATGACCACCCCTTGCTCGGCCGCCACCGCCCGCAGGCCGGTGATCAAGATGTCGCGTGCCACGATGACCACCACCACCCACGCCGGCACCCATTGCAACCCGGCGAGCAGGATCAGCACCGAAACCACGAGCACCTTGTCCGCCACTGGATCCAGAAACTTCCCCACTGTGGTGATCTGGTTGTAGCGGCGGGCGATAATCCCGTCAGCCAGGTCCGTCAGGGCGGCCAAGGCGAACACCACTGCCGCCAGCGGACAGACCACCGGCCCGGGCATAGCAAGAAGAATCATGAGAAGAGGAACGGCGGCCACACGTAATAACGTGAGAATATTAGGAATAGAATACATTTATCTGCTCGCCTGAAGGCGGGAAAGAACCCGGTTCACGTAGGTTTGGGTCTCCGGGTACGGCGGAACGCCGCCATAGCGCTCCACCGCGCCGGGCCCCGCATTGTACGCAGCCACAGCCAAACGCAGTTCACCGAAACGCTGGAGCATCTGCCGGAGGTACCGCACCCCGGCGTCGATGTTGGCTTCTGGATCAAAAGGGGCGTCCAAATCCAGCTCCCGGGCAGTGTCCGGCATGATTTGCATGATGCCCTGCGCCCCGGCTGAGGACACCGCGCCGGCATCGCCTCCAGACTCCACGTCAATAATGGCAAGCACCAAACGCGGGTCCAGCCCATAGCGCGTGGCGGCCACCGTGGCGAGACGTTCCACCTGCGGCCACGATACCTGCTTGCGGCGCATCCCCAAGGCCACGCGCCGGATGTAGTTCACGGAATGGGTAAAACGAAAGGGCTTGAAGCGCGGAGAGAGGGGCATGTCGCTGACATGGAGCGAGCCGTCACGATTGATGGCGTAATAAAAGCGCCCTTCTGCCCACGAAGGGACAGCCAGAGCAAGAATCACCGCCAAGGCCACACACCACCGCATTCCGCCCCTCTCGCGCCTTGTATTAAGGTGCCGGCGTAGACGCCGCCTCCAGGCTGCTTTCAATGGCCTGTACCACCCTCTGGGCAAATTGCAACAAGGCGATTTTGGCGGGAGATTCGCCATCCAAGAGCACCACGGGTTTTCCCAGATCCCCTGCCACTACCGTGGCGGGGTCCAGGGGGATGGCGCCCAAAAACTGCAATCCGTATTTGCGGGCCAATTCTTCACCGCCGCCTTTCTTGAAGAGCGAGATCTCCTGCGCACAATGCGGACAAACGAGCCCGCTCATGTTCTCCACCACTCCAAGGATATTGGCCCGCGTGTACTGCAAGAAATTGATGGCCTTACGCACGTCGGCGAGGGAGATCTCCTGCGGGGTGGTGACCACGATGCTCAGGGCGTCCGGCATGGTCTTGAGCACGGTCATGGGCTCGTCGCCCGTTCCTGGAGGCGAATCCACCACCAAAAAATCCAGATCCCCCCAGAGTACATCCGAGATGAACTGGCGGATGGCCGAAGTCTTCATGGGGCCTTTCCACAGCACCGCCTGATCCGGGTCCTTGAGGAGCGACTCCATGGAGACCACCGCCAGATTTTCATTGTAGCGCTTGGGCAGGACACCGTGATCGCGCTCGATTTCCAAAAGTCCCTTGAGGCCCAAAAGATGGGGCACACTGGGCCCGTGGATGTCCACGTCCAAAAGCCCCACGCGGTAGCCCTGCAGCGCCAAAGCCGCCGCAAGGTTGACCGCAATAGAGCTCTTTCCCACGCCGCCCTTACCGCTCATGACAAACAATTTATATTTGATGCGCGACAGTGTGGAGGCAATCTGCCGGTCCTGCCGCTCCATGGCCGATTCCGGACTTTCCTGAATCCGGCCCAATTTCTTCGCGCCAGCGCACGAAGAACAACCTGATTTTGTCGTCATAATACAACCTCCTAACGCAATACCCCAAAAGCTACGGCGGCCATGATGACCACGAGGACGCCGATCGAAACGATCCAATTCAAACGCTGCTCCACCAATTGCCGAGCCCGTTCTCCCCACCAGTACACCAATGCGGCCACGGCAAAAAACCGGACCCCCCGGCCAATGACGGAGGCCGCCACAAACACCCAAAAACGGACTCCAAAGGCCCCGGCCGTCAGCGTGCACAGTTTATAGGGCACCGGCGTGAGCCCAGCAACCACCACGGCCCAGGCATCGTATGCCGTATACCAAGCCTGCACCGTATCGTAATGTCGTGCAATACCCAGCGCATGGATGAGCGGCCAGCCCACGGCGTCCATAAAAAAGGCCCCAATGCCGTAGCCCACCACGCCACCAAGCACCGAGGCGACCACCGTTATGGCCGCATAGCGGAACACCCGGGCCGGACACGCCAATCCCATGGCAAGGAGCATGGGGTCCGGTGGGATGGGAAAAAAGATGGCCTCGGCCGCCGAAACCGCAGCAAGGGTCCACTGGGCCCGGGGACTCCTGGCCGCGCGGCCCATGCGTTCCCGCCAGGCTACCACCCGTATGCCCCCACGAGGTCCACGAAGACCACAGCGCCGTGATCTTCCACCTGGGTGTGTCCGCCACGTTTCACGAGACGCAGCAAACGTTGCTCCCGCCGGTTTCGTCCCACCGGCATGACCAAAAAGCCCGGATCGGCAAGTTGCTCCACCAGCGGCAGCGGAATCTCCGGACCGCCCGCGGTTACGATGATCTTGTCAAACGGCGCTGCCTCCGGCCAGCCCAAGGTGCCATCGCTCAAACGGGGGCGCACCTGAAAATACCGCAAGGCAAGAAGGCGTTTGCGGGCGGCTTGATACAAAGGCTTGATGCGCTCCACGGTGAACACTTCCGCCCCCATGGCCGCCAGCACGGCCGCTTGATAGCCCGATCCCGTACCGATCTCCAAAATCCGATCCTTGGGACGCACCTCCAGCAAGGACGACATGAGAGCCACCATATACGGCTGAGACAAAGTCTGGCCATGGCCGATGGGCACGGGGTGGTCCTCATAGGCTTGGGAGGCCAGGGCTTCGTCCACGAAGAGGTGCCGCGGCACCGCTTCCATGGCCGCCAATACCCGGTCGTCGCTCACCCCTCGGGAGCGAAGTTGGGCAGCAACCATGCGCTGGCGACGATAATCCAAGTCTCGGAAAAAAGACACTTTTTCCAAACCCTCACCTTTTTTTGCAAAGCAAGCTTGCAAAGCAGATTTCCCCTTCCAAGTCAACTCACAGACGCGCGCGAAGCCGAACACTCACCCATCCTTGTTCTTGCATTTTCCTCACCTTTCGCATTAAGCAAATGAGCGTTCGTTCTAATCCATCTCGTCGAGGTCGCTCTATGTACTGTGCCAAATGCCGCTACCACGCCCAGGACCACCTTCAGGTATGTCCCAAATGCAACACTTCCTGGGAGGACGCCCGCAAGGCCCTGGGGCTTGACTGGATGCGAAGCGATGGCTTTCCGTGGCTCTCCCCCACACCGCAAGCCGAACCCATTGTTTCCGACCTTCTCGACGTGGACGACATCCTGGCCCCACCTCCCACGCCCGAGCCGGAACCCGTAGCCGCAGCAGAGGCAGCGGTCGTCGATATCGATGATCTGCCGCAATTCACCCCAGCCGACACGCCCCCCTCTGCTTCCACCCCACCGGCAGGAACAGTGGAAGACCGTCCCGAAGCCCCGACGCTCGCCGAGCCGCTCACGGTGGAGCCACTGCCCGAAATCGAAGTGGATCTCTCGCTGGAAAGCGAACCTGCGCCACGTGCACCGCAGGATTCTTTAGAACCCCTGGATGAGGTGACTCCCGAAGAAAACTTCCTGGAGCGCCTGAGCGCCGACATGCCCGCAAGTGACCACATCCTCTTGGAGGCACCCGAGGACTCCGAAATCACTGCAACGCCCACGGAAAAAACCACGCCGACCTCGGTGGAAACCGCAGCGGAAGCAGAACTCGATTTAGTGCTGGAAATCGAAGAAGAACCTTTCTCCGCCGAGGAGCTGGCCTCCCGCGACGGCGCAACTTCGGCCCCGCAAAGCCCCGCACACGCCCCGGAGAAGCACACATCCGAAGACCTCCTTATCCCCGAGTTGGAAGAACTCTTGGGCCCGCCCACGCCGCCTGCGGCAGCCGCAGCCGCCAAGCCCACGGAAAAAACCACACCGCCGACCACATCTCCAACTGCATCCGAGGAAGACGACGAATTCGCCATCATCCTGCTCGATGACGACGAAGACGCTTCTTCGTGAGCGCGGTTTTGCCCCTTGACGGCCCCAGGGATTTTGGTTCATGGCAGCGGTTCTACATCCAACGCCCCAGCCAAAAAACCAACAAGGGCAAGCATAACGGAGGAACGCCTTATGGCAGTCGATTTCAGTAATGCCGTGCGCACGGACAAAGGAGTCCAGGTGGCTGGCATCATCATGCAGGAAATTATCGACAAGTGTGAAGGCTGCAACCGCATCCAAGAGTTCGACGGCGGCAAGTTCTGCAACACCTACCCGCAGCCGGCCGCCAAGTGGCGCTTGGGGGATTGCAATTTTGCCACCCATATCGTGCGCGAGGTCAAGACCAAGGCCAAAATCAACCCCCTCAAGGCATCCAAGCGTGCGGCCAAGGGCAAATAATCCTTGCCTGGTCTGGAGTTCAAGGCAGGATTCGTCCTGCCTTTCTTTTTTCCCGCCGCACGGGTAAGGAGACGCCATGCTGGATACCGTATTGCGCCATATTGACGAGTCCGCCGCGCAGCTCATCGCCTGGCAGCGGCAATTGGTCGCCATCCCGGCCTTGGGCCCGGACAACGGCGGAAGCGGCGAGGCCGCCAAAGTCGAAGCCCTGGAGTCCATTTTCAGCGGCCTGGGCTTTTCCTTGCAGCGCATCGACGCCCCGGACTCCCGCGTTCCCTGCGGAGTACGCCCCAACCTCGTCGCCCGCATGCCGGGAAAAACGGCGCAGACACTCTGGATCCTGGCGCATACGGACGTGGTCCCTCCCGGAGATCTCGCCCTGTGGACTGGCGATCCGTGGACCCTGCGGGTCCACGGCGACACGATGCTCGGCCGCGGAGTGGAGGACAACCACCAAGGCATCCTCTCGGCCCTTGCGGCAACAAGCGCCCTTGTGCGTGCCGGCGTGCCTCCCCGTTGCTCGGTGGGAGTCCTCTTGGTGGCGGACGAAGAAACGGGCAACCGCTACGGGATTGACTACCTTCTCGCCCACCACCAGGACCTCTTTGCTCCCGACGACATGTTCGTGGTGCCTGACGCCGGCGAACCCGACGGGCTGGCCATCGAGATCGCGGAAAAAAGCATGCTCTGGGCGCAAATCACCGTGACGGGGAAACAGTGCCATGCCTCCCGGCCACAGCTTGGAGCCAACACCCTGGTGGCCTCCGCCCACCTCATCGTGGCCCTGGCCGAAGAACTCCCCAAGCGCTTTCCTCAGGAAGACACCCTGTTTTCCCCATCCGTCTCTACCTTCACCCCCACCAAGAAAGACGCCAACGTCCCCAACATCAACACCGTGCCGGGCCAAGACGTGTTCTACGTGGACTGCCGGATCCTTCCTTCCATCGCCGTGGAGGAGGTGGAAGCCGCCATGTCGCAGCTCGCCGCCGCCACCGCCGCCCAATACGGCGTCCAGATCGCCATATCCCCGGTGCTGCGCCAAGAAGCGGCGCCGCCCACGCCAGCGGACAGCATGGTGGTGCGTCTGCTTACCGAGGCCATCCAGGCTGACCGCGGCAAAACACCCCGGTGTGTGGGGATCGGCGGCGGCACCGTAGCGGCGGAGCTGCGGCGGCACGGATTTTCCGCGGCAGTCTGGTCCACTCTCCTGGGCACTGCCCATCAGCCGGACGAAAAGGCTTCCATCGCCAACACCCTGGCGGATGCCCGAGTCTTGGCCCGCATGCTGCTTTCCGCATGAGTACGACATCCTGGTCTTCTCCCCCGGACGTCTTCGACGTCATCGTGGTCGGCGCAGGGCATGCCGGCTGCGAAGCCGCCCTGGCCTGTGCCCGTATGGGCTTTTCGGTGCTGCTCACCACCATCAACGTGGACCGCATCGGACATTTGTCCTGCAATCCCGCCATCGGCGGACTGGCCAAGGGGCATCTGGTCAAGGAGATCGACGCCTTGGGCGGTGCCATGGGCCTCTTTGCCGATGCTGCGGCCATCCAGTTCCGCCGTCTCAACACCCGCAAGGGGCCGGCGGTGCGCTCCAGCCGCGCCCAAATCGACCGGGATGCCTACCTCCAGACAGTGCGCACGACGGTCTTTTCTCAGCCCAACCTCTGGGTGCGCCAAGAGACCGTCGACCAGGTCACCGTGGAGCACGGACGCGTCACCGGCGTGGTTACGGGCCTGGGAGAACACATCCCCTCCCGCACGGTGATCCTGACCACCGGGACGTTTCTCCAAGGCCGCATCCACGTGGGGCTCACCCATTTTCCCGGCGGCCGCTTCGGCGACCCGCCCAGCCAAGGGCTTTCCGCAAGCCTCGCGGCCCTCGGGCTGCGTCTTGGCCGCCTCAAGACCGGAACCGTACCACGCCTGGCCAAAAGTTCCGTGGACTTTGACCGCCTCGAGGTCCAACCCGGTGACGACCCGGCCCGCCCCTTCAGCTTTCTCTCCACCGGCCCCAAACTCCCCCAGGTGCCGTGCCACATCACCTGGACCACACCCGCCACCCACGAAGTCATCCGCAAGAATCTCCACCGGTCCCCGCTTTACGCCGGCGTCATCACCGGCACCGGCGCGCGCTACTGCCCATCCATCGAGGACAAGGTGGCCCGCTTTCCGGACAAGGAACGCCATCAACTCTTCGTGGAGCCAGAAGGTCTCCACAGCCCGGAAGTCTACCCCAACGGCATCCCCACCAGCCTGCCCATCGACGTGCAACGGGCCATGCTCGCCACCATCCCCGGCCTGGAAAAAGCGCATATCGTGCGGCCGGGTTATGCCATTGAGTACGATTTCGTGTTCCCCACCCAGCTTTTTCCCTCCCTGGAAACCAAGGTCGTCCAAGGACTCTATCTGGCCGGGCAGATCAACGGAACGTCGGGCTACGAAGAAGCCGCGGCCCAGGGCCTATGGGCGGGCATCAACGCCGCCTGCCGCCTGCGCGGCGAAGGGCCTTGGGTGCCGGGACGAGACCAGGCATACATGGCGGTACTGGTGGACGATTTGGTCACCAAGGGCACCGAGGAGCCCTACCGCATGTTCACCTCCCGGGCGGAGCACCGCCTGCTTTTGCGCGAAGACAACGCCGACCGCCGCCTCACTCCTTTGGGCAGGCGTCTGGGGCTGGTGGACGACGAACGCTGGCGCCGCTTCGAGGCCAAGGAGCGCAGCATCCGCCGCCTCCTGGAGGAGCTTTCCCAGCGCAGCGTGCGCCCCGACGCGGCAAACCGCGAGCGTGGGGCCTCCGTGGGCATCACCCTGCCGCCGAGGGCGGCCAGCTTGGCGGAGCTCTTGCGCCAGCCCGAGGCGCGCATCACCGATCTCGCCGTGTTTTGGCCGGAAGTTATCGATTTTCCCGCCGATGCCCTGGAAGAAGCCGAAACCGAGGCAAAATACGCGGGGTACCTTGCCCGCCAAGAAGAGTTGGTGGCCCGGAGCGCCTTATGGGAAGCCACGGCCCTGCCCGAAGACCTGGACTACGCCGCCATCCCCGGCCTCTCCCGCGAGGTGGTGGAAAAACTCACCCGTATCCGTCCCCGCACCTTGGGGCAGGCCAGCCGCATCTCCGGAGTCACGCCAGCAGCATTGGCCTGCGTGGAAATCGCCCTCGCCAAACGTCGGCGCCAAAACCAACCTGCGCCTTGACGAAGCCCAAAGCGGCGTTCCATAGTACGGCATCATGACAGTCACCTCTCGCCACCCATCGGCCTGACGCACCATATGCCGACCCTCGACCAAATCGCCCGAGATTTCCAATACGGGCGTTTCACCTTCCAGGACATCTCTTCCGCACTCTTCTGGGTGGCGGCAGGGGCGGCGTGCCTGGCGGGCATAGGGTTGGTCATCGATTGGTGGCAGAAGCGCCAAGAACGCGCCCAAAAGGCATTCACCATCACCGATCCGGAACGCATCCACGCCATCCTCCACGAAGCGCTCCTCTCCCGCAGCCGCCTGGACGTGCGCTTCGAGGACGGCGGCGTGCGGGCATCCATGGCCTGCGCCCTGGCAGAAACCACCCCGGAGTCCGTGCGCCTCGAAGTGCCCTGGGGCGTGCATCCCAGCCCTACCTGGGTCGGCCGCACCCTCGCCGTGTATTTCCACCTCCCGCCCAAGGCCGGCCCCGCACAATACTATTTCTTCCACGCGCCTGTCGTGGCCGTGCATCCGAGCGACGATATCTCGCACGTCGAACTCGCTGCCCCCGCAGCCCTAGAAATGGGACAAAAGCGCCGCCACTTCCGCCTGGAGCTCCCCAGCGCCGACCTTTTGGACCTACGCTTGTGGCTGCCGGATTCGCCGGGGCTTCCCACCGAGGCAGACCCCAACGCCTGGCCCGCCCCTCTGCTCACCTTTCCGCACATCGGCATCGTCGACATCTCTGCCGGAGGACTTCGCCTCTCTGTGGATCCCCAACGCCTGCCCCGCCCCCAAGCAGACGGCCGGCGCGTGAGTCTCGACACCGTGCGCCTCTGCATCACCCTGCGCGGCGAGACTGCGCCCGAGACCTATTTCTTCGAAGCGCGGCTGCGCAACCAATTCAAAGACTACGCCACCAGCAGGCTGCTCTGCGGCTACCAATTCCAGCAAGCAGCCATCCGCACAGACATGCATCCTCTCGCTTGGTCCCCCGTGGACCCGGAGCGGGGCGTCAGCGAACTGGGAGACTGGATCTTCCGACGCCACATGGAACTCTACCGCCAGCACGCCCAGCTGGCAGACCGATAACAGGAGGCAACATACCCTATGGACGAAGGTTCCGACAGTCGCCTGTGGGACGGCATCAAACGCCTGTTTTCCCGCAAGACGGATTGTCAGGTGGAGGACGCCATCATGGAGGCCAAAGACGACGGTGAAATCGCCACGGACGAGGCGTCCATGCTCCTCAACATTCTCCAATTGGCCGACAAGCAGGCCTATGAAATCATGGTCCCGCGCACGGATATCGTCTGCGTGGAAGTGGATGAAACCATTCCGGAAATCGCCCGTAAGGTCTTTGAGAGCGGCCACTCTCGCCTGCCGGTCTACCGTGAGACCAAAGACCAGATCATCGGGATCCTCCACTGCAAAGAACTCCTGCGCTTTTTCGTGGACGAACCGAGCGCTCCGCCTTCCCTGGAGGCGGTCCTGCGGCCACCCCACTTCATCCCGGAGACCAAAAACGTCCGCGACATCCTGCTCGATTTCCAAAGCCACAAACAGCACATGGCCATCGTCCTGGACGAATACGGCGGCACCGCCGGCCTGGTGACCTTGGAAGACGTGCTGGAAGAAATCGTCGGCGACATCGAGGACGAATACGACCCGCCTCGACCTGCGGAAATCCAGCCCCAGGACGACGGATCATTCCTCATCGCCGGCAGAACCCCCTTGGAAGACCTGGCTGAAGAAACCGGCATCCGTCTGGAATCCGAAGAAGTGGAAACCGTCGGCGGCTACATCACCGAACACCTGGGCCGAGTCCCCACCACCGGAGAGGTCTGCCAGATCGACGGAATGGAGTTCACCATCAAGGAAGCCGATGCCAAGCAGATCCACTGGGTCCGGGTCGCCTCCGTGGCATAGGCTTGGCGGTACCGCCCTGGCGGTCGCCCTTGCCTGCGCCTTGAGTTTTTCGCTGGTGCCCGTCGCCTTTCCCCCGGCGATCCTCCTGCTCCCCATGGCCCTTGCGGCCGTGGGCGCATCCGCCCCCAGCCCCGGTTCCGCCTGGCGCCGAGGACTGGGCGTGACCCTTCCCGGCTACGCCCTGGCCCTTGCCTGGGTTATGGTGCCGGTGCAGATGGAAGGAGGACTCCCCTTCATCCTGGCAGCCCCCTGCCCGGTGCTTTTGGGCGCGGTACTGGCGGCCTATGCCGGACTCTTTTCCCTCGCCGTCTTTTTCCTCAAGGACCACGCCCACTCCCCATGGACCCCCATGACCCTGGGGGCGGCGTGGGCAAGCCTCGAGATCGCCCGGGGGCAACTCTTCACCGGATTTCCGTGGCTGGTGCTTGCCCAGGCCCTGGTACCCTGGCCATGGGCCCTTGGCCTTGCCCGCTGGATCGGGGCCTTTGGCCTCTCCGGAGTTCTCGCCGCCGCAGGCGGCATTCTCACGCTCTGGACGGGAAAGCGGCGCTTGTGGGCCCTTGTGCCTGCGGGGATCATGCTCCTTCCCCTCGCCTTCCCGCTGCCCGAGCCTACCTCGACGGTCACCGCCGCCTTGGTGCAAGGCAATATCGACCAAGGCCAAAAATGGGACCCCACGCTGCAGGAGGCCATCCTCGACACGTACCTCGATCTTTCCCGGCAGGCGGCACAGAACCATCCCGATCTCATCATCTGGCCGGAGACCGCCACTCCTTTCCATCCGCAAGATCCCGGCCCGCTTGCGGACCGACTCCACGCCGAAGCCGCGTCCTGGAAGACGTCGCTGCTCTTCGGCGCCCCGGCCTATTCGCTGGTGCCGTCGACACCGCCCACGTACGTTCTCCACAACCGCGCCTATCTCCTGGACCGTGACGGCAAGCGCGCCGCATGGTACGACAAAGAACACCTGGTACCCTTCGGCGAGTACGTACCCTTGGCCACGTGGCTCCCCTTTCTCTCCAAGCTGGTGCCCGGAGACTACGAATTCGCCCCCAGTGCCGCCACTGCGCCGCTCCCCCTTTCCCGCCACGTGCGCCTGGGCGTGCTCATCTGCTACGAGGCCGTCTTCCCGGAGCTTGCCCGCGACCGGATCCGCGACGGGGCGTCCGTCTTGATCAACATCAGCAACGACGCCTGGTTCGGCGACTCCGCCGCCCCGCGCCAGCACCTGGCGCTCGCCGCGCTGCGGGCCGTGGAGTCCGGCCGGGCCATCTTTCGCGCCACCAACACCGGCATCACCGCCGCCATCGCCCCGGACGGGACCATCCTCAAGACCCTACCCCAGTTTGCACCAGGGGTCCTGGTGGCCGAACTTCCTGTGTTGACAAGCACCACCGTTTACCATCAGCATTTTCTCCGCATTCACGGGGCCTTCATCCTCATGGCCATCGGCGGCCTCCTTGTCCGGTTGCTCCGGCCCCGATCCCTGTAAAGGAAGACGAACTATGCTGCATTATACCGAACTCAAGACACGGGCCACTACCCTGGACGCCCAATTTCACGACCTCTGGGGGCGTCTTTGACCTCTCCCGACACACGGAACGCTTGAACGAAATCGAACGGCATCTCGCCGCCCCGGGCGCTTGGGACCGGCCGGACACCCTCACCCCCATCTTGCGGGAAAAGGCCCAACTGGAAAGCACCGTCGCCTCCTGGGAGGCGTTGCGGGACGCCCATACCGCCATGGGAGAGTGGCTGGACTTGGCCACTGAAGAAGAAACCCCGGAAGTACTCGAAGCCCTGAACGAGGCCATCGAGACCCTGGCAGAAGCCTTGGAAAGCGTCCAGATGCGCACCCTCCTCGGAGAGCCTGAAGACGGGGCCGACGCCATCCTCGAGATCCATCCCGGCGCAGGCGGCACCGAATCCCAGGACTGGGCGGAAATGCTCCTGCGCATGTACCGCCGTTTTGCCGAGCGCAAAGGATTCCGCACCGAAATCATGGATTTTCTCCCGGGCGACGAGGCTGGTGTCAAAAGCGTCACCATGCAGGTGAGCGGGCCCTACGCCTATGGCCTCCTCAAGGCGGAAAAAGGCACCCATCGCCTCATCCGCATCTCGCCCTTCGATGCCAGCGGCCGGCGGCATACTTCTTTCGCCTCGGTGGACGTATACCCAGCCGCCAGTGACGACATCGAGATCGAGATCCGCGAGGAAGACCTGCGCATCGATATCTTCCGCTCTTCCGGCCCTGGCGGACAGTCGGTGAATACCACGGACTCCGCGGTGCGCATCACCCATCTGCCCACAGGCATCGCGGTCCAATGTCAGAATGAAAAGTCCCAGCACAAAAACAAAGAAACCGCCCTCAAGGTCTTGAAGGCCCGACTTTTGGAGCTGGAACTGGAAAAACGGGCCGCGGAGCGCCAAGCCGAATACGCCGCCAAGGGGGCCATCGCCTTTGGCTCGCAGATCCGCACGTATACCCTCCAGCCCTACCGGCTGGTGAAAGACCACCGCACCGGGACGGAAACCAGCAACGTGGACGCCGTGCTCGACGGCGCCTTGGATAGCTTCATCCATGCCTATCTCCTCCACCTCCACGCCCAACGCGCCGCTTGACCCTGCCCGCACCGAGGCGCTGACGGCCGAACTGCGACGCATCGACACGCTTGTGCGCCAACACGCCGCGGGTACGGGCGGCGTGGTGCTCGCCCGTTTGGCGCCCGGGCTGGACCACGAAACCTGGCGGCAGATAGCCCAGGCCCACGGCCTTGGCCATTGGCTGCGCATCATCCCTGGAGCCGAGACCGAGTCCCTGGCGGAGCTCACCCGCCATCTGGAAACCTTGCAGGCCGAACGCCACCGCGACCCCCTCACGGGGCTTCCCAACCGCGGCGCTTTTACCTCCGCCTTGGCCTTGGAGCTGGAGCGCACCCGGCGTACCGGCGCGCCGGTGAGCCTCGCCATCCTCGACGTGGATGATTTCAAACGCTTCAACGATACCTACGGGCATCCCTGCGGCGACGCGGTGCTGCGCGCCGTGGCGCACACGCTGCAAACCTCGGTGCGCCGTCTGGACACCGCCGCCCGCCTAGGTGGTGAAGAATTCGCCCTCATCCTGCCGGCCACCAGCCGCGCCCGCGCCGTGGGCATGGTGGAGCGCATCCTGAAGGCCATCCGACAGACCTCGGTCCTGTGGGAGGGGACCTCCCTCAGCGTGACCTGCTCCGCCGGCGTGGCCACTGTCCGAGGCAAAGGCGATGACGTCAGCCCGGACGCCCTCTACGCAGAAGCCGACCGCGCCCTCTACGCGGCCAAGGCAGCGGGCAAGAACCGAGTGGAGGCAGGCAAAGAACTGGGACGCGAGAAGGAAGAGGCCGCCCTGGTGCACCACGATGAAAAACGCTTTCTCTTTCGCAAATAAGGAGCCCCTATGCAGCCCAACCGCACCATGAGCATCGCCATCGTCAGCGGCAAAGGAGGGGTGGGCAAGACCAACATCGCCCTCAACACGGCCTTGGCCCTGGGAGGCCTCGGACACCGTGTCCTGCTTCTGGACGCCGACCTGGGCCTGGCCAACGTGGACGTGCTCCTCGGCATTGCCCCAGAGTACACCATCCATGACCTCACCCGGGGCGTACCCGCCCAAGAGGTGCTCGTCTCCCTGGGCGACCAGGTGGATCTGCTGCCTTCGGCCTCCGGGGTGGCGGACCTCGACGACATGGACGAGGACGCCCAGACCGCGCTTATGGGGCGCTTGCAGGAGCTCTTTGCCGGCTACGACTTTCTTCTTCTCGACCTGGGTGCGGGCATCAGCCCCACGGTCATCAACCTCGCCGCCATGCCGCAAGAACGGGCCGTGGTCATTACCCCGGAGCCCACGTCGCTGACCGATGGCTACGCCCTCATCAAGGTGCTGCTCACCCAGCGGGGCATCAAAAACTTCCATGTCATCGTGAACATGGCGGAAAATCACCAAGAAGGCCAGGCGGCCTTCGAGCGCCTCCAGCTCGCCTGCCGGCGATTCCTCGATTTGGGCATCCGGCTCATGGGCATCATCCCCCGGGATCCCAAGATCGCCGACGCGGTGCGCGAACAAACCCCCTTTCTCCGCATGGCCCCGGACTGCCCGGCCGCCCGTGCCACCCACGCCATGGCCGAAGACCTGTCCCGCAGACGTGAACGCCTGCAGGAGCTCATTGCCCGCTCTCCCATCCTCAAACCCTTTCCGAGCCAGCCATGATCACCCGCATCCTGCTTCTGCTCTCGGCCCTTGTCTGTCTGGGCTCTGCCGCCCACGGGGAGACCACCCTCCTCTACACCGCCGAGACCCGCGGCCAGGCCCTGCCCTGCCCGGTTTGAGGGGGACATACCCTCGGCGGGCTGGCCCGGCGGGCCACCATCTTTCACGAGCGTCCCGATGCCGTGCGCATCGCTGGAGCGCATGAATTCTTGGGTGAAAGCGCCCCAGAGCCAGCGCACCTGCACCGTCTCGCTCAGGCGTTTGCGCGCCTGAGCTACGACCTCGTGGCCGTCACCCCCACCGAAGACGAGGCCCTCCGCACCGCCAAGGTAAATCTCTCCCGCCAGGTGTTTGGGGCAGCGCCTGCGCTTTTCTTGCGCAAAACTCCCGAAGGCACGCTCGCCATCATCCTTTTTCCGGCAATGCCGGGAACTGACCGCCACGACGACGCCACCTTCCGCATGGCCCAAAGGGCACGCCACAAGGCCGGCGTGGTCATCGGGGTTTCCCCCTGGGGGGCGGACGCGGAAGAGGCCTGGCTCACGGCCCACCCCGAGGCCCTGGACATCCTGCTGGGCGCGGGGCCTGGCCCTGGCTCCGGTGGACTTTTCGTCGGCAACGGCGCCACCGTGTGGATGCGCCCCTACGCTGACGGCAAGACCATGGGAGAAATCCGCATCCAAAAGTTTCCGCCTGCAGGGACCAAAGCCACCTGGAGGCCCGGAGACAACATTTCCGCCACGGCCATCCCCCTCACCCACTTCGTGGCAGACGACCCAGAGATCACCGCCATTGTCACCGCGCCGTAATCAATCAGGGCGTCCCGTGCCGTCCCTTGTTTTTCTTTCCTTTTTCCTCTAACCCCTCGTGCCAGAGGCACTCATGAAGACGATTCCATTTTATAAGATGCATGGCAGCGGCAACGACTTCATCCTCCTGGACAACCGC
The DNA here is from genome assembly GCF_059568695.1 of Thermodesulfomicrobium thermophilum DSM 16697. Lineage (NCBI taxonomy): Bacteria > Pseudomonadati > Thermodesulfobacteriota > Desulfovibrionia > Desulfovibrionales > Desulfomicrobiaceae > Thermodesulfomicrobium > Thermodesulfomicrobium thermophilum. Next base: position 52,683 of record NZ_JCANTW010000001.1, on the reverse strand, counting down.
GAACTGGCATTGCCCCCCGAAGTCATGCCCCTCTGGGCCAAGGCCCTGTGTCGGCGCGCCTTTTCCGTGGGCGCCGACGGGCTCATCGTCCTGGAGCCGGCAGACGCGGGCGCCGACGTACGCTGGCATTTCTTCAATGCCGACGGCTCCCGGGCGGAGATGTGCGGCAACGGTTCCCGCTGCGCCGCGGCCTTGGCCTACCGGCTGGGCATGGCACCGGCCACGTTGACCTTGGCCACCGACGCCGGTCCGGTGCGCGCCCAGGTCTTTGCCGAAACCGACGAAGTGCAGGTGCAGCTCACCGAACTCAAAGACCGGAAACTGGACATGGCGCTTGACGTGGACGGCACGACCGTAACGGTCCACTTTGCCAACACCGGCGTTCCCCACGCCGTGGTTTTGGTCCCCGATGTGGCGGCGGTGGACGTGGCCCACATGGGCCGAGCCCTGCGTTTCCACCCGGCATTCGCCCCGGCGGGCACCAACGCCAACTTCGCCCAAGTGATCGACCGAGGACGGCTGCTCCTCCGCACGTACGAGCGCGGCGTGGAGGCCGAGACCTATGCCTGCGGCACCGGCGCGGCAGCCACGGCCGCGGTGGCCCATGCCTTGGGGCTGACCGACGATACCGTGCGCCTCACCACCTCCGGAGGCGAGGAACTGGGGGTCACGGTGCGCGGAAACCAACTCCAACTGCGGGGCAAGGCGGTCTTTGTCTTTCGCGGGGAGCTGCCCGCACCGCCCACGCCATAACCCCAACCCCACGTGCCAAAGGGAGGCAGGAACATGGAATTCAAAGGAGCGTTCACCGCCCTGGTCACGCCGTTTTCCCAGGGCCGCGTCGACGAAGAGGCCTACCGTAATCTCATCGAATGGCAGATCGAGCAGGGCATCCATGGCGTGGTCCCCTGCGGCACCACCGGCGAGTCCGCCACCTTGAGTCACGAGGAACACAAGCGGGTCATCCGCATCTGCGTAGAGCAGGTGCGCGGCCGGGTGCCGGTGCTCGCCGGGGCGGGCTCCAACAACACCTCCGAAGCCGTGGAGCTGGCCCGCTTCGCCAAGGAAGCCGGGGCCGACGGGGCGCTGCTCATCACCCCGTACTACAACAAGCCCACCCAAGAAGGCCTCTACCAACACTTCCGACGCATCGCCCAGGAAGTGCCCATGCCCTACGTACTCTACAACGTGCCCGGCCGCACCGCTACCAATCTGCTGCCCGCCACCGTGGCCCGTCTGGCGAGAGACATCCCGGAGGTCATCGGCATCAAGGAGGCCACCGGCGACCTCAATCAGGTCTCCCAGGTGCTGGAGCTATGCGGACCGGACTTTCAGGTGCTCTCCGGGGATGATTTCACTGTGCTGCCGCTTCTTTCCATCGGCGGATGCGGCGTCATCTCCGTGGTGTCCAACATCGTGCCCGCCAAGATGAGTGGTCTGTGCGCCGCCTGGCAGCGGGGCGACATCGCTCAGGCCCGCAGCTACCACTTTGAGCTGGCGGCGTACGCCCGTATGATGTTCCTGGAGACCAACCCCATCCCGGTGAAGACCGCCCTCTCCATGATGGGCAAGATCCAATTGGAATTGCGCCTGCCCTTGGTGCCCATGAACGAGGTCCACACAGGCCAGATGCGCGACTTTCTGACTGAAAAAGGACTGCTATGAAACGCGCAGGAGCAAGCCCGGCGGCACTCCGCCTACGAGGCTTGCTCCAACAGCACCATGTCTTCGCCGTCACGCTCGGCCGTGAGCACGTTCACCTGCTCCCGCCGGGCGGTGTCCAGACGCTTGCCCACCCAATCGGCGTGGATGGGGAGTTCCCGGTGCCCCCGGTCCACCAACACCGCCAGCTTCACCGCCCGGGGGCGGCCGAAATCCAGCAGGGCCTCCAGGGCGGCGCGGGTGGTGCGGCCGGTAAAGAGCACGTCGTCCACCAGCACGACGATCTTGTCTTCCAAGGGAAAGTCGATGTGGGTGGCGTTGATGGACGGCGCTGCCTCGGTGGTGGTCCAGTCGTCCCGGTAGAGGTTGATGTCGAGCTCCCCGCAGGGCACTGGGACACCGCTTTTGGCCGACAGGATCCGGGCCAAGCGCGCAGCCAAGTCCACGCCGCGCCGCTGCACGCCCACCAGGGCCAAATCCCCAGGATCCACATGTTCCAGGATTTGGTAGGCCAAGCGCTCCACGGTGCGGGCCATCTCTTGAGCTGTCATCAAAATTTTTCGCATACCGCCTCCTGGAAAGGGGCTTAGAGGCAAGGCTCTCCCCTGACAAGAGGCAAATGCCACGGAGGATGCCATGGGAACCAACAATGTGGTGTTTCTGGAACTCATCGAATGGATGGACGACACGGGCCAGGACATCGCTCGTCGCTTTCCCCAGGAAGGCTCGGGGGAGATCAAGTTCGGCGCTCAGCTCATCGTGCGCGAATCCCAACGCGGCGTCTTTTTCTACAACGGCAAGGCGGTGCACGTCTTCGATCCCGGCCGCCATACCCTGAAGACCGCCAACATCCCCATCCTCAACAAGATCATGGGCATCCCCTGGGGTCTGACGAGCCCCTTACGCGCCGAGGCCTACATCGTCTCCACCCGCATCTTTCCCAACCTGCGCTGGGGCACCCGCGAGCCCGTGGCCTTCAAGGACACCGAATTCGGCCTCATCCGCCTGCGCGCCTACGGGGTATTCAACATCCAGGTGGTGCAGCCGCTGCTCTTCATCAACTCTCTGGTAGGCACCATGCCTTCTTTCGGCGTCACCGACGTGGCCGACTATCTCGGGCGGGTCATCGTCTCCCGTTTCAACGACTTCATGGGTGAGGAGCTCAAGACCATTCTGGAACTCCCCGGCCGCTACGACGAGTGGTCCGAAGGGCTCACCCAGCGCCTGCGCCAAGACTTCGCCCGCTTCGGCCTGGCCCTCGATCAGCTCTACATCAATGCCGTCACTCCGCCGCCCGAAGTACAAAAGGCCATGGACGACCGCACCAAGCTCGGCATGTTCGGCGACATGAACCGCTACATGCAGCTCAAGGCCGCAGCCGCCCTGGAAAAAGCAGCGCAAAACCAAGGCAGTGCGGGCGAATCCATGGGTATGGGCGTAGGCTTCATGATGCCGTCTCTCATGGCCCAGTTCATGGGCGCAGCCATGCAGCAGCCCCAAGGCGCCCCGCAAGCCTCCCCAAACACCCCGGGCCTCAGCTGCCCCGACTGCCACGCCCCCATCCGCCCGGAAGACCGCTTCTGCCCGGCCTGCGGACACCAATTGGTGGTGTTTACCCAATGCGCCCACTGCGGCAAAAACCTCACCCCGGGGGCCCGGTTCTGCCCGCGCTGCGGGGAAAAGGTGGAAGCCCAGGTCCCACAAAGCCGCCACTGCGGCCATTGTGGCGGCGAGAACCTGCCGGATGCCCGTTTCTGCAACCATTGCGGCGAACGCCTGCAGCCTTGATGGGAGGATCCAATGCAATACGCCGTTGGACACGTGGGCCGCGTGCTGGTGGCCCGATTCGAAGACCACGACGACATCCTCGCCGGCCTCACGGACATCGCCCGGCGGGAAAACATCCGCGCCGCAGTGATCCATCTGGTGGGCGGCGTGCGCCAAGGAGGTGTTGTGGTGGGGCCTCAAGACGACGCCCAGATGCCACCGGAACCCATCTGGCGGCAGGTGACCGAAAGCCACGAATGCGTGGGCACGGGCACCATATTCTGGGATAATGGCGAGCCCAAGGTGCATCTCCACATGGCATTGGGCAAAAAAGACACCGTCACCGTGGGCTGCCTGCGCAAGGACTCGGCCACGTTCGTGGTGCTGGAGGCCATTCTTCTGGAAATCGTGGGGACCCCTGCCCGGCGTGAGCTCGACCCCGCCACCGGCCTCGCCCTTTTGCGCGTGGATGCCGTCTCATGAATCCAGGGGCACTGGAGCATGCCTGCCCCCAATGCGGGGCGCCCGTGGAGCTTGCGGACACCGCTGCCCTCTTCGACTGCCCGTTTTGCCGGGCGCGGCTCGCCATCGTCCATGGCGGCGCCCCTGCGCTGTATCTTCCTGCACACACAGAGGCCGAGACCGCAGTCTACCTCCCTTACTGGCGGCTGCGCGGCATCGTACTCTCCGCGGACATCCCCGGGGTGCGCGGCCGCCTCTTCGACGCATCCTTGGCCGCGCATCAAATTCCCAATGCCCCCGCCACGTTGGGACTGCGGCCCCAGGCCATGACGCTGCGTTTCGTGGAGCCCCACACCCCAGGAGTCTTCCTGGCCCCCACGGCCAGCGCCTCGGCCCTGCGCCGCGCCCAGACCGCAGGGGAGGGGCGCATCAGCGCCTGCCTGGCGGAATCCACCTCGCTGGTGTTCTTACCGGTCACCGCCCAAAGCGGCCGGCTGGTGGACGGAATCTCCGGCGACGACCTGGGGCCTGCCCCCGAAGTTCTTGCATCTCCCGAGCAAAGCTACACCCCAACCCTCTCCTTCCAAGCCGCCCTCTGCCCCCAATGCGCCTTTGAGCTGGCTGGAGACGCCGCAAGCCGCGTGCAGCTCTGCCACCATTGCCAAACAGTATGGGAAGTGACGCCCCAGGGTATTGCCCCATGCACCGCACGTTTCGCCCCCCGCGCCGAAGACGCCGTGGATGTCTGGCTCCCCTTCTGGTCCATGGAGGTGCGCACCACGGGGTTCTCGCTCCAAACCTGGGCCGATCTGGTGGAGCTTGCCGGCCTTCCCCGGGTGGTGCAGCCGTGGATGCGCTCCCGCGCCTTCCAGTTCCGTATCCCGGCCTTCAAAATCCGTCCGGAGCTTTTCGTCCAGCTTACCCAACAGACGAGCCTCAGCCCTCTTGCGGCAGAGCCACCAGAAAAACTCCCTCCCGAGCCCCTCTTTCCAGTCACTCTCGCGCCGCAGGAAGCGGCGCGCATCCTGGCCGTGGCCCTGGTGGCCTTATCTCCCGCCCGCAAACGCCTCTTCGAGCATATCCGCGGCGGCCGTATCCAGCCGGTCGCCTACGCCGTGGAATACCTGCCCTTTGTGCGCACGCCCACCGAGCTCCTCCAGCTGGACCTCAACTTCGCCCTGCCCGTCTCGGCCCTCACCTGGGCGCGGAGTCTCTAGCGCTCCTTTCCCCCTCTTTTGGCCACGTTGCCTTGGAAGCGCAGGGCAAACGCGTCTGCCTTGCCGACACTGCCTGCTCAATGCATGGAATCCCCAGAACCATGCGTGGCTGATCCCGGATGGGCTTAGGAGGGGCCCACATCCCCGCGCCCCCCACTGACGGACGATTGTGGACGCGCCCTCGGCGCAGCAACCTGCCTGCCACAGCGAGGACATCGTTGGGCCTCACGCGGCAGCAGGGCGTCACAGGCAGGACAGCTGGTCCCCTTTTTGAGAAAAAGCCGGCGCAGCATCTCAATGAGAAGCATCGTCTCCTCCTGGGGAGCGGAAAAGCGGCAGCGCTTCGCTCACGGCATCAAGACTCCCCACCAAATACACCACATCCCCGACGGCAAACCGCCAATCCGCCCCAGGCGCCAGAATGTCCTCCTGCCCCCGACGCACCGCCGCCACGGTCACGCCGTGGCGCTGCCGCAAGGCACTCTCCGCCAGGGTGCTCCCCTCCACAAACGATCCAGGCTCCACGCGCACGGCCGTGACGTCCAGGGTGGAACACGCGCCCCCCGCAGGACATGAGGTGGCAACACGCTGCGGGGCGCGCAAATCGGCGTAGCCCTGGGCCCGAAATCGGCGCTCCAATCGGGCGATGTCGTCGAGAGGCACCATATAGGCGGCGAGCACCCGCACCAGGACCTCGATGGCCGACTCGTATTCCTCCACCACAACATCCTGGGCCCCTGCCGCCAAGAGCGGCTCGATCTCCGCCACGTAGCGCGTACGCACCACCAGATGAATCCCAGGGTGGAGCTGTCGGGCCACCATCACGGCCCGCTGTACTGCCGCCGGATCGGACACGAGGATGGCCATGGCTCGCGCCTCTTCGATGTTCCAATGGGAAAGCACCGCCGGCTGCGTGATATCCCCAAAGGCGATGGGCACTCCCTTGGCGCGCTCCCGGCGCACGGTCTCGGGGTTCATCTCCAAGACCACGTAGGGGATGCCGGATTCTTGGGCCACCTGGGCCACATACCGACCGCCGATGCCGTATCCCGCGATGACGAGGTGGTCGCGGAGCTTGGATTTGGGCCCCGAAGAACTGGAGGCCGCTCCGGAACTGTCCGTCAAACGCGCCCCCAAGCGGGGAAGCCAGGCAATAAGCGTGGGGGTGATGGCCATGGATAAGATGGCCACAGAAAGAAAGATTTGAAATTCAGTGACCCCCAAAAGCCCGTGCTGCATGCCGACGCCCGCGAGCACGAAGGAAAACTCCCCGATTTGAAAAAGGGCGAGGCCTGCCAGCAGGGCGGTCCGTAGCGGATAGCGCAAACAAAGGCCCGCCACACACCCCGCCGCCACCTTGAGGACAAGCAACGCCCCCAAAAGTCCCAAGATCAACGCCCACGAGGAGACAAACACCCGAGTGTCGAAAAGCATGCCCACGGACATGAAAAAGACGCTGGTAAAGACGTCCCGGAAGGGCACGATGGCATCCACCACCGAGTGGCTCACCTCGGAGTCGCTCACCACCAAACCTGCCAAAAACGCTCCTAGGGAAAGCGAGAGCCCCAAATACCCCGTGGCCCAGGCAATGCCCAAGCACAGGGCAAGCACACTCAAGAGCAAAAGCTCACGACTGCGCGCCGCCGCCACCCGCACCAAGAGCCAACGCACCACAAAACGGCCACCCACCAGGACCAAGCCCCCCACCGCAAGCGTCTTGACGCCCACGCCCAGCAAGGCCTGTCCCGGATCGCCGACAATACCGGCGAGGATAGGGATGGCAATCATCATCGGGGCCACAGCGATATCTTGAAAAAGCAAAATCCCCACCACGATGCGGCCGTGGGGGGCGCTCATCTGGGCGCAATCCCCCAATCCCTTGAGGACGATGGCCGTACTGGAAAGCGCCACCAGAAAGCCCGCCAGCAAGGCCGTATTCCACGGCACCGAAGCCCCCCAAAGGGGCGTGAACACCCCCAGCACGCACAAAAGCACATATACCGTCCCCCCCACGAAAATCAGGCGGGCAAAACGGCGTACCTCATCCAGGGAGAGCTCCAACCCAATGACAAAAAGAAGAAGGATAATGCCGAGTTCCGCAAACAGCTCCACCTCGTGGGTGTCCGCGATCCAGCCTAGACCATGGGGGCCCGCCAGCATCCCGGCCGCAAGCATAGCCACCACGGGAGGCACCCGCAGCCGGTGCCCCACCAGCAAAAAGCCGCATGCAAGGCCGAAAAGCCCCGCTTCATGAGAAAGGAAGCGCAGATGTTCCACAAACTCTCTCCCACCCAAAGAAGCAGAGCAGCCCTAGAGTCCTTTTTTTTCAAACCATCGAAAGAGAAACGCAACCGCCACGAGAAAAACGCCGATCACCACCCACGACGAGGCGCCCAGCGTCCCTGGCAGGCCGATCTTTCCATAATCCGCCCAGGAGAGCACCGAGTCCTTCAGCAACGGGTACAACTCCGCATAGAGAGCAGCGCCCGTCAGCATGCCGGCGATGGCGAAAAGCGCGTGCCAGCGCCCTTCCCCCAGCGCGCCCACCGCCGTGCCTGGGCAATAGCCCATCACAGCCCAGCCCACGCCAAAGAGCGCGCCACCCACCACCACGCCCCCTACGTTCATGGCCTTGTGGCTCAAAGTAATGAGCCCGGCAGATGACAGAGCCGCGATCCCCACCATCCCCACGGCAATGGCGGAGAGCATGAACTTGAGGATCGTCATGTCTTGAAGCAGCATGGCACTCACCTGCTTCTCAAAGCGCAGCACCCGGCCTTTCTGCAGCAAAAATCCAAAGACGAAACCAGTACCCAGGCCCAATATCTGATCGATGTTCATGCTACTTCCTCCGGTAGATCAGCGACGCCACAACCACACCCACGCCAAAAAACATGGCCAAGGCCACAAAGGCGCTCATCGAGAGCTGCATCATGCCGCTCAATCCATGGCCACTGGGGCACCCGCTGGCCATGCGCGCCCCGAACATGGCCACCACGCCCCCTACGAAGGCTCCCACGGCACGCTTGGCCGCGGACGGACCAAAGCGGTCTCTCCAGATGGGCGGCACCCATTCGTGACGAAAACTCCCGTCCAAACGAGAGGCCACGAGCGCGCCGAAAAAGATCCCGACCACCATCATGAACTGCCAGTCCACGCGCACCTTGGTCTTGGCAAAGTAGGCGTTCTGCTCCACGTGGGTTTCGTCGATCTGCTTTTCCAGAATGCCCGCGGCACGAACAAACGTGGTGGACGCCCCGAGATAGTGGGTTTTCTCCATCCACGCCGTGGTCGCGTACGCGGAAATGATGGCCAAAACACCTACCAATGCCCCGGCCAGATACGGACTCCACCCTCCGTCGCCATGTCTTCGTGCCATGCCGCTCCTCCTCTGCTGCAGGAATCTGAAAAAAACTTCTCCTCTGGACGCCGTGTGCCTTTCCGCAGCGAGGGCGTCTTGAACGGCATACGCCAATTGGGACAATAAAAGCAATGCCAAGCTGCCGCCCCCTTGTGCCCATCCAGGCCCCCAAGCAGCGCTGTTCAGCCATTTCTCCTTAACAAAGTATCCCACCGCGACCATATCCTAAATAAACTAGAGCTAGAGAAAAAAACGTGTAGTATGTTGTGGGGAAAAGAAGAGGGCACCCAAGGATGCACATTGATCACCCAAAGCGAACCATCTCTTTGGCGTTCAGAACGATCTTGGCCACCGACGTACTCTTCCGTGTTCCTGTGCCTGGCCAACCCGGCTGGAGCGGGCCTAGAAAGCGCTCTTATCCGCAACCTCAAAAAAAATACCCGCAAGCAGATCACCACCGCTCCAATCCCAAACTCATGGCATCCTGAGATGGATATTTTTCAACCATACTGACCGGAGCTTCTGAGAAATTTTTTTCCGCTGTGGCCAATACTACCGCGCAAACCCGCATTCCACGCCGCATACGTGTTGGCACGTTCCTTGGATATAAGCAAAGTATCCTCTTCCTCTCAACCATTCAACTCAAGGAGATTACAACATGAAACGGACAAACAAGACTATCGCAACGATCGCCCTGTGAGCCCTCTTCGCAACTCCGGTATTGGCTGCCAACCAGGCAGCCCCCGGACAAGGTCCAGGGCACGATAACGCCAATATGGGCCAACGCATGGGACGCGGTGGCATGATGGGCATGATGGGACAAACACAGATCCCGCCGGAAAAGCAGGAGGCTTTTAACGCCCTGCTGGAAGCCCACCAAGCGGAAATGACCCCTTTGCAGGACGCCATGTGGGCCAAACACACCGAGCTGCGTGCTTTGGCCGCCAACCCCAACACCAAGCCTGAAACCATCCAGTCCCTGATCAAGGAACTCACCAATCTGCGGGCCCAGATGCGTAGCAAGCAAGAGGCCTTTCGCGCCAAGGTCAAAAGCGAACTTGGCATCACCCTGCTGCATGGCATGATGGGCGGCGGCATGATGGGCGGCGGCATGATGATGGACAAGGACGACGTCCCCACCAACTAAACCTTCTTCCTTCCCTCCTCCCCACAAAGTCCCGGAACTCCCTCCGGGACTTTGTCTTTGGCGGACCTTCATCTCCCGCTCCAACACACGCTGCCCCGCACATTTCTACGCCCTCGCCCCTCCTTGCAGCCCAGATTGTTCTGGCAAGTCACCTGCCCATAGCGCAACCCCAGATATTCGCCGCCTCCCATACCGGGATCGCTCCGGCAAGCGCCCGCACAATCTCCAAAAGCCGCCGCGCCTCCTTCCTCTTCGTCTTCATGAATACCTCTTCCATGTCTTCATGGGAGGCATTTCCATCGTCCCATCCAACGGTGACAAATCATTATCCGGCAACACCCAAAAAGCACTGTTCTTGACAGAAGCGGCGATCCCCCCGCAAACGTCCTTCATGCCATTTATGGACTATCTGCGCGCAGCGCCCCTGCCACATCTCACGGCCCTCAAGACCGTGGCCCTGGGTCTGGGGATCGATGTTTGGCTCAGTGAAGCCAGCGCCCTGCTGCGCCCCCTGCTCGCGGCCGCAGCAGGGTGGGTGGTGCTCCTGTGCCAGGCCGACGCCCTGTGCCGCTACCACGAATATCTGCGCCTGCGCCGGATGCTGGAACGCTACGGCTTTCACCCCCGCATCTTCACCCCCATGCTGGGTTCCCGCTGCCAACGCGACGCGGCCCTGCTCGCAGCAAGAAAAACCGGACACCTGGAGGCAGCCTGGGCCATGCTGCGCGCCCACGGATACCGGGCCTACCACCTCATCCCGGACAGCGTCCGCCGCGATCCGCACACCCTGCTGCGCCCCGCCTTTTGGCGCACGACCCTGCTCCCCCGGCGACGCAGCCGGGGACGAAACTCCACCGTTTTTGACCTGCGTCAAAGGCAAAATACGTAGAAGCACGCATCATCCCCCCATGCAGGCCAACGCATCGTCTCTCTCCTCCATGGGGCTGCGCGCCCTGAGTCTTGTGCTCGCCCTCCTGGCCGCCGCCCATTTCCTGCGCTGGAACGCCCCCGGGCAGGCAGCGGCATGCGCCACCCTGGGCCTTGCCGCGGCCCTCGCGCCGCGCCTGCTGCCGCGCCCCTTGGCGCTCCTGCTTTTTGCCGCGGGAGGCATCTTCTGGGCCCACTTGGGCATGGAGCTCGCCTTCATGCGCGCTGCCCAACATCTCCCGTGGCTGCGGCTTATCCTCATCATGGGCGGCGTGGGCCTTGCCTTTACTGCGGCGGCGGTCACCACTGCCCGCACCCGCGCCGGCGATATCTTCGGCCCCCTGGACGGCCCGGCATGGGCGAAAACCCTCGCCTTTGTCCTGGTGTGGGGAACCCTTCGCGTCGCACAGGCCAAGGCCCCCATGCCGCTCCTTCTGGGAGAGCGATTCCTGCCAGGGTCCGCCCCCTGGTGGGAGATCGCCTTCGGCCTCTACGCAGCTTGGGTCACCGGCGGCCTGCTCGGACCACGAGGGTCCACGCTTCGTGCCCGCATTTGGGCCCTTTTCAGCCTGGTGTTCTTTGGACAACTCTTCTTGGGACTTGCGGGATGGGGCATCTTCCTCATGACCGGCAATTTGCACCTGCCCATCCCTGCGCTCATCCTCGCCGGCCCGCTCTATCGGGGCCACGGGATTTTCATGCTGCTTCTTTTTGGCGCAAGCCTCCTGCTCGTGGGGCCGGCCTGGTGCAGCCATCTCTGCTACATCGGCGCCTGGGACCACACCATGGCGCGCCTGGGGCCCCAACGGCCACGCAAACTTCCGGCCTGGGCGTCCAAAGTGCGGACGGGAATCTTGGCGCTCACGATACTCGTCCCGGCAGTGCTGCGCGCCAGCGGCGCCTCCACGGGCACCGCGCTTCTTGGGGCAGGTCTCTTCGGCGTCGGCGGCGTAGCGGTCATGGTGCTGGCCTCCCGGCGTCTCGGCACCATGGTGCATTGCACCCTCTGGTGCCCCATGGGACTGGTAGCCAATCTGATGGGACGCCTCCTTCCCTGGCGCCTGCGCATCACCGCCGCCTGCACCCGTTGCGGCCGCTGCCTTCCCACCTGCCGCTACAGCGCGCTGAGCATTCAGGACCTCAAAAAAGGCCGACCCGCACTCACGTGCAGCCTGTGCGGCGACTGCGTGCGCGCCTGCCCTCACGGGGCCATGGAATACGCCTATCTTGGTCTCGCCCCCAAGACAGCTCGCCTGGCCTTCACCTGCCTGGCGGCGAGCCTGCACGCCGTGTTCCTGGCAGTCGCACGCATCTAGCATCTAAGGCGCCATCAGCCGCCTACTGCCTCGACGTCTGGGATCGGCCAGGGCAGCGAGGTGGCGCCGCACGCATTTCGGGCATCAGCCCCCTACTGCGGCGAAGATGCGCCAGCGCTTTCCTGGGCGGCAATCCAGGCCATGGCTTCCGCGAGGTCAAGAGTGCCCGTATAGATGGCCTTGCCGGTGACCGCGCCCTGAAGCCCCTGGGCGCACAAGGGATACAACCGCTGGATATCAACCAATGTCGTCACCCCGCCGGCAGCGATGACCGGCAGATGCGTCAGGGAAAGCAGCCGCGCATAGCACGACGGATCCACACCGCTTCCCGTGCCGTCGCGACTGATATCGGTGTACACCACGAAGGCCGCCCCCGCCGCCTCGAGGCGGGGGAGCACATCCTCCACCGTGAGCCCGGCGTCCGCCACCCAGCCCTTGGTCTTGAGCCGACCGTCGCGGGCGTCCAAGGAGACCCCGATACGGCCGGGAAATGCCGCGCAAAGCGCGGCGAAAAGCTCCGGGTCCTCCAGGGCGATGGTACCGATGATGAGCCGCGTGACCCCGGCATCGAAATAGGCCTGGGCCACTTCCCGGCTGCGGATGCCGCCGCCGAGTTGCACAGGGATGGATACCGCCGCACACAACCGGGCGATGAGGTCCCGATTCCGGGGTTCGCCGCTGAACGCCCCGTCCAAATCCACCACATGGAGCCAACGCGCCCCCTGGTCTTGCCAATGGAGCGCCATGGCCACCGGATCTTCGCCAAACACCGTCACCTGATGGGCCTCTCCCTGGCGCAGACGCACGCAGCGGCCGTCCTTGATATCCACCGCAGGAAAAACAATCATGCCAACCTCTTACAGCCCCAATTCCCGAAATCCTTGTGCCACGGCCTCCCGCGCCAACTCCACGGCAGAGAGCCACCGGCCCTGGCGGCGGGCAAACCTCCCCGCCAAGAAAAGATTTTCCACAAGCCCGCGCTGCTCTTCCTCATAATGAAAGCGCCGCACTGCGCCCGAGGCAGTCTCCACCACGTAGAGATCCAGAATCACGTGCGCAGGCCGGTCCACCCCCCACTCTCCACCGATGCGATCTTCCCACAAGAGCACGAAAGGGACGAGTACGAAATCCGCCTCGGCGCAGCGCCCCACCTCCTGCCAGTAACGCACGGCGCTGACGTGCCGCCCGTCCGTGCTCTGGGCCAGGACGCGCTCGCCACACCCCGCCACCGCCTGCGGCGTAACCACCGGGCGAGGACGTTTGGCCGCCTCTTCCAGCAGGATCCGGGTCAGCGCGGCCCGGTCCTCAGGGCGCATGACCACTTTTTCCTCAGGCAATACCCCGGCCAAGAGCTCCCAATCCGCCTGGGGCAGCACCGGAGCAGCCACCGCCATACGGGCGTTTTCCGGCATGGGCGGCATGGTGACTCGGGGCGCGCAAGCGGCAAGAAGGACAACGCCCAACAGCGCCATGATCTTTTTCATACGTCCAATCCTCCCTTGGTGCTGAGCACACCGGAGCGCTCCCGCCGCACGGCCTGACGCATGGCAAGACCCATGGCCTTGAACGCGGCTTCCAGCAGATGATGGGCATTGGCCCCGTAACAAAGCTCCACATGCAAATTGCAGCCCGCCCGAAAGGCGAGGCTCTTCCAAAACTCCCGCCACAAGTCGGCCTCTTCGCCCGCGACCATGGGCGGGAGAAGTTCCATTCCCCGCGCCACCAGATACGGCCGGCCGGAAAAATCCACCACCACCCGCGCTAGAGCCTCGTCCATGGGCACCAGGGCCGCCCCTACCCGGGCAATGCCGACCCGATCCCCCAAGGCCTCACGCATGGCGTCCCCCAGGCAGAGCCCCAGGTCTTCCACCGTATGGTGGGCATCGATGACGAGATCGCCCTCGGCACGCACCGAGAGATCAAACCCCGCCCAATGGGCCCACAAGGTGAGCATATGGTCGGCAAAAGCATAACCAGTGGCAACCGTCGCTTGGCCCTGACCATCGAGGCGAAGTTCCACCTCGATAGCGGTTTCCGTGGTGCGACGGCGGATATTGGCATGACGGGTCATGCGGCCTCCTCCTCAGGGATCGGTTTCTTCGTGCTAAAGAGATACGCTACCCAAATGCCGATCTCATAGAGCAGCATCAAAGGAGCAGCCATCAGGAGCTGCGAGACCACATCGGGCGGAGTGAGGATGGCGGCCACAATAAATGTGATCAACATCGCATACTTTTGTTTTTTACGCAGCCATTTGCCCGTCACGATGCCAAGGCGGGCCAGGAAAAAGATCACGAGAGGCAGTTCAAAGATCACCCCAAAGGCAATGAGCATCTGCACCGCAAAGCTGAAATACTCACTGAGGGAAGGCATGGGCTTGACGATATCCGTGGCGTAGCCCACAAAAAACTGAAACCCATAGGGAAAGACTACGAAATACCCAAAACACGCCCCCACAACAAAGAATATGGCGGACAACAAGGCAATGGGGATCAAATACTTGCGCTCTGATTCATAGAGTCCTGGCGCAACAAAGAGCCACATCTGATAAAACACGTACGGGCTCGCCACGAAAAATCCCGCTAATGCCGCGGTTTTGACGTAGGTAAAAAAGGCCTCTGGAAGGGCGGTATAGATGAGAGTCCCACCAGTAGGCAAAAGAACGTCCAAAAGCGGCCGCATGAGGAGATGAAAGAGATCTTCGGCAAAGGCGTAGCAGCCAAGAAATCCAATACCGATGGCAATGAAGCTCCGCACGAGCCGGTCGCGCAACTCCTCCAAATGCTGGGTGAAGGTCATCTCCGCATACCCAGCGGAGGCACCGTCCGCGCCGTCCTCCCCCGCGGAACGCTCTTCTTGGAGACTGGGAGACGGCTGGAGCTCCTCTTGGGGCAAGGCCGGTTCGCGGTCCTCTGCAGAGCGGTGGACCTCGCTCATGCCGTTTTCTCCTCCGTGATTGACGCCGCTGTGGCGGGCGCCGCTGCTTCGGGTGTCGCAGGGGCTGCGGTCGCGACAGGGGCTGAAGCCTCTGCCTCCGGGGCCCCTTGCTGCGGCGCCTTGCCATCCCCGAAAAGCTCTTTGCGGGCGGCCTCGGCCTTGGCCTTTTGCTCTGCGGCCTCGGCCTCCATCTCGATGGTGCGCTTGACGTCGGTGGTCACCCGCCGAAACTCACCCAAGGCCTTCCCGATGGACTTGGCCACATCCGGCAGTTTGGACGGCCCAAGGACAATGAGCGCCACCAACAGAATGACCAGAATCTCTGTGGAACCGATGCCAAACATACACGCTCCCCGTTATTCCCACTCAATGGTGCTCGGCGGTTTGGACGAGATGTCGTAGACTACACGATTGACGCCCTTGACCTCGTTGATGATGCGCGTGGACATACGTGCCAAAATTTCGCTGGGCAGCCGCGTCCAGTCCGCAGTCATGGCATCGAGAGAATCCACGATGCGCAAGGCCACCACATGCTCGTAGGTGCGTTCGTCCCCCATGACCCCGACGGTCTTCAAAGGCAGCAGCACGGCAAAGCCCTGCCATACCTTGGAATACCAACCGGATGCCGCAAGCTCGTGCTGCACGATACGATCCGCCTGACGCAGGATCTCCAAGCGTTCATGGGTGACTTCGCCGATGATGCGAATGGCCAGTCCAGGCCCCGGGAAGGGATGCCGCCAAATGATAAAATCCGGCAATCCCAGCTCCTGAGCCACCTTGCGCACCTCATCCTTGAAGAGCTCGCGCAGCGGCTCCACGAGCTCCAACGCCATGGTTTCCGGAAGTCCGCCCACGTTGTGATGACTCTTGATGACCGCCGAGGGGCCCTTGAAGCTCACGGACTCGATGACATCAGGATAGAGAGTGCCTTGTGCCAAGAAGCGCACGCCTTCGATCTTACGCGCCTCGGCCTCGAACACCTCGATAAAGGTATGGCCGATGATCTTGCGTTTGCGCTCCGGATCTTCCACGCCCGCCAGGCGGGAAAGAAACGTCTCCTGCGCCTGCACGTAGTGGAGATTCAAGTCGAAATGGCGCTGCAAATAGCCGATGACTTCATCCCCTTCCCCGGCACGCAAAAGCCCGTTGTCCACAAAGATGCAATGCAGGCGCTTGCCGATGGCGCGGGACAGCAGCACCGCCGCCACCGTGGAGTCGATGCCGCCGGACAGACCGCAGACCACCTGGGCGTCGCCAATGCGCTCTTTGGCCGCACGGATGGCCTCCTCCACGAACGAGGCCATGGTCCAGGAGGCGGAGAGTCCTGCCACCTCGAAGAGGAAGTTGCGCAGGATATCGCTCCCCCGCTCGGAGTGGGCCACCTCGGGATGGAACTGCAAGGCGTACAGACGGCGCTCCATGCACGCCATGGAGGCGACCGCCACCGCCGGCGTGCTGGCGGCCACGACAAACCCCGGCGGCACCTGAAGCACGGTATCGCCATGGGACATCCACACCGTAAGCGGCTGTTCTTCGATGCCGGCCCACAGCGGACACGAGGCCGCGAAAGAGAGCTCGCTGCGGCCGTACTCCCGGTCCGTGGCAGGGGTCACCTGTCCACCCAAGAGTTTGGCCATGAGCTGCATGCCGTAGCAGATGCCGAGCACCGGCACGCCCATCTCGAACACGTGCGGGTCGATGGTCGGCGCATCCGGCGCATGGACCGAGGCCGGCCCGCCGGAAAGGATGATGGCCGCGGGGTGCATGGCGGCGATCTCCGCCAAAGAAACCGTGCACGGATGAATCTCCGAATACACCCCGGCTTCACGCACCCGCCGGGCAATGAGCTGGGTATATTGGGAGCCAAAATCAATGATGACAACTTTCTGCATATCCATGCCACGCTCCCGTCAGTACGATTCCACCCGGTAATTGGGGGCCTCTTTGGTGATGATCACATCGTGCACGTGGCTTTCCCGCAGACCCGCAACGGAGATCTCCACGAAACGGGCCTTTTCTTGCAAGGAGGGGATGTCTGCGGCGCCCACATAGCCCATGCCCGAGCGCACGCCGCCCACCAGTTGATCGATGGTGTCCATGACCGAGCCCTTGTACGGCACGCGCCCCACGATGCCCTCGGGCACCAGCTTCTTGGATCCTTCCTGGAAGTAGCGGTCGCTGCTGCCTTCCTTCATGGCGTCAATAGAGCCCATGCCACGATAAATCTTGTAGGTGCGGCCTTGATAGAGAATGGTCTCGCCAGGGCTCTCGTCCGTACCGGCGAACATGGAACCCATCATCACCGTATCCGCCCCAGCCACCAAGGCCTTGACCACGTCGCCCGAAAACTTGATGCCGCCGTCGGCGATGCAGTGGCGGCCAAATTCCCGGCAGGCCCGTGAGCACTCCATGATGGCGGTGATCTGCGGGACTCCAACTCCGGCGACGATGCGGGTGGTGCAGATGGACCCCGGACCAATGCCGACTTTCACCGCGTCCGCACCGGCCTCGAGCAAGGCCCGAGCCCCGGCGTAGGTGGCGACATTGCCGGCGACGAGCTGCACCTGCGGCCAAGCGGCCTTGATGGCCCGCACTCCTTCGAGGATGTTGCGGGAGTGGCCGTGGGCGGAATCCAGCACCAGCACGTCCACTCCGGCCTTGATGAGCGCCTCGGCCCGCGCAAGCCCCGCCTGCCCCACGCCGATGGCCGCACCCACCCGCAGCCGACCATGGGAATCTTTGCAGGCATTGGGATATTTGCGAATCTTATCAATGTCCTTAATGGTCAGAAGGCCGCGTAGCTTGTTGGTCTCGTCCACCACCAGCAGCTTTTCGATACGATTTTCATGCAGGTGCCGCTTGGCTTCGTCCAGCGAGATACCCATGGGCACAGTGACCAGATTCTGGCTCGTCATCACCGCATGCACCGGGGTGGTCAAATCCGTGACAAAACGCACGTCACGGTTGGTGATGATGCCCACCAATCGGTCCTCCTCCACCACCGGCAGGCCGGAGATGCGATACTCGCGCATGAGCTCCAGCACATGCTCCACCGTATCGTTGGGAGCCACGGTGATGGGGTCGAGGATCATACCGGACTCCGACTTCTTGACCTTCAAGACCTCCAAGACCTGCCGCTCCACCGGCATGTTTTTGTGGATGATGCCAATGCCGCCAGCCCGCGCCAGGGAGATGGCCATGCGCGACTCCGTCACCGTATCCATGGCCGCGCTGAGAAACGGAATGTTCAAACGGATCTCCCGAGTCAGCCACGTGCCGATGTCCACGGCATCGGGCAGCACCTCGGAGTAATCCGGCACCAACAGTACATCATCAAAGGTGAGCGCCTTGCCCAATATTTTTTCCGACATAGATTTCGCTTCCATGGTTCAAATACCGAGATATGCCTTGCGCACCTCTTCGTTGGTGAGCAGGGCGTGCGCCGAATCTTCCATCGTGATCCGGCCGTTTTCCATCACATAGCCCCGATGCGCGATCTTCAGGGCCTGGTGGGCATTTTGCTCCACCAAAAATACCGTGGTTCCGCTTTCATTGACCTTGCGGATAATGGCAAAAATCTGCTGGATCACGATGGGGGCAAGTCCCAAAGACGGCTCATCGAGAAGCAGCAGCCGCGGCCGCGCCATAAGCGCGCGGGAGATGGCAAGCATCTGCTGCTCACCGCCGGACAGGGTGCCCCCGAGCTGCCGCCGCCGTTCGGCCAAGATGGGGAAGAGTTCAAAGACGTAATCGAGGTCTTGGGCAATGCCGGCCGTGTCGCTGCGCAAAAACGCCCCCAGCTCCAAATTCTCCATGACCGTCATCTCCGGGAAGATGAGCCGGCCTTCAGGCACCTGCGAAATCCCCAACGCTACGATGCGATCCGGCCGCAGGGTATGGATAGGACGGCCCTCGAAGAGCACTTCTCCGCGCCGCGGCGGGGTGGCGCCGCAAATGGACATCAGCGTCGTCGTCTTGCCCGCGCCATTGGCACCGATAAGCGTGACAATCTCCCCTTTGCGAATGGAAAGGGAAACGTCATGCAGGGCTTGGATATTGCCGTAAAACGTGCACACCCCTTTGAGTTCAAGCATGCTCCACCTCCCCAAGATAGGCCTTGATGACCCGGGGGTCGTGGCTCACTGCTTCCGGTGTGCCTTCGGCAATGAGGCAACCATATTCCATGACGTAAATACGTTCCGAAATGGACATCACCATACTCATGTCGTGCTCGATGAGCAAAATCGTCAGGCCAAATTGATCGCGGATCTGAAGCACCAAGTCCTTGAGGGCGGCGGTCTCCTGGGGATTCATGCCCGCCGCCGGCTCATCGAGCAAAAGCAGGCGGGGCTCCGTGGCCAGGGCGCGGGCGATTTCCAAACGGCGCTGCTGGCCATACGGGAGGTTGGCCGCCAGCTCGTTGTACCAACGGTGCAGCCCCAATGCCTTGAGAAGCGCATAGCTCTTCTCGACGATTTCCGCCTCCTCCCGGCGCACCCAACCCGGCCGAAACACCGCGCCAAAGATGCCGGCCTTGGTGCGGCAATGGCGGGCCACCATGACGTTTTCCAAAACACTCATGTTCTGGAACAGGCGGATATTCTGAAAGGTGCGGGCCATGCCCAGGGCGGTGACGGCGTTGGGTTTCATACCGCTGATGCGCACCGGCGCGCTTGCCCTGGGGGTGAAATACACCTCCCCTTCCGTGGGGGTGTAGATACTCGTCACACAATTGAAAAACGTGGTCTTCCCCGCGCCATTGGGACCGATGAGAGAAACGATCTCCCCGTCGCGCACCACGACGGTCACGTCGTTCAAGGCGCGCAGCCCTCCAAAGTTCATGGACACGGAACGGACATCCAAAACCGATTCCATCGACTATTCTCCACTAAGCTCAAGTTCCCGGTCCACGATGCGGTACTGCTTGCTTCGCGCAGGGATCATGCCTTGAGGACGAAAGACCATCATAAGGACCATGGCTGCCGCAAAGAGGATCATCCGATATTCCGAGAAGGCGCGCATATACTCAGGCAGCAGCACCAAGAACGCGGCGCCGAGAATGACGCCCCAATTGGATCCCATGCCTCCCAACACCACAATGGAGAGGATGATGGCGGATTCGAAAAACGTAAAACTGGCCGGGTTGATGAACGTGACCTTGGCGGCAAAGATGACGCCGGCAAACCCTGCCCAAGCCGTCCCCAATCCAAAGGCCATGAGCTTCACACCGACACGATCGATCCCCATTGCTTCACAGGCGATCTCGTCTTCACGCAGCGCCTGGAGCGCACGACCTACACGAGAGTCCTTCAAGCGCTCCGCCACCACGAAGGTCACCAACACCGCCACGAATACAATATAGTAAATGTAGATGTTGGTTCCAGCAACCGTCATTTCCTGACCGAAGAACCCGGGACGGTCGATATTGGAAATTCCCGAAGGTCCACCCGTCAGGTCGCTCCAATTTTCCAGCACCAATCGGACGATCTCCCCAAAGCCGAGGGTGACGATGGCGAGATAGTCGCCCCGCAGCCGCAATACCGGAAAGGCAAGCAACACCCCGGCCACAGCGGCGAGCACGCCCCCCATGGGCAGCACGGTCCAAAAACCCCATCCAAAGTAATGATTGAGCAACGCATAGGCATAGGCACCGATGGCATAGAAAGCGGCATACCCCAGAAAAAGCAGCCCAGCTACGCCCACCACGATGTTGAGCCCAATACCCAGCATCACATAAAGAAAGAAGGAAATGAGGATATTGGTCTGATAGGTGGAGACCAGCCAGGGGATGCCCATGAAGACCACCAGGAGCGCTGCACCCAACGTGCGCGTCACAACCGGGGAATCCCAGACGCGGACGGAGCGCTCCCCCGCGCCAGAGGCCGCATTGGCCAGCATGGTTTCCCGCCGGACAAGAGCCCAGCGCCACACTGCCGAAAGCACAAAAGCGCCGACACCCACGATCGCAAGATTCGCCCACCGCCACTGGATGGTGTTCTCAATGGTATTCACCCGCACCGCCACCAAAGGAAAGGTGAGGACCATGAACCACAGGCTGACGCCCAACGATTTGAAAAATTCGCGTGCCACCATGACTATACTTTTTCCACCTTGGCCTTGCCCATGATGCCGGAAGGCCGAAAAATGAGAAAGATCAACAGCAACGAAAAGGCAAAGACGTCTTCATAGTCGCTGGAAATATACCCTGCGCCGAAACTCTCGGAGAGCCCCAAAAACAAGCCTCCCAACATAGCGCCAGGAAGCGAACCGATCCCGCCCAACACAGCCGCAGTAAAGGCTTTGATCCCTGCGAGAAACCCTATGGCAAAGTTCACCATGCCCACATGGGAGGCAATGAGCACCCCGCCCACCGCGGCCAAGGCGGAGCCGATGATGAAGGTCACCGAAATCACCCGGTCTGCGTCGATACCGAGCAGCATCGCCATCTTGCGATTCTGAGCCGTGGCCCGCATGGCTTTCCCCATTTTGGTGTATTTGATGAACAGGGTAAGACCGGCCATGAGCACCGCGCTCACCACGACGATGAGAAAATCCGAAGAGGCGAAAATATGGGCGATGGGCTCAAGGAAGGCAAACTCCGGGATCAAGGACGGGAATGGGACAAAGTCCGAAGTCTGCACCAAGATGACATAGTTCTGCAAAAAGAGCGACATGCCAATGGCGGAGATCAAAGGAGAAAGCCTGCCTGCTTGACGCAAGGGCTTATAGGCGATCTTCTCAATAGTATAGCCGTACCCAGCACAGTAGATCATGGAAACCAGCACCGCCAACACCAAAATGGCCGGGAGAGGAAATCCCATGGTCCCTAAAATTCCCGCAACGATAAGACCCGTAAAGGCCCCGATCATATAAATTTCGCCATGTGCAAAATTGATGAGTTCAATAATACCGTACACCATGGTGTAGCCGATAGCGATCAGGGCGTAGATGGAGCCGCGGGTGAGTCCGCTCAAAAAGAGTTCAAAAAAATATTGTACATCCATGAATAGATTTCCTGAAAAACAGCGCTACATGAAGAAAAAACGCTCACCGTGAAATGATGAGCAGAATGCGGAGGGCGGGAGTATCTCCCGCCCTCAGGAAGCGACTACTTCATTTCCACGTACTTGCCGTTTTGCACTTGGTACATGGAGAAGCCGACCCCCTCGGCGTCGCCGCGGGTATCAAATTTGATCGTCCCCACCGGGGTCTCCACCAGGTCCGAGCGCATGACCTTGGCCATGGCGTCAAAATCCGTGGAACCTGCCTTGGCGACAGCGTTTACGGCAGCCAGCATGGCGGCATAAGCGGAATCGAAGAACGCACCCGGATCCGTGCCGAACATGGCCTTGTGGGCTTCGATGGCTTCTTTGTTCAGAGCCAGGCCGGAAACATCCTTGGGACCAGAGGCATAAACGCCCTCGGCATCCTTACCGGCCACCTTGATGAAGGTGTCATCCTTCACGCCGTCATCGGAGATGAAATGCACGTCGATGCGTTTCTTCTTGATCTGGGAGACAAGCTTGGAGGCCTCCGGATGGTAGCCGCCGAACATCACCGTGTCCGCACCGGACTGCCGGATCTTCTGCACCACGGCAGAGTAGTCCACCGCGCCAGGGGTAATCCCTTCAAAAAGCACGACCTGGGCCTTGCCGCCTTCTTCGATGAACTTCTTGGCAAACTCCGCGTAGCCCTTGCCGTAGTCCCCCTTGTCATGGAGCACGGCAATTTTCTTGGCCCCAAGTTTGCCCACCGCAAAGTCCACACCCAGTTTGGCCTGAGCATCGTCCGAAGCAATGGTGCGGAAGAACGTGGGATACTGGCCGCTCTGGGTGAGCTCGGGGTTGGTGGCGGAGGGCGAGATGACCATCACCTTGGCTTCGGTATAAATGGGCAGTGCCGCCTTGGTCGCTCCCGAACAGATATGGCCGATGACCACCTTGGCACCATCGGAGACCAACTTAGTGGCAACATTGGTGGCGAGCTCTGGTTTGCACTGATCGTCCTGCACCACGAGCTCGATCTGCTTCCCGTTGATCCCCCCTTTGTCATTGACCTGCTTGGCCACGATCTTGGCGGCATTCACCGTGGGCAGACCGTACGACGCCAAGTCTCCGGTGTGGGCCCCGGCCACGCCAATTTTGATGGTGTCGGCACTGGCTGCGCCGGCAAAGGCCAGGCACACGGCCACCACGAAACTGGAAATCTTTCCTTTCATCCGAACCTCCATGCACAGATTTAGGTTAGGGAGAAAACATACGTCGCATAGACGACGGAAAATCCGTGGGATTCACTCTGACTACCATCAGCGACTTTGCGGTGTCAAAGCGTTTTCCGCCCCCAAGGCCGCGAGATCTTCCTTGGCCTGCGCCGCCAAGCGGGGGTCCGGACCATGCACCACGGCCTCAAAATGCCTGCGGGCCGTGTCCGTGGCGTTGAGATAGTACGCATAGAGCACGCCAAGATTGTAGTGGGCGTGCGGATTTTGGGCATCCACCTCCACCATGCGGGAGAAGACTTCCGCAGCCTCCGGGTGACGTCCCAGCTGGAACAGGCACACGCCCTTTTGGTTGAGCGCTTCCAAGTCCTTCGGGGCCTTGGCCAAGACCATATCCCAAAAATTCATGGCCCGCACCCACGCGCCCATCTGCATAAAAAGCATACCCAGATGCCGCATGGCATCCTCGTCTTCGGGGTTGGCCTGCAGGCGCTCCATGAGAGCGGACACTTCGGCCATATTGCCCATACCCTCGTTCATGCTCCGCCGCTCTTCATGCACCACGATGGAGGGATGCTCCACCCGGTAAGCCAAAGCGGCCAAGCCAATGAGCACCACCGCTGCCAGGGCGAATCGCCCTCCCATGACTATAGCTTTCATGGTTGCCGCTCCAAGCGCGCAAGACGCCGCTCCAGACGCCGCAGCGCCACGACCAAGCCCGTGACGTAGGCCGCCAGGGCCAACCACACTGCCCCATGGGCCAACACGACATATTCCATAGCGCCTCCTCGTATCCCCCCAAAACTACGCTTCACGACGCGCCAACCGGGCAAGAGCGACCCGCGAGACGCGCGCCGTCAACACTGCCACCCGAAACCGCGCCAGGACCAAAGCCGCCACCAAAAGACCAAAGGCCAAGCCATGAACCACCAAGGCGACCCACATTTCCGGCTCCATCCCGCCGCCTTGGCCGAGCACCACCGGATGGATGGAACGCCACAGCCGTGCGGACACGAACACCAGCGGCACGTCCACAAAGGCCACGATGCCCAGCACCGCACAGATCACCGGCCCGCGGCTTCCGAGGTCCGAGGCGCGCAGGGCCAGATACCCTGCATACACGAACCACAACACCAGCGTCGTCGTGAGCCGAGGGTCCCACGTCCACCACGTGTTCCACGCCGCCCGGCCCCACAGCGATCCGGTCATCAAGGCCAAGCCCGCCAAAAGCACCCCCACTTCCGCCAGCACGCCGGCAAGCACGTGGCACCAATCACTCTTCTTCCACAGCACCCCAATGCTCGCCGCAAACACCCCAAAAAAACACACAAACGCCCACCAGGCCAACGGCACGTGCAGATAGAAGATTTTCTGCACCACCCCCATGACCGCTTCCAGAGGCGCATACACCCAGACCACCCATTGGGCCACCGCCAGTCCCAATCCGCCCGCCACGGCAGCCACGAGATTCCACCGGCCCATCTACCGACCTCGCAAGACAAAAGGAAAAAGGATCAAGGCCACACCAAAAAACACGGCGTCAAAGGCCAAAGCGAGCCCCAACCACTGCCCGACACCGGCATCCCCGGCCAACACCATGGCCCCTCCCCGAATGCCGGCAAGAATCAAAGGCATCTGCAAAGGAAACACGATCACCGTAAGCAGCGTGTCCCGTGCCCCTTGGCTGAGAGCCCCCAAAAGTGCGCCCACAAGACATAGCCCCACGTCCACGGCCAGGATCAAGGGCACCATACCCCAATGCCCCATGGCAACGCCCAAAAAGACCGCCGCCGCGGGGAAGAAAACGAGCTGGCACATCCCAAGAAGCGCCAGTCCCACCACGGCCTTGGCCAACCAAAAGCTTTGCGGCGCAATCGGCGCAAGGAGCAGGGCGGTCAGCACGCCGTTTTCCTCCTCCAAACGAAAGAGCGTGGAACTTTGCAAGATGCTCGCAAATACCGAAGCCAGCCAAAAGATGGCCATGGCGTCCTGCGGGCTGAAGCGCTCGCCAGGCGGCGCGGAAAGGCTGAACCCAAAGACCAAGAGCAGCCCCAGGAGGATCGGTTGGGCCACATGCGCCCCCCGAGCCAAGACGAGGCGGACGTCCTTGGCCATGACCGCTGCAGCGGACCTCAGCATACCGACTCCCACACAAAGTCCCTGGCCGGACCAAGATAGTGGACGCGGCCCCCGCGCAAGTGGAGCACCGACGTCGCCAAGGGAAGATCCCGCGCCACGTCGTGCGACACCCACACCACGGCCGCGCCGTTTTGGCTGAGGGACTGAATCTCCCGGTGGAGGATCGCGACCGAAGCCATGTCCAGTCCAGTGGCGGGTTCATCCAAAAACACCAGACGCGGGGCGAGCAGCATGACCCGCGCCAACGACAACCGCTGGGCCATACCCCGAGAAAACGTCCCTGCGGGCTCCATGGCCCACTGCGCAAGTCCGACCCGCCCCAGCACTGCCTCCACGGTGGATTCGTCCGCCGGAAGTCCATACAGCCGAGCCCAAAAGCGCAGATTTTCCAGGGCAGTCAAGGAGCCGTACACGTACGTGCCATGGCCCATCATGGCCATGGCCGCTGAGGGGACCGTAGTCTGCACCACGCCGTGGCGCGGCTCCATGAGGCCAGCCAGAAGCGCCAGCAAGGTAGATTTGCCGGCCCCGTTGGGACCAACCACGAGAAGGACCTCGCCGGAGCGCACCGCGAGCCCAACCCCCTGAAACACCCAGCGGTCCCCATAGCCGTGGGCGAGATCTTCTGCCCAAAGCAGTGGATTCATGACCGCCGCGTGCGGCGCATGGCCAAGAGTGCGGCCACACACGCCAAGGTAGAGCCGATCCAAATCCAATTCACCAACGGCTGGATGCTGAACTTGAAGCTTGCCTTCTCGGCCTCGTCAAAGCCCAGAAGGCTCGCGTACACCTCCGCGCCCAAAGAAGGGATCACCGACACTTCCGCAAAACTCTGGCGGAAGTTGGGATACAAGCGCTTTTCTGGCACCACCACGCCAAGCTCGCGTCCGTCTCGCCACACGCGCACCTGGGCGGTATGGCGCTCCACCGGGCCTTCGTGATCGTGAAGCAGCTCTTCGTACACGAAACGGTATTCACCCAGAACGGCTTCACCGCCACGGGCGAGCTCCACTTCCACTTCGGTCTTATACGCCGCAGAAAAGGCAACCCCCACGGCGATGAGCCCCATGCCCAGGTGTACGCCGTACGCACCGAGGAGCGTTCGGGAGCGCAACCACTGGGGTCGGCGCACGAAGACCATGACCACACAAGCAAGCGTCATGAACCCGCCAAGGGCGCCAATCACGGCCAAAGGATGGCGGTAGCCGGCGACAAACATTCCGACCGCGCCCAGCACCCCCACGCAGAGCACCACGCCAAGGCCTACCCGGTCCGCAACGCCGCTCTTCTGGGCAAACCAAGGACAGACGGCCATGAGCACCATGAGGCCCGCCCCCAGGGGAAGGCATGCCCGATTATAGAAGTCCGCCCCCAAGCCTTGGGTGGAGGCGCTCCACGCGCGACTCAAAAGCGGCCAATTGACCCCCACGAGTACGACCACCGCCATGCCCACCAAAAGCCAGGCCGCCACAAAGAGCATCCCCGGCCGATTCCAGATGGTCTCATCCGTGGACGCGCCGGATGCGGTACGCATGGTCACATATACGGTCCACCCGAGTCCCAAGAGCAGCAAAGCCAAAAGCGGCACCCCCATGCGACTGCCACCAAAGGCATGCAGCGACTCGATCATGCCGCTGCGCACCACGAAGGTGGCAAAAAAGCACAACAGCAGGGTAATCCATGCGAGAAAGACATTGGTGCGGGCCAAAGCCCCGCTACGCCCCGCCACCGCGGTATGGAGAAAGGCAGTGCCCGCAAGCCAGGGGATGAGCGAGGCGTTTTCCACCGGGTCCCAGGCCCAGTATCCTCCCCACCCCAGTTCCATATACGACCACCAGGCGCCCAAAGCGATGCCTGCGGAAAGAAAGCTCCAGGCCATCAGGTTCCAATTGCGCATGGCCGAAAGCCAGCCCCGGTCCCCGGCCAAGGCACCGGCCACGGCCATGCACGCCGGCACCGTGTAGGCCGCGTACCCCAAGAAAAGCAGCGGCGGATGGAAGATCATGCCGGGGTTCTGGAGCAGGGGGTTGAGACCATTGCCCTGCTTGGGCACGGGATCCAGGCGGAGAAACGGATTGCTCGGCCCAGTCAAGGCGTAGAGGAAAAAGAGCTCCACCGCGAGGTAGAACAGCCAGAAGAGGACCTTGCCCGGTTCACTCAAGCTCCGGTAGCCCTCCGTGCGGGCGACCACCATGCCCATCACGGCCACCGCCGCATACCAGAACAAAAATGAGCCGTCCTGGCCCGCCCAAAACGCGGTCACGGCATAGAAGAGCGGCAAAAAGGTGTCCGTGTAGTCGCGCACGTACACAAAAGAAAAGTCCCGAATAGCCAAGGCGTACACGAGCACCAACGACACCAAGAGCGCCACCGCGGCCAACACCGTCTGCGAACGCTCGAGCACGACGAGAGAGACTCCATCCCCCGCGGCAAGGCGCAGGGCCGAAGTCACCGCCACATAAATTCCGCCCACCAGGCAGGCGAAGAGGAGCACAAAACATACGGCGTGCATGAAACCTCCACTAGGAACCGGTGTATCCCGGCGGCCGCATGCGGCCCTGTTCGTCTTTCTGATACTTGGATGGGCATTTGGTCATGAGCACCGTGGCGTCGAAGGTCGTGCCCGAAAGTGTGCCCTCCACAATGACTTCCACGCCGGGCTTGAAAGTGTCCGGCACGGCGCCGGAATAGCGCACCGTGATCTGCTGGCTGGAATCATCTTTGTCCTGGAGCACGAAGTTCGCCCCAAGGCCGCTCGCCGGACGCTCCAGGCCTTCCGCCAGCACCACGCCAAAGAGCCGTGCCGGATGGCTCTGGCCGGCAGGCATGGCCAGCGCTTCGCGGACATTGAGAAAATACATTTTTTCCTGGGAAATTCCGCTCACCACCAAATAACCCACCCCCGCCGCCACCAGGGCGAAGGCCACTGCATACATCCATCCTTGTTTCGCCTTGGGCATTGTTCTCCTCATGCGGGCGGGACCTTGCGCCGGCGCCGAGCCAGCTCCTGCATGTCCGCCACCTGATCGGTTTCGTCCACGATTTCCTTGCCGAGGATCTCTTCCAACACGTCTTCCAGGCTCACCACACCGGACACCCCGCCGTATTCGTCGAGCACCACCATGAGATGGGTGCGGCTTTCCAGGAAGCGGATGAGCAGACGGTCCAGATGCATCCCTTCCGGCACGAACTCCACCGGCCGGACGAGGTTGACGAGCGGCATGTGGTGCCGGTCCTCGGCCAGGGCCTGCAGCACTTCCCGGCGGTATACCAGCCCCACGATGTCTTCGGGGTCATCGCCCGCGTATACCGGCACCCGACTATGCGGCCACGGGGCGCCCTTACGCCAAGCCTCATCCACGGTCAAATCCACCGGGAGCGAGAAGATCACCAGGCGCGGGGTCATGATGTCGGCCACGGTCTTGCGGTCCAAGGCCAAAATATTCCGCAAGGAAGATTCTTCGTATGGACGAATAACCCCAGCCTGCCGAGAGAGGTGAATCATGGCCAAAAGGTCTTCTTCTGTAGCCAGCGGCCCCTGAGTGCTGCCACCCTTGATCCAGCGCACGACCCCCTGCACGAGAAAGATCCACGGCCGCAGCAGGAGAGTGAGCCCGGCCACCAACGGCGCCAGCATCGTGGCCGTGGTGCGACAATGGGTCACGCCAATGGTCTTGGGCACCACCTCGGAAAGCAGCAGGATAAGGAGGGTAAATCCTGTGGAAAAAGCCCAGAGCCACTGCTCCCCGAGCACTTCTCCCGCCAAGGCTCCAGCCACGGCAGCCCCCGCGGTGTTGGCCACGGTATTGAGGGTCAAGATGGCGGTAATGGGACGATCGATCTGCGTGCGCAGACGGTACAGCGTCTCCCCCCCGGGGCGCTTCTGATGCCGAAGTCCTTCGATATGACTCCACGGGACCGCATACAGAGCAGCTTCCGCAAGCGAACACAACGCGGATACGCCAACCACCAGGGCCACCGTTATCACCAATGCCACCACGCCCGCCTCCTTGACGCCATCTTGCCCCGCCGCCGCCTTTGCGGCACAAGGCCCGCCAGCACCTCGACTTCTTCTTTAAGGATACTTGCCATGACTTTTGTCGTCACCACGTGGAGCCTCTTTCTCATCCCGGTCGTCGTCCTCGGTGCGTCCCTCTTCTGGGGCGCCCCCATCATCGCCCTCGTGAGCGAACTCGCCGCTGCCGTGAGCAAACGGCCGCTGCCGCTCCGGCTCGCCCAGCAGCAAAGCCGTCTCGCCCTCGTGATCCACCCCGCTCTTTGGGCCGCCGTCGGGGCGATTTTCTGGGTCGCTCTCCCCGAGATCCGACCCCGATTCGAAGCGGGCGTCCTGCCCTGGACCACCGTCATCCTCGCTGCCGCCGGCTCCTGCCTCACCATGGCCTGGGCGCTCACCTGGAACCTCGCTCGGCAACGCCGAGGATTCCATATCGTCTTAGGATGCGCTGCCAACATGTGCCTCAAGTACGGATATTGGGGCATCGTCCTCTTGGTGAGCAATGCCAGCCCAGAGACCATCCCCTGGGCCCTGGCCAGCCTCTGGCCCGTGGCGGCCCTCTTCGGCGCCAGCTGCTGCGGCCCCGTCTACCTCGTTCTGCGTCGCAACGCCGATGACTGGGGGCGGGATTACTACCGCTATAGCGCCCGGGTGCTGGGAAGATGGGTCGCCGGCACCGCCGTGCTCCTCGCCGCAGGGATGTCCTGGGCCTTTATGGCCTATCATAAGACTGCCAACCTGTTTCTGCCTCCGCTCTTCTTCCCGGCGATGGCAGCGGCAGGGCTCCTGGCCTGCTGCGCCCTCATGGGGCTCGTCCTTGCCCGCGCCGAGCATCCCATGCGCCACAAAATCGTCATGGCCGGGATCTGGGCTGCAGGGCTCGGGGCCATTGCCCTCCTGGTCTTGGCTGTTGCCGAAGGCGTGAGCCACTACGTCCCGGGCTGGAACATCCTCACCCCACTGCCAGACCTGCTGCAGCATCTCGGCTGGTAGACGTCCGTCCCAAGCTACGGGGTGGAGAATACGGCATCTCCACAAACCTCCGGGTTCGATGCCCTGCCCAGCCGACACTTCCAGAGCTCCAAGAAGACCAGCCGCACCAACTCCTCGTGCGGGAGGGTGCGGCGGTATTCTCCATTTTCCAAAGACGCAGCAAAAGAACGGTTACGCACCTGAGACTGCATGGGGGCAAGCACGCCCTGCACCAAGCCCTGCAAACGGTCTTCGGGCAATGCACGCACCTTCTTGGCCAAAGTGATGGTCTCTGCAAGGGGCGGAAGCCTTGGGGACTCCAGAACCGCGCGAAAATCCACGGCAAACCGCCGCATGCCGGCGAGAATGTGCTCCGGCTTCACCATGTTGATCTCCGCCCACCCTGCCCGCAGCCACTTGAAGGACGCCACGCGGGTAGCGTCGCCCTCCGGCACGAATACCGTCATGGAGCAACCTTCGTACATGTACGACTTGACCCACCCCAAAAAGCCCCCCAGGCCCACGGTGTTGGAAAAAAGGTAATTCCAATCGCGATCTTCACCCACCACCAGGCCGAGCTTGCCCACGGACGACGGCTGGTCCTGGCAGGCCACGGAGATGAGCACCGGCGTCCCGGAAACCAAGCTCAACGACACGGTCCGGTGCTGCAGATATTCATAATATCCGCCGGTATCCAAATTGGGAGAGATGATCTCCCGCTCCACGCCGCGCACCACCCGCGGCGCCGCAAGATCGCCGACCAACCGGCGCATCTCCTCCTTGGCTTCCTCCGAAGTCCACTCCTGAAATCGGATGGACGAGGGCATAGTGGCGTAGGACGGCACATCCGGATGATAGGCATACGATACCACTCGAGGAAACGGGGCCTTGACGGTGAACACGGACACGGCGCCGGAGATGCCGCCACGCTTGGGCAGCGCCCAGGCGCTCCCATCGGGAAGCGTGCGGACCACACGCGCGATCTCCGCTACGGCCTCCGGGGCCGGCGAGCCTCCTGTTTCGGGCAGGGCCAAAAGCTGCTCCAGGGCCCGAGCAGCCGGCATAGACACGGAGAGCTCCTGCGGCGCGCCCCAGGCAACCCCTGCCCAACAGCACACTATGATACCAATCCACCAACGCATTGGAAGTTACTCCTGTACACAAAGGTTGTCCCTACGCATGGCAGGGAGCAGCCCTCCTTCCACAGCCCGCGGGCGAACTCAAGGGGCAGAAGGAGATGCAAAAGTGGACGACAACCCGGCTTTCGAGTAGGCCCCGCCCCATGACCACCGCCTATCGTCTGAAGTCCACGAGCGACGGTCTCGCCGTGATCCTGCCCCCCACCATCCCCGTGGAGAGGCTCTCCGCGATGCTCCAGGAGATCCTCTCCCATTGCGACTCGACGATGCCCCTGCGCATTCTGCTCGAGGAAACGGCGGCCGCCTCCCATACAACCGAACCCTCTACAGCGGCCTCCCCGCCAGGAGACACCACCGTGGCCCTGGCCCGTGCCCTGGGCCGCGCCGCACAGGCCCGAGGGATGTCCGTCACCTACGCCCCTCGCCTCGAGGCAGCCATGGCGGTGCTCTCCCAACCGCGTACCGACCCAAAGGCCGCGACACAGGAAGGCTTCTTCGCCCGCTTTGGCTGCAAAACCCTGAAAATCGCCCACACCGCCCTGGACCACGCCGCATTTCTAGGAGAGGTATGCGTCTGTCTCATCGGTGTGCTTCGGCATCCCACGAGACTACGCGCCAGCGACACCGCCGCGGCCATGCGCTCCGTGGGTGTGGACGCCGTGCCCATCGTGGGGCTCATCGGCTTTCTTTTGGGCCTCATCATGGCCTTCATGTCCGCAGTGCAACTCGCCCAATTCGGGGCCAACATCTATGTGGCCTCCCTGGTGGCCCTGGCCATGGTGCGGGAACTGGGCCCCATCATGACCGCCATCGTGGTGGCAGGCCGATCCGGCTCGGCCTTCGCCGCGGAGATCGGTACCATGCGCGTCTCCGAAGAAGTGGACGCCCTTATCACCATGGGCTTTGATCCGGTGCGTTTTTTGGTGCTGCCCAAGCTGGTGGCCTCGGCCTTGGTGGTGCCCCTCCTGGCACTCTACGCCAACGCCTTTGCCATCGCCGGGGGCCTGGTGGTGGGCGTATTCATGCTGGATCTCACCCCAACGGCCTACATGCAGCAGACCTTCCGCACCCTCGCCCTATTCGACGTGATCTGGGGATTTTTCAAAAGCGGACTCTTTGCCATCCTCATCGCCCTGGTGGGCTGCCACCGCGGCTTTGCCGTGCGCGGCGGGGCGGAGAGCGTGGGCCGCGCCACCACCTCCGCTGTGGTGACGAGCATCTTCCTGATCATCTTCGTGGATTCGGTGCTCGCCGTGATCCTGCGGTACTGGAGATAAGATGGAGCCCATCATCGAAGTCCGCAATCTCACCATGGGCTTTGGCGCCCGCATCCTGCTGCAGGACGCCTCCTTTACCGTGCGCCGCGGAGAGGTCTTCGCCATCCTTGGGGGGAGCGGCTGCGGCAAGTCCACCCTCATGCGCGTCCTCATGGGCCTAGTGCGCCCTCTTGCCGGGAGCATCACCATCGCCGGCGACGCCCTCGACCCGGACGATGCGGCGAGCTACGGGCGGATCCTTGCCCGCATGGGCGTCATGTACCAGGGCGGCGCGCTGCTCTCTTCCCTCACGCTGGCGGAGAACATCCTGCTGCCGCTCACCGAAGGGGCGGGTTTGCCTGAAGACCTGGCCTGGGATCT
Source organism: Thermodesulfomicrobium thermophilum DSM 16697 (assembly GCF_059568695.1). Lineage (NCBI taxonomy): Bacteria > Pseudomonadati > Thermodesulfobacteriota > Desulfovibrionia > Desulfovibrionales > Desulfomicrobiaceae > Thermodesulfomicrobium > Thermodesulfomicrobium thermophilum. The sequence continues at coordinate 19,767 of NZ_JCANTW010000001.1, read as the reverse complement.
GGCCCGTCTCAAGCTTGCCCATGTAGGGCTCTGCGGATTTGAACACTTTCTCCCCGAAGAGATCTCCGGCGGCATGCGCAAACGCGCGGCCATTGCCCGGGCCCTGGCGTTGGATCCAGACATCCTCTTTCTCGATGAGCCTTCCGCCGGGCTCGACCCCATCACCTCGGCGGAGTTGGACGCCCTTATCACGCGCCTCAACCAGAGCCTCGGCACCACCGTGGTGCTGGTGAGCCACGAGCTCCCCTCCATCCTCACGGTGGCGCACCGCGCCATCGTCCTGCACAAGGACTCCCAATCCATCGTGGCCCAAGGGGACCCACGCATGCTGCGCGACCATCCTCCCCACCCCTTTGTGGGCCACTTTTTCCACCGCACCCCCCTGGAGGATGCGTCATGAAAACCCATTCCGTCCACGTCGCCGTGGGCCTCTTTATGACCATCGGCATCGCGCTGGCCACCGCGGTCATCATTTGGCTTGGCGCAAGCTCCATCCTGGACCGCGGCACCGTGTTCGTCACCTACTTCGACGAATCGGTCCAAGGGCTCTCCGTAGACTCTCCGGTCAAGTACCGCGGCGTACCCGTGGGTCGGGTGAGCTCCATCCGCATCGCTCCGGACGGCCGCCTTATCGCCGTGGAGCTCACCATTTCCAAAGAACACGCCCAAGCCATGGAAGCACAACGCAAAAACGCCGTGGCCACGCTTTCCAATGTGGGCATCACCGGCGCCATGTTCGTGGAACTCGACACACGTCTCCCTCACGAGCCTGACCTCTCTCCCAAACTCTCTTTCACCCCGCCCCTGCCGCTGGTGGCCTCTCGGCCGTCGGACATCAAAAAACTCTTCCAGGAAATCGACACCATCACCAAACAGATCCAATCGGTGGATTTCGCCGGCATCTCCCGCCAAACCCTCGATGTCCTGCAGACCATGGACAGCACCCTCAAGGCAGCACGCATCGGGGACATCGCCAACGAAACCCTGACCCTGGTGACCGACGTCCGCCGCGCATTGTCCCGCGAAAAACTCGGCCGCCTCACGGATGACGTGAGCCACGCCGCCCGGGCCATGCGCGGGGCGGCAGAGGCCGCGCAAACCCAAGTCGCCGAGCTTGGCGCGCTGACCCGAGATCTCCGCGCCCTGGTGGCCGCCAACCGCCCGCATGTGGACACCAGCCTTGCGGCCATGGCCGAAAGCGCGCGCACCCTCTCTGCCATCTTGGACCACACCCAAGGGACCATCGCCGGCATGGGGGCCGGCGCCCGACAAGGGACCGAACGGCTCCTCTCCACGCTGGACGCCCTGGAGCGCACCGCCGCCAACCTGGAGCTCCTCTCCGCGCACATCAAAGACCAGCCCTCGTTGCTCTTCTTTTCCGCCCCGCCCAAGCCCGCCCGCGCCACGGAGGAACCATGATCCGCTCTCTGCTCGCCCTGTGCTTCGCACTCTCTCTGGGCGCCTGCGCCAGCACGCCGGTGCCGCAGTTTCGCCTCCACACCCTGGAATACGCGCCCCCCTGCCAGGACCTGCCGCGCGTCCCTGCCATCATCCGCGTGGCCCACTTCGGCATCGTCCCGGAACTGCGCACGCCCGCCTTGGTGGCGAGCCGGCCTTTCTCCCGCAGCGACATCCCGTTGGAACGCTGGCGCGCCCTGCCTTCCGATCTGGCGGCGGACTTTTTACGTCGGGATCTTGCTGCAAGCGCAGTCTACACCGCAGTGGTCGATGCCGGGGCCTATCTGCCCACGGACTTTCGCATCGAAGGCATGGTGGAAGAATGGAGTGCGCGCCAATACGCGCACGGAAGCGAGGCGCGCCTCGGCATCACCATCACCCTGGTGGATGCCCGGGCCCCCTTGGCCCAGGCAGTGGTCTTCCAGCGCCGCTACGACGAGGCCGAACCATGCCCGAGTCCAGGAGGAGCAGGACTGGCCCAAGCCATGAGCGCGGCCATGGCCCGCCTCTCCGCCCGCGTGCAGGCTGATGTGCAGGCCGCCATCACGAAGCGACGGGGGCTTCCAGGGACGCAGCAATGACCTCCCAGGCCTCCTCGGCGCTACTCACATACTGAAAAAGCCGCAGATCTTCGGGATTAATGGTGCCAGCCTCCACCAGGGCATCGAAATGGATGACCTTGGTCCAAAAACGCCGGCCGAAAAGGAGTACCGGCATGGGCCGCACCTTGCGGGTCTGGATCAACGTCAACGCCTCGAAGAGTTCGTCCAAGGTGCCAAATCCGCCGGGAAAGGCCACCAAGGCCTTGGCCCGCATGAGCAGGTGCATCTTGCGGATGGCAAAATAGTGGAATTGGAAACACAGCTCTGGGGTGATGTAGGGGTTGGGATGTTGCTCGAAAGGGAGCACGATATTCATACCGATGCTCTTGGCGCCCACGTCATGAGCCCCCTGGTTGGCCGCCGCCATGATGCCGCCGCCACCGCCGGTGATGACCACCAGACCATGATCTCTCCCTTTTTCCGACACCAACCGGCCAAGCTTGCGGGCTTCTTCGTAAAAGTGCGCATACGTGACCGCAGTGCGCGCCCGGACGAGTTCCTGACGTAACACCAGATCGTCGGGATTCTTCTTGAGCGCCTCGAGCACCTTTTCCAGGCGCAGGGCCGCAGCATCCGGATCCTGGAGGCGGGCGCTGCCATACACCACCACCGTGGCCTCGATCCCCTGCTCCTGCAGGATGAGTTCCGGCTTGAGGAGCTCGAGCTGCAACCGCACCGGCCGCAGCTCTTCGCGGAGCAAAAACTCCTGATCTTGGAAAGCAAGACGATAGGACGGCGATGCCGTCTGTGGACAATCGGCGTGCAGGGTGGCGGAATGGGCGTCTTCGTGGGCGGATGGGAACACTCCGAACCGCCGCGAAAGCTTAGGCATGCAGGCCTCCTTCACCGGCGTCCATGACGGCTACGGCGCGGATTTCCACCAATGCCCCCAAAGGCAGGGCGGCCACCCCGATCACGGCCCGGGCTGGACGATGCGCTCCAAAAAACTGGGCGTACACGGTGTTGAACTCGGCAAACCATTCAAGGTTGGTCACGAAGACGTCCACGCTTGCCACCTGCTCAAGGTTCGCCCCGGCAGCGCTCAGAACGGCCGCCATATTGGCGAGGGCCTGCCGGGCCTGGGCGGCAAATCCCTCGGCAAGACGGCCACTGGCAGGATCGATCCCCAATTGCCCACTGAGGAAAAGCAGCGCTCCGGCCCGGATGGCCTGGCTGTACGGTCCCACCGCCGCAGGGGCTGCATCAGTACTGATGGTTGCAAGCATATCTCCTCCTTCTTCTCAATCACGAAAAACTCCGTGCAAGCACCAGGCGCCGCTCCTGTCTAGCGCACGCGATACACCCGCACCCAGGGATAGCGGTCCTCCACCAATTCCAAATACGGCGCCGCCGCCGCTGGGTCTCCAATCAAGAGCTGCACCATCATGGAGCCAAAGGCGCGGTTGTCTGCGATATGGATGGAATTGGCCGCTTCATTGACAATGGCGTTGAGCCCAGAGCCCGCATTCCACGCCAGTTGCCGTGGCGGCGGTCCCACGAAAAAGAGTCTCTCCAAGGCAAAGGTTCGACCGCTATTCATGAGGAGCCCGGCCTTGGTATCAATGTCCGTCTTTCCAACCATAGCTTGAAGTATAGCGGGATCGCTGAGGCCGGTCTCCACGTCCCAATGGCCGAAAAAGGAGATCCAGCCTGCAATGCGCATGTTTTCCCACGTGACCACCAGGTACTGCTCGGGAAGCGGCCCCCAGGAAAGGTCTTCGCGGGCCAGACGATGCAAAAACTCCCTGGTGCCTTGGGGGCCGAGCCTGCGAAAACCGATAACCGGGTCGGTCACGTAGCTGCCGTTGGTGGCTGCAAGCTGGCTTTGGGTGACGAACTTCATGATTTGCGCGGCCTCGCGCGGGGAGTTCGTCATATGCACCCGAGCCAAGGGAAAAAGCCACGGCCCATCGTGCAAGCCGCCGTCGCCAAAGCTCATGCGCTCCGCGAAATACTGTGCGGCATAGCCGTAGTCCCACCATTGCCAGAGACGAGCGTTGGGAGGAGTGACCTGCTGCAGGCGGAGATACGTTTCGGCAAAGATCTTGGGGATCACCGGAATGGGCACCACCTGCCGCATGAGGTCTGCAGCGGGCCACAAGGCAAAACAACTCAAAACGAGCTGGGCAATCCAGCGTCGCCCCTGGCGAGAGGTCAGCCGCCGCACCCCCCAGGCCACGCCAAAGGCCAGACCGATGCCGGCAGGTACGCCGCCATACATGGCAAATCGGTTGCCGAGCCAGACACTGGCCATGCCAAGCCCCCAAAACGGCGCAAACACGAAAAGCACGGGCCAGCGCCACAAAGCGGCCACAAAGCCCACTGAGGAAACCACAAAAAGCCACGGCCGCCCCGCCACACGTTCCATCATGCCCAGCCAATCCAAATTTTGGGCCTCGCGGATACTCTGGGCCACGGCGGGGAGCTTCAAGGTGTCCGAAGAGGCGCTGTCCACGGAAGAATTCTTGGTGAACATGAGTGCGCGCAGGGCGTAGTCATGCAGCACGGCGGCAAAGTCGGAAAAATACGCCGCCACAACCGCAGCCACCACTGCCGCCCACAAAAGTTGCGGGCGGCGAGGGCCGGTCTGGGCCATGGCCGCCACGGCCAAAGCCGCAGGCACCACCCCCCAAGGACTCAAATAGATGAGACAAAACATGGCCAAAAGCGCCAAAAAAGCCTGAGGCCAAAGCTCCCTGCGCCCGCATACGGCCACAAGAAGTGCCGCCGCCCCCAGTACGGCCAGAATAATCGTGCCGCTTTGGGGATAAAACCCGCGGCTGAGCATCCCCGCAACGCCCACCACCACCGGCCAGACCATCTCGTGCCGCAGCTCGCGCAAGCGCCCGCCCCAACGCTCGCCAAGAGCCCCCTGCAGCCACACGGCGCACAGGGCCGCCACCACGGTGGGAAAGAACAAGGAAAGAATATCCGTGTCGCAAAAGCCGATACGGGTGCGGACCAAAAATCCAAGGCTGGTGCCTGCCATCACCCCGGCCAAGGCCCCGGCCTCGGGTACGCCCAAGCGGAAGGCGAGCCAGCACACCGGCACGCAGGTGAGGGGAGTCACCACCACCGGCAGCCAAAACCCGATGACCCCCAAGGGCGCTCCGGTGAGGGCGTGGAGCGCTGCAAGGCCACGCGCCATCCACGTATCCACATACCCGCCGATGCCTTTGGCCCCGGCGAGCCAGGCGTACGCATCGTGGGTGGCCATGAGCGGCTCATCCCCCACCCATAAGTGCGGCGTCATCCACAAGGGAAACTCCGTCACCCGAATAACGACGCCGATGGCCAGGGAAAGGATGAGGGCAAACCACAGCTCTCCACGGGCAGACAACTCCACCACGGACCGAGGGACAGCCCGGTCCGCGGCCGCCGAGGAAGATCGAATTTTCGCGAGAATGCAAGAAAACGGCATCACACCAACTCCACGCTCCGAGAATGCACAAACGTCCCGTTCCCTACCCGCAGATGCTTCAAGCTTCAACCGTGTCCTTGCTACTTGGAAATATATTTTTTTTGGCGTATGAAAGTTGTGTTTCCCGAGTCCCTGCTCCACACGGGAGGTTACATGTCCCCCACCCGCCGTGCCGCTGTCCGGCTTCTCGTCATCTTCATCGGGTACGCCGCCATCGTCGCCGCGCTCTCCTGGGCGTGGTATTCCATGGAAAAAGAAAATTTTACCAGACAGTTGGACCAAAAACTCCTGGCTGCCACCGGCACTCTCAAAGACCTCTTGGCCCCGGACTTCCACGACCGCGCCCGCACCCCGACCAGCATCTCTTTGGAAGAAGAACTGGAGAACCGACGCAAATTCAATGCCCTCAAGGAGGCCTTGGGCCTGACTTGGGTGTACACGGTGATCCGCACGGAGAGCGGCGAATATGTCTTCACCGCCCCGAGCGTGTCCGAAGAAGAGGCCAAAGAACGTCTGTCCTGGTATTTCTATCCCTACCAGGAAATTCCCGAGGCATTCACCCAAGCCTTGGCCCAGCGCGGGAACGCAACCCTGGAATACCGCGATGAGTGGGGGCGATTTCGTTCCTTTTGCCGCACGGAAGTAAGCCCCGGCGGCCACCCTACTTGGCCTGCGCCGATATTGATATCACTCAGATCGAGGCCTTCACCTCCCAACACCTGCTGCTCACCTTAGGCATCGCCACGGTATTCCTCGCCTTGACCGTGCCGGTAGGCCTCACGGTGCGCGGCATGTACCGCGAACACCTCAAGGCCCTCCAAGAGGCGCACACCATCGTAACCGAGCAGGAAGCCTCCCTGCGCACCATTCTCGAAAACCTTCCCGTGGGTGTCGCCGTTGTGGACGCCGCGGAACGCACCGTACTCTCCGCCAACCCCAAGCTGCTGGAAATGCTCGAAGCCACAGCCGATCAGATCATCGGCAAGGAGTGCAAGAAAACTGTCTGCACGCTCTGCACAAATCCCCTCTGCCCGATCCTTGATGGTGTTTCCCTCAAAAACCCCGACCCTGCGCTCACCACTTTCACAGGGCGCAGCGTCCCGGTATTCAAAGCCGCGGTTCCCACCACCTTGGGGGGCAAACACGTGCTCGTCGAAGCGCTCATCGACATCTCGGCCCAAAAACGCCTGGAGGCAGACCTCATCCACGCCAAAGAGGCTGCAGAGGCTGCGGCCCGGTCCAAGGCGCGCTTTCTTGCCGTCATGAGCCACGAACTGCGCACGCCCCTGGGGAACATCCTTGGCACGCTCCAAATTTTGCCCCACCTGGATACCCCAGACAAACAAAAGCCCATGACCGAAGCAGCCCAAAGAGCGGCCCGGGCACTGCTCACCCTACTCAACGATATCCTCGACCTGGCGGCGCTGGAGGGCACAGTCCTCCAGCCGTCCCCAGCCGTCCATCCGGTCCCGGCCATTCTTTCGCCCATCATCCAAATCGCCGAGCCTCAAGCCCGAAGCAAGGGGCTCTCCTGGGAAGCCCCGCCCCACGCCGGGGCAACCCATGTGGAGTGCGACGCCACCCTGGTGCGCAAAGCCCTCCTCCACGTCGTCAACAACGCCATCAAATTCACCGCACGAGGTACCGTCCGCCTCGAATCCTGGACCCACGGCACCGGCTGGTACATCGCCGTGCACGACACCGGCACAGGCATTGATCCGCATCTACTCGACACCATCTTTGCCCCCTTCACCCAAGCAGACATGGAACTCAACCGCGAGTACGGCGGCAGCGGGGTAGGGCTCGGAGTCGCCTCCGGAATCACGCGGCTTCTCGGCGGCAGCATTTGCGTGGACAGCGAGCCCGGCGCGGGATCGACCTTTGTCCTGGCCTTCCCCCGGGCCGTTGCCAACCGGGAGACCACGGTTTAGGAGACGGCTACTCCAGTCACCATAACCATGGAGGTCACCATGCAGAAGACATTTGGCATACTCCTCATGGCCGCCGTGCTCGCCCTACCGTCCGGCTGCGCCACCAAAGGCCAGACCGGCGCGATCATCGGCGGCCTAGGAGGCGCTGCCGTAGGCGGCCAATTGGGCCCCAAGAGCAAACGCGGCCAAAACGCCCTCATCGGCGCTGCCGTAGGCACGCTCCTCGGCTACATCGTGGGCAATGAGCTGGATAAGTACGACCGGCAGCAGATTTCCACCGCCCTGGAGCACTCACCTTCCGGCCAGCCGACGTCCTGGGTCAATCCGGACACCGGCCGCGCCTACCAAGTGACACCAGCGCCGGCCTACACCGCTCCCAACAACGACATCTGCCGCGATTTCACCCTCACCGGCCGTGACGCCTCCGGCCAGCCGGAAACCATCCATACCAAGGCGTGCCGCAACGCCTACGGGCAGTGGGTGCTCATGAACTAAACGCCTGTGCCGACCCCTTCCGGGGTCGGCACGACTTCTCAAAAATAAAACGATAATCGACTTTTTTCCTCCCCTTCCCACCCGCACTCTTTTTTTCAAAAAACCCCTTTACATCCGCTTCCTTCTTAGATAGATGACCTGCAACCTTCTTTCGAAGGTTTGTATCTTTTATGGAAAATGTAAATTTCGGAAGGCAAAAGTCCATTTTTTTGTCAAACCGGAACACAAGGACACTGCTTTGAACAAGCGCTATCTCCCCATCGGCATCGTGTGTGGCGTTTTCGTCCTCGTTCTTGTGGGCAATTTTGCCCGTCAGGTACCATCCAACGAAATCCCGGTCCGTTTACGACTGGAGAATAAAGGTGGATCTGTTGTCTTTACCCATGCACGCCATATCGATTACGTCAAAAACATGGGCAAAGATTGCGCAGCATGCCACCACGACATGCCTGCCACTCAAAAAGAACCTTTGCCCTGCGGGGCATGCCACGCCACGGAGTTCAACACCACCTTCTCGGCAGCTCACCAGCGCACCCTGCCCAAAGAGAGCTGCACCAAATGCCATCATGCGGAAATGGGCACCATCAAGTACGACCATGATGCTCATGCCAATAACTATGCCTCTGCATGCACCGACTGCCATCATAGCCCGGATATTGAGGACGAGCCGCAAGCCTGCAAAAACTGTCATGGCCCGGCGGCCGACGGAGCGGCGCCTGCCCTGCGGGATGCCGTGCATGCCCGCTGTCAGTCCTGCCATGAAGATATGTACGATCAAAAAATAGCAGGATGTACCTCGTGCCATGACTTCATGCCAGGAACGAACGCGGCAAAACAACCGCCGTGCGCCTCGTGCCATTACGAGTCCGACACCATCCCCTTGCCGGCCCGCATGGACTCCTTCCATGGCCAGTGCATGCAATGCCATGAGCAGGCAGGTAAAGGCCCCTTTGGTGATAAGTCCTGCAAACGTTGTCACACCAGGTAGGACGGCATGAAAAAACTCAGTACTGCAACTCCCCTTTCGGACAGCATCCGGAGCATCCCCGCTCCCCAACGGGTGCGTATCGCCCTAGGCAGAGGGCACACGCCCGCGGTGAAAAAGAAGCAAGTGGTGGGCAAAGGCCAGGTTCTCGCCGAGACCACATCTTCTGGTCCATTCGGTGTGGGCTTCGTCCATGCCACCATTGACGGCATCGTCGAAGATATTCTGCCGGAGGCCATCATCATCGGCCCCATCCCCTCCCCCGGAGAAGGCAAAGAGGCGCCGGTACCCGAACGGCCAGGACGTGCGGAACACAAGAACCTCGCCGACGAAGCGCTCGTCCGCTGGCTGCGAGAGATGGGCATCGACACCTCCCGATTCCACCCCTCGCGGACCGTGGTGGTCAACGGCCTCAACCCCGAGCCCGGAGCCTTCCTTAGCGAGCAGCTTTTACGCGACGAACGCGCCACCTTGGATGCAGGCATCAACCTCCTGGAGCGGGCCGTCCGTCCGGGCAATGTCCATCTCGTGGTCGCCCGCGGCTCGGGATACGGCCTGCACGGCGCCCATGTCGTCGAGGCCGACCCGCAGTACCCCTCTACCCTGGACGCCCTCGTGGCCGTAACCGCCACGGGATCGGAAAACCCCGAGGCCACGGACGTCATCTCCGTGGCGGATCTGTATCGGGTGGGACGCGTGGCCACCACGGGCCTTCCGCTCACTGAAGCGGTGCTCACCGTGGAAGGCCACGCAGTGCGCGTCCCCACGGGCACGCCCATCGTCGAGGTCCTCGACGCCCTCGGTGTGCAGGTCCCTGCCGGGGCCACGGTGGCCCTGGGCGGTCCCATGACCGGCGAAGCCATCAGTTCGCTGGATATTGGCGTGCCGGAAAATTGCACGGCCATCACCATCGTTCCCCCGGGACGCTACCCCCAGGTGGGCCCCAATCCGTGCATCAATTGTGGAGAGTGCGTCCTGGTATGCCCCGCACGCATTCAGCCGGGCATGCTTTCCCGCTATGCCGAATTCGCCCTGTTCGAAGAAACCCGGCCTCGACACATTGCGGCGTGCGTGGAGTGCGGCATGTGCACCTATGTGTGCCCGGCCAACCGGCCAGTGCTCCAGTATATCCGTCTGGCCAAACACAAATTGGAAGAGCAGGACGCCTTCGTAGCCACCTGCCGGTTGCAGGACGAATAGCAACACAGCGAGGAACAACGCATGGTCAGCCAGCAATCCCCTTCTCTGCACACCGTCACGGCGCCGCCCTTCTGGCACTGCGGCAGAACCGTGACCGGCGACATGTACCGGCTGCTTGTGGCCTTGGTGCCCGCAGCCCTCTTGGGCGTGTACCGCTTCGGCTACGACGCCTTGACGGTCCTGGCTGTGGCCGGACTGACCGCAGTCATCACCGAAGCCCTCATCCAGCGCCTCATGGAGCAGTCTCCGTCGGCCCATGATTTCACCGCCCTGGCCGACGGCATCCTCCTGGCCTTTCTGCTGCCCGCCACCGCCCCATGGTGGCTGGTGGTGGTGGGCAGCGCGGTAACCATCATCCTCGGCCGTATGGTCTTCGGCGGGTTTGGCGGCAGCCCGGTATGCGCCCCGGCGGTGGGGTGGTGCGTGCTCACCGTCTCCTGGCCTGCGTACATGGATCTCAACGGCATGCTGCTGCGCTGGGACTTGGTGGAACCGCTCAGTGAGCTGAAATATTTCGGGGTGGAGGCCATCTCGGGCATCTCTCTCTCCAGCCTCGTTTTCGGCCAAAATCTCGGCGCCCTCGGCGCCTCCCAGGCGGGCTTGGTACTGGCGGCAGGCGTGGCACTCCTCTGCATGGGGCAGATCCGCTGGTACATCCCTGTCTCGTACCTTGCCGGGGTGTTCGGCACCGCTCTTATCTATTGGCTCATCGATCCCCAGCTCTACGCCTCGCCCCTCTTCCATCTCCTTGCCGGCACCACAATGTTCACGGCGTTTTTTCTCCTGCCTTACCCCTCGGCATCGCCTGTATTCCGCATCCCCATGATACTTTTCGGCCTCATGGCGGGCGCGCTCACCATCCTCATTCGGGTGTACGGCATCTACCCCGATGGAGCGCCCTTTGCCGTACTTCTGGCCAACCTCTGTACCCCGCTTCTTGACCTCATCCAACCCAAGCCTTTTGGCGGGAGGTAGGCGCCATGATGGAAATCGTCCGCATGATCGTCGTACTGTCGGCAATCACCGGCTTGGCGGGCTTTGTCCTCTCGGGCCTCAAGGTATGGACCACGCCCATCATCGAAGAGCAGGTCCTGACCTACGTGCAAAAACCCGCCATCCAGCAGGTCTTCTTCGATGCCGACAACGACCCTATCGCTGACCGGAAAAAATTTACCAAGCCCGGCGGCGGCCCCAATGAAGAAATTTTGGTCTTTCCGGTCATGAAAAACGGGAAACTGCAGGCCATCGCCATGGAAGGCGCGGGCAAGGGGTATGGTGGTGACGTCAATGTCATCGTCGGTATCGATACCACTACCGACAAAGTCGTGGGCATCAGCATCACCACCCACAAGGAAACCCCGGGCATCGGCTCCCGAGTGGCTGAGCCCGGCTTTACCAAGCAGTTCAAAGGGCGGATCCTTGAAAAGGCCAAACTCAAGAAAGAAGGTGGCGACATCGACGCCATTTCTGGCGCCACCTACTCATCCATCGGCGCCACGGAAGCCGTCAAACAGGTCGCCGGCTGGTACGCTACACTCAAAGATTCCATCAAAACCACCTGGCAATAGGAGTACACTATGGGCTCCATAACCTCCGAATTCACCAAAGGACTTTGGAAGGAAATTCCGCCCTTTCGCCTGGTGCTCGGCCTATGCCCCGTTCTGGCGGTGACCACCAGCGCGGAAAACGGCCTGGGCATGGGTGCGGCGGTGATTTTCGTACTCACCCTCTCCAATGTGATTATTTCTTTAGTGCGAAAAATTATTCCCAAAAAGGTACGCATCGCCTGCTTCATCGCCATCGCCGCGTCCCTGGTGGTGGCCGTGGAGATGCTCATGCAGGCCTTTGCCTATCCGCTCTACCAGCAGCTCGGCATCTTCGTCCCGCTCATCGTGGTCAACTGCGTCATCCTCGGACGGGCCGAGGCCTTTGCCGCCAAAAACCCACCCCATCTGGCCATGGCCGACGGCTTGGGCATGGGCATCGGCTTCACCCTGTCGCTCACCTTTCTCGGCAGCCTGCGGGAAGTCTTCGGCGCAGGCACCTGGTTTGGCCATCACGTGTTCGGACCGAGTTTCCACCCCTTCACCTTCATGGTGCAGGCGCCTGGCGCCTTTGTCTGTCTCGGGCTCATCCTGGCGGGCATGAATTTCCTCACCATCTGGCAGGCCAAACGCAAGGGGCTTGATGTGGACCCCAACCTGGATGCTGGATGCAAAGGCTGCATGGCGTGTAAGAAAATGGACGAGATCGCCGCCCAAAAACGCTTGGAACGCTTGGGCGCCAAGGCCTAAGGCAAGGAGCTCCCCATGGAAATCTTTCTGCTCTTCATCTCCGCCATCTTCGTCAACAACATCCTCTTGGCGCAGTATTTGGGCAATTGCCCGTATCTTGGATGCTCCAAGGAAAAGAGCGTCGCCATCGGCATGGGCGCTGCCGTTGTCTTCGTGACAGTACTAGCAACGGTGTTCACCTTTCTCATCCAAAAATACATCATGAACCCATTTCATTTGGGATACCTTCAGACAATCGTATTTATCATCGTCATCGCATCTCTCGTGCAATTCGTCGAGATGTTTCTCAAAAAAATGGTTCCTCCGCTCTACAAAAGCTTGGGCATCTTTCTTCCCCTCATCACCACCAACTGCGCAGTTTTGGGCGTCGCCATCCTAGTACAGCGCAAAGAGTTCGACCTCTGGACGTCCTTTCTCTACTCCATCGCCGCGTCTCTGGGCTTTCTTTTGGCCATCGTGCTCATGGCCGGCATCCGGGAGCGCTTCGTGGTGACGCGCCTGCCGCGCTCCATGCAGGGCGTGCCCAGTGGTCTGGTCATGGCGGGGATCATGTCCCTCGCCTTCTTGGCCTTCAAAGGTATGATCGCCTAACCCCGGGAGCGTCCCATGATTGCTGAATCCGTTGTCACCTTGTTCGGCCTGGGCATTGTTTCCGCCAGCATCCTGTCCGTGGCCTCGCGACTTTTGGCCGTGGAAGAAGATCCGCGCATTGAGGTGGTCACCGAGGCCCTGCCTGGGGCCAATTGCGGCGGATGCGGCTTCGCCGGGTGCGAAGCCTACGCTGCGGCAGTACTCAACGATCCGGACGTCCCTCCCAACCGCTGCTGCGCCGGGGGGCCGGATGTAGCCAAGCATGTGGCCGAGCTCACCGGCAAGGCCGCCGGGGACGTGGAGCCGATGGTGGCCTTCCGCCGCTGCGTCAAAGTGGAAGGCAAGGTGGCCCGCAAATACGATTACGCCGGAGCCACCACCTGCGCTGGGGCCAAACTTTTAGATGGTGGCCCGGACGCATGTCGCTATTCCTGCATCGGCTTTGGGGACTGCGTGCGCGCCTGCCCCTTCGACGCCATGTGGATCGAAGACCACATGGTCCACATTTCTCCGGCCAAATGCACCAGCTGCGGCACCTGTGTGCGCACCTGCCCCAACGGTATTTTGGAACTCATCCCCCGCCGGGCGCGAGTCATGATCTTTTGCTCCTCCAAGGACAAAGGCAAGGCCGTCAAAGAAGTCTGCGAGGCAGGGTGCATCAGTTGCGGGGCCTGCGTGAAAAAGTGTCCGGCCAAGGCCGTCACCATCGAGGACAACCGCATCGTCATCGACCATAAAGCCTGCCTGGCTTACGGCCCCTCCTGTGCAGAGATCTGCGTGACCACGTGTCCACGCTCCATCTTGCGCTGCCTCCAGCCCGAGACCGTCTCCGCCGCCCCGGAGACCGAACCCGCGCACATTCCGGAAGAAACCCACGTGGTGGACCTCAACGCGTAGGAGAAGCACCATGCGCACCATGAATCGTCGTCAAGCCCTCCACCTCCTTGCGGCCTGCACCGCAGCCACGGCTGGAGCGCCAATACTGCGCGCGCTGCCTTGTGCTGCGGCAGACCTGCCCTCGGTCCAGGAGGAGCGCCTCCTGCTCGGAACCATCGTGGGCATCACTGCGGTCGCCCCTTCGGCCCACCAGGCCCAGGAAGCGATTGACGCGGCATTCGCCACCATCAACCGTCTCGATGGAGTACTGAGCCGCTACAATCCCGCGACCCCCCTTTCGGCGCTCAACGCCCACGGACAGCTGCGGGACATTCCCACGGAACTCCAGACCGTCATGGAATATGGCCTCGAACTCCATAAGGCCACGGCCGGGCGCTTTGACATGACCATCGCCCCGGTTCTCGACCTCTTGGAGCGCGCCCAGGGAAATCCCGACCCCGCAGACCTCCGAGAGGCCTTGGCCCTCGTGGATAGCGGGCGAATCCGCATGGCAAGCGGCCATATTGCACTCGCTCACGACATGGCCATTACCCTGGACGGAGTGGCCAAAGGCTATATCGCCGACGCAGCTGCGCAAACTCTGCGCGCGCACGGCATCGCCCACTTCCTCGTGGACGCCGGCGGCGACATCCGTGTCCAAGGATCCCCAGAAGGGCGCGTGTCTGGCCGGCCGTGGATCATCGCCATCGAGGATCCGGACAAGGGGGGGCACTATCCCACCACCATCGCCATGCGCGACGGTGCGGTAGCTACCTCCGGAGGGTATGAACACCCTGTAAGCTCCAAGATCCACCACCTGCTGGACCCGCGTTCCGGCCGCTCCCCCCAGCATGTGCGCAGTGTCTCGGTGGTCGCCCCCACCGTCATGCAGGCCGACGGCTTGGCCACGGCCCTCTCCCTCATGCCGCCACGCGAAGCTCTGCGTCTGGCCGCGAGCCTGCCTGGATGCGCCTGTTTTTTGGTGACCGCCAGTGGAGGGCACCTCGCATCCCCTGGCTGGCCGGCCTAAAAAACCCTTCCTTGCCGCCTCCGGGCGGCGTTTTCATGTCATGAACGCGTCCACCGAAATCCAGACCCCCCAAAAGGAACTTGCCGCCGCCAAGACCGACTTGGAGCGCGTCCTCAACGCCATCCCCGACGCCATCTTCGAGACCGACGCCGAAGGCCGGGTGCGTTGGGCCAATGTGGCCATGACCCGCCTTGTGCGCCTGCCATTACAGGACATCCTCGGCAGGCCATGCGCCGAGCTCTTGGGGTGTTCGTTGTGTTCGCCGCCTCTCCCCAACCATCCCCAAACCGCACCCACCTCTTTTCCGGCTATCCCTGGATGCTTCATCGTCACCCGCACGCCGGTCACTGCCCCGGACGGCGAGTGGCGCGGACATCTCTGCGTGCTGCGGGACGTCACCCAACTGGAACGTTTCAAAGCCACCATGGAAATGGTGGAACACAAGTATGCTTCCATGGTGCATAACGCCTTTGAGGGGATCTTCCAAATCACCCCCGACGGCCGACTGCTCACGGCCAATCCCAGCACGGCCCGAATCTTCGGGTACCCTTCCGTGGAAGTCATGCTTGCCGAGGTGCGCGACATCACGAACCAAATTTACGCTCGCCCCGAGGACCGGGCAGCTGTCCTGAACGAACTCCGCACCACCGGGGCGGTGCAGCAAAAAGAAATCCTTTTCCGACGCCGTGACGGCAGCCACTTCCACGGGCTAGTGAGCGCCCGGCTGCTCCGCAAACCAAACGGGGAGGAAGACCGTATCGAGGGAATCGTCGCCGATATCAGCGAGCGCAAAATCCTCGAGACCCAGATGCTCCAAAACCAAAAACTGGAGGCCATCGGACAGTTGGCTGCAGGCATCGCCCACGAAATCAACTCGCCCATCCAGTACGTTCAAGGCAATCTATGGTATCTCCGAGATGCCTGTACCGCCATCGATGAATGGGCCCGCACGCTCCCGCAACCTCCAGAGGATGTTCTTGGCTTTCTCGAAGAAATCCCCACGGTCCTTACGCAGATGGAAGACGGCATCAACCGCATCGCCCATATCGTGGATTCCATGCGCCGCTTCTCGCATCCAGGGGGAGAGCATCAGCCCACGGATATCAACGCACTGATCGAGCACGCCACGACGCTCACCCGCAATAGCTGGAAATACGCGGCCGAGCTCACCACCGACCTGGATCCATCGCTCCCCCGCGTACCCTGCGCCCCACAAGAAATCACGCAAGTCCTTGTCAACATCATCGTCAACGCCGCGCAGGCCATCGCGGCCTCGCCCAAAAAAGAGACTCCAGGACACATCCACGTCATGACCCGCGCTGTATCCAACGGCGTGGAAATCCTCATCGAAGACAACGGCCCCGGCATGGACGAAGCCGTGCGGCAGCGCATTTTCGAACCCTTTTTCACCACCAAGCCTGTGGGGGAGGGTACCGGCCAGGGACTCTTCATCGCTCAGCGCATCATCGCCCAAGGCCACAACGGCGAGCTCCGCTGCACCAGCTCCCCAGGCAAAGGGGCCCGATTTACCATCTTCCTGCCGCGGCCCCCAGAGCCGGAAGAAGATGCCGCCCCTTGAAGGGCCCGCACGCCATAATCGGCGGCCCCTCGAGGGACTGTCCGCCGGCCTCACGCAGGACCTCTTTCAAGCGAACGGAGTATCCCCATGCCCGAACGGATTTTATTTGTGGACGACGAAAAGTTCGTTCTCGACACCTTCCGGCGCAACTTGCGCGGCAAATTTGATGTGGAGACCGCCGAAGGGCCAAAGTCCGCCCTCAAAAAACTCGAAGCCGCAGAGTTTGCCGTCGTCGTGGCGGACATGCGCATGCCCAATATGAGCGGCGCCGAACTCCTGAAGGTAGTCAAGAACCGCTGGCCACAAACGGTACGCATCATGCTCACCGGCTACGCGGACATCGACAATGCCATGAAGGCCGTGAACCACGGGGCCGTGTTCCGCTTTCTCCTCAAGCCCTGTCCTCCGGACACCCTCATGCGCGCCCTCACCGACGCCCTGGAACAGCACCGGCTCCTGATTGCAGAAAAACAGCTCCTCCATGGCACGCTGCGCGGCTGCGTGCAGGTCATGTCCGAGCTCTTGGAACTGGCCAATCCCACGGCCTACGGCCGGGGAGAACGCGCCAAGGCGCTGATCGTGGCCATGGCCAAATTCCTCGGCGTGGAGGCGATCTGGAAGTACGAGCTCGCAGCCATGCTCAGCCAAATCGGCTGTCTTTCCCTGCCTCAAGATATCTTGGAGCGCCGCTTGGCCGGCGAGGCCTTGTCTCCGGAGGAAGAGCAGATTTTCCTCATGCATCCGGCCATTGCCGCCAATTTACTCCGCAACCTTCCCCGGTTGGAAGAGATCGCCGAAATGGTGGCGGACCAAGAAGCGCCGCTGGAAAAAAATCCCTGTTTGGGCGCACGCATCCTCAAGGTAGCCTTGGACTACACTGACGCCGCAAGCCGAGGAGAAGACGCCCACATCGTAGCACACATGGAACAGCATCCCGAGATCTACGATCCTCGAGTGCTCGGCGCCCTGCAGTGGTACCTCGCGGCCCAACAAGGTCAGCACGTGGAGCGGCTTCCCATCGCCGAGCTTCGCGAAGGCATGGTGCTCGCCGAGCCGGTGGTCACCGCCAACGGCAAAACCCTCATGCGCAAAGGTCAAACCATCTCGCAAGCAGCCATCGAGCGCTTCAAATTTGCCGAAGTACTGGGCGTCCGCGAGCCCATCGCGGTTTTGCGGCCCAAAGACGCTCCGCGCACGCAGGAGGACTCCAAGCCCTAGGCAGCGCCAGACGCATCTACTATGGGGTTGCGGCCAAGCGGCCCTTCGGAGGGCTGGGGCCAAAACGCTGCCACGGGAGAGCACGATGGACGCCACCGACCTGCGCTATCAAACCTACTGCGCCATTTTGCGCGAAGAGCTCATCACCGCCACCGGCTGCACCGAGCCAGTGGCCATCGCCTACGCCGCCGCGCGTGCTCGTGAGGTACTCGGGACCGAGCCTTCACGGGTGATTGTCGAGGCCAGCCCCAACATCATCAAAAACGCCAAAAGCGTCATCGTCCCCAACACAGGAGGACTCAAAGGCCTCGAAGCCGCCGCTGCCGCAGGCATCGTCGCGGGAGATGCGGCGAAAGTGCTCGATGTGCTCGCTGCGGTGGACGACACTGATCGGCAAAAAATCCGGGACTTTCTCCGCCAGCAAGAAATCCAGGTAACCGAAAGCGCCAGCGGGCTCGTTTTTGACCTGGTGATAACGGTTTTTGCCGGCGAAAAGCACGCCAGCGTACGCATCGCCCACTACCACACCAACATTGTCCGAGTGACCAAAGACAACATCGTACTCGCTGACAACCACGACTGCATGGATGCCGCCGCCAGTCCGCAAGCAGACCGCTCTCTGCTCAATATTCACGACATCCTCGATTTTGCCCAATCCGTGGACCTTGCCCTCGTGGAACCTGTGCTGCAGGCCCAAATCGACTGCAATACAGCCATTGCCATGGAAGGATTGCGGGGAGACTGGGGTGCCAATATCGGGTCTGTACTCCTTGCATGCTGGGGAGATGACATCAAAGTCCGCGCCAAGGCATTGGCCGCCGCAGGCTCCGACGCCCGCATGAGCGGCTGCCACCTACCGGTGGTGATCGTTTCCGGCAGCGGCAACCAAGGAATCACCGCGTCCGTGCCTGTGGTGGAGTACGCCAAAGAACTGGGGGCCGACCGGGAAGCGCTGCTGCGGGCCTTGGTGGTCTCCAACCTGGTCACCATCCACCAGAAGACCGGCATCGGCCGGCTGTCCGCCTACTGCGGGGCCGTAAGCGCCGGTTGCGGCGCTGGGGCAGGCATCGCCTGGCTGCATGGCGGCCGGTTTGAAGAGATCGCCCATACCATCGTCAACGCCTTGGCCATGACTTCCGGAATCGTCTGCGACGGCGCCAAGCCGTCCTGCGCCGCCAAGATCGCCCTGGCGGTGGAAGCCGGCATCCTTGGCTTCCTCATGTTCCAGCACGGGCAGCAATTCTACGGCGGTGACGGCATCGTCTCCAAAGGCGTGGAAAACACCATCCACAACATCAGCCGCTTGGGGCGGGATGGCATGCGCGAGACGGACAAAGAAATCATCCGCATCATGCTTGGGAAATAACCAAAGCACGCCAGAAAAAAATCGGCGGGGACTCTATCAGGTCCGAGTTCCCGCTCTCTTAGCCCCATCAGCATGGGGGCCGATGGGGATCATCACCCAAGCGCCTTCCATCCCCCCAGCCGTCCGCTTCTCCAGTTTTCCGCGAGAAGAGACCATTGCGCGCCTCCCGGCCCCTCGCTCCATCTTGGGGCGTCACCTGCGCGGCAGCACAAAAGAAAAACGGTCCAGAGAACCTCTGGACCGTTATCTTCTCGTGGCGGGGCCGATGGGACTCGAACCCACGGCCTCCGGCGTGACAGGCCGGCGTTATAACCGTCTTAACTACGACCCCGCTGTGGCTTTGGAGCAGTGCCCCGCAGCGCGAAGACGGTCTTTAGAGATATGCCCCCCAGCTGTCAACAACTTTTTTTGCGATGTTACCGGACAATGATATTGTCACCCCTGTCTGGGACAATAGAAATGTCATCCCATGAAGACACGTGGTGACGTACTCATGAAGGCAGAGGAAGCGCGGCGAGCGTTTGTGATCAAGCAGGCAGTGGCCGGAGCGTTCACGGTTCGGGAGGCGGGAGAAGTCCTTGGTTTGAGCTACCGGCAGGTGATTCGACTGAAAAATCGGTATCGTAAGGAGGGAGCCGTGGGCCTTGTCCACAAAGGACGGGGCAAAGCGTCGAATCGGAGAATTGCCCAGGAAATCCGTAAGTTCGTTGCCGAGAAGGCG
>NZ_JCANTW010000019.1:0-97960 GCF_059568695.1 Thermodesulfomicrobium thermophilum DSM 16697 | reverse complement strand
ACCGGTACTAATGGATCGAGTGACGTATCTCTCTTCTCTCTATTATTCTTATATATTTTCTCCTGGCGGTCATAGCGGAGGTGTCCCACCCGAATCCATTCCGAACTCGGCAGTGAAACCCTCCAGCGCCGATGTTACTGCGGGTTTTTCCGTGGGAAAGTAGGTCGCTGCCAGGAGATTTTTTTTTCCAAACGCCCCTGCCTGGGGCGTTTTTTGCTCGCCCGTATCTTTCCCTCCTCCTTCCCCCGTGCCCGTGACCGCAGCCTTTTCCAACAGAGGATAGACCGCGCTTTAATCCACGCCCCCGCGTGGGGGCGGCGCTCCCAGGAGATGACCCAGCCGGCATCGGGCTTGCGTTGCAACCCACGCCCGGCGTGGAGGCGACACCCGCTCAGCGGGAGCCCGAAGTCTCTGGTCCCACGCAATGCGTCCGCAAGGAGCTCCTCCTGTCACCCTGGGCCGCGCCGCGCACGCCGCGTCAGACATGCGCCTTTCCGGAATTTCCCCACGTGGACGACCTCAACTTTCTCACACATAAAAAAACGCCCGGAAAAACCGGGCGCCCATGCCTTCAAGAAAACTCCCCCTAGCGGCCCGCGGTGGACCGTCCGTAGGACAGGATCTTGGCTTCCTTGCATTATCGCGCAAGAACGTGGTTCCAGTATTCTGCATCGGGGGCGAGGTGAAGAAGTCCGAATTCTTGGCCCAGTTCATAGAGAAGAACCAGGGCGAAGCAGAACAGAATGGCCCAGCCCCCGAGCTTGCGGAGGCCGCAGGAGTGCTTGAGCACGAGGACTCCGGGGAGGATGCCGAAAATCAAGCAAATGCCGACTCCGCCCACGAGGTCGAGGGCGGAGAGAAAGATGGCGGGGTATAGGATGGCAATGGCGAGGGGCGGAAGAAAGGTCAGGGCGAAGACGAGCCCCCGGCGGGTAGAGCCGAGATGACTTGCCGTGAGGTCGCCAATGAAACTGGAAAGGGCCGTTCCATTCGCCATGAAGGCGGCGGTGATAGCCAGGAGGGCGAAGGTCAAGGCACAGGAGGTAAAAAATGGGTTCTGTACGATATCGGCAAGGGGGACGGTGGCAGGGAGGTTGTGGAGGAAGGCGTATTCAATGGTGCCGGCGCCGCTTCCTGCCAGAGGGAGGGCGCCGATCACCACCAAGCTCCAGAGGATGTTCATGACGAGGCCAATGCCTGTGCCGAGCGCCATGGTTTTGGCGATGGCCGGAAAGTCGAAATGCATGGTGCGGCATATGGACGGGATAATGTTGTGGAAGTGGAATGCTGTCACGAGGATGGGCAAGGTGATGGGCAGAAAGCGCCACTTTATCGCGGCCAGCCGTTGCGGATTTACGTGCTGGCCGGTCATGAGGACGAGGGCGAGGAATGTGGCCCACATGAGTATCATGATGATGGTGTTTCCCCGGCGCAAAATATCCATGCCAAAGGCAGAGAGGCCGGCGGCAACCCCGAAGAAGAAAAGCATAGGGATCCATGCGGGCAGAGGGCGCTGCAGAAGGCTTTCCATCACCGCTGCCGCACCGCTGATATAGGCGGTCAGCAGGCCGTAGAGGATGATCAGGTTGGCGACGATGGTGATCCACTTGCCGGTATTGCCGAGCTCGCGTTGGAAAAAGGAGGGAAGGTCGGCATGGGCGCTTTCGGCAAAGCTTTTTTGAGAAGCGTAGATCAGGGCTGTGGCCAGCATGAGCGCCCACATGGCCACAGTGCCAATGATGGCGGGGACAAAGCCCGCAATGCCGGTTTTGACGGGGAGGCCCAAAATGCCTGCTCCGAGCATATTTCCGGTAATCACGAGGGCGATGGAAAAAACGGGTGGCGTGGTGTTGGGCTGCGCAGTGCTCCGTGCCATTGTGCAATCTCCGCGTGTTGTCTGGTAGTGGATGACAGGGCGTGCAGGGACCTTTCCTGCACGAAGGCCCCTTTTGTGGCATGCGAGCCCCTCGTGGCAAGTCCAAAGCCTCCGCAAGGAAGCTCCGTGGCGCTTGCCGGATGTTTCGGAAGGACGCTGCGGAAGCGCGCTGTGGGAGACGCCTTCGTGTGCGTTGGGGCGGGAGCGCAGTATGGAGCGCAGATCTGAGGCTATTCGAGAAATCGGATGTGCTGTGCTTCGATGTGGATTCCGACGGGGCTTCCTGGCGGCAGCGGGTGGATGGTATGCGCCCAGAGGCGAATGTCGCCGACGGAGCAGGAAGCAATGGTGCGTCCTTGGTGATGGAAGAGGGCGAGTATCCTTCCGCGCACATGTACCGGGAGCCTGTCTTCGTCGCCGACGACGGCCGCCCCTTGGGCGGGGAGCACCGCCTGTGCCTTGGGGTGCGGGGCCTTGGGGGCCGGGATGCCGCCATGCTCACCAAGGGGCATCACGGAGCCGAAGGCGCTGGGTTCCCACGGGCCACGCAGGAGGGTGATGTGTCCACGGCCCACGAGCGCTCCGGCCACCACATGTTCTACATGGTCGGTCCACGTGCAGAGCCAATGCAGGTCATGGCTGATGAGCACCGTGGTGGCGCGGCCGCTGCGTTGGCGGATGACTGCTTCCACGGCCGCGATGCCGGCGTCGTCGAGATTGGCCGTGGGTTCATCGAGCACCAAGACCGGCGGGTTGCGGACAAGCCGCGCCGCCAAGGCCACGCGTTTCGCCTCGCCGCCGGAAAGTTCGTACCACGAGCGCTCAGCCATGGACGAGGGGAGGCCGACCTGGGCGAGCGCCTGTTGGACGCGCGCGGGTGAAGCCTGCCGGCCCAGGCCGTAGGCGATATTGGCGGCAACGCTTCGGCGCAGCAAATACGGTTCCTGGTCCAAAAATACACTGTGCCCGCGCAGGGCGTGCGGCGCCACCGGGACGCCATTGACCAGGATGCGCCCTGCACATGGCTCCAAGAGGCCGGTGAGCACCCGGCCGAGAGTACTTTTGCCCGCGCCGTTGGGCCCGGCAATGCCGAGGACGCTTCCTGAGGGGATGTGGAGACGAACGTCGCGAAGCACGAACGCGCCGTGATGGCGGAGGACGATATCCTCCAGAGTAAGCGACCAAGCGGGCGGGGGATCCTGGAAGACCACGGCCGCTGCTGCAGGACATGGTGGTCGGCGTTCCTTCATCCTGTTTCGTCCATACGGCGTCGAATCAGAGTGAGTGTCAGATTGGTGGCCAAGGCGATGCCCAGAAGCACCAGTCCGAGCGCCAATCCCTGGGCGAATTCACCTTTGTTGGTCTCCAGGGCGATGGCCGTGGTCATGGTGCGGGTGACGCCCTTGATATTGCCGCCCACCATCATGGCAATACCCACCTCGGAGACCACACGGCCAAAGGCTGTGGCCAAAGCCAAGAATACGGCGTGCCGGGCTTCGTGCAGCGTGGTCCAACACGCCCTCCAGGGGGATGCGCCCAGTGTCCAGAGGGTGGGCCGAAGCCTTTGATCCAAGGCGGCGACGCCATTGGCCACATGCGCCACCACCAGAGGAAAGGCCAAGAGCGCAAGGCCAATGCTCATGCCCGGCACGGTGAAGAGCAGCCCCCACTGCCCCAGCGGTCCGCGTCGGGTGAGCAGCCCGTAGACCACGAGGCCGATGACCACCGTGGGAATGGACAGGCTCGTATCCACGAGCAGGCGCAGCATGCGTTTGCCGGGAAAATGCGCATATCCCAAGAAAAAACCGCAGGGCGCCCCCAGCAGGAACGCCGCTGCCAGGGCAGCAAAACTGCTGCGCAGCGTCGCGTGGATGGCGGCCATGGTGTCCGGGTCTTGCGCACAGAGGAGGTGGAGCGCTTGGACAAAGATTGTGGCGAGAAAATCCATTGCTTTTCTTTGCGTGAGCAGATCCTGTTATGTCAATATGGGAATAACTGGTTGACGGCCCGAATGAGTTATGCTATTTGGCGCATATTCAATTACACGCAAGGAGGTTGGGTATGCGAAAAACGGATTTTCGGGCGAGGGTGCTCGGCTGGTGGGCCATACTTGTGCTTGCCATTGGCCTTGGGGCGGGTTCGGCGGCGGCGGAACCGTTACGTTTGGCGACCACCACGAGTGCGGACGCCACGGGCCTGCTTGATGCCCTGGCCCCGGTACTGGCCCGGGAAATCGGCGTGGATCTGCAATGGGTGGCCGTGGGCACGGGCAAAGCGCTGCGCATTGCCGGGGATTGTAACGCCGATGTCGTACTGGTGCACGCCCCGGATGCCGAGGCACGGTGGATTGCCGAGGGATTTGGTAAGGATCGGCGTGAGGTCTTTTATAATGACTTCGTGCTCGTCGGTCCCAAGGAAGATCCGCTGGGCTTGCGTGGTGGATCGGACATCGTGGCCGCCTTTTTCAAGCTGGCTGCGGGCCAAGGAGTGTTTGTGAGCCGCGGCGATCAGTCCGGGACGCACATGAAAGAAAACGCACTGTGGCAGAAGGCTGGTGTTCAGGATCCAACCGCCCGGATGCAATACCTTTCTGCAGGGCAGGGCATGATGGGGACTTTGCGGTTGGCTGCAGAGCGTCGGGGATACACCCTGGTGGACCGGGCCACGTGGATCACCTTCATGGCCAAGGACGGAGCGCAGAGCGGCCTTGAGGAAATGGTGGCGGGCGACCCGTTGCTCCGCAATCAATACAGCATCATCTTGGTCAATGCGGATCGTTGTCCCAACGTGCACGAAGCTGCGGCGCGGCGCTTTCAGGATTGGATCGCCTCGGAGCGCGGGCAGCAGTTCGTGGGGGACTTTCGCATCCACGGCAAGAAGCTCTTCGTCCCCAATGCCCATTGATGGGGAGCGCTGAGCGTGGGCGCTTTTCCACGATCAGCGGGTGCGTGAGGTGGTATGGGGGGCGGAACCGGTGCCTTGGCAGCGCGGGCATATCACGGTTCCCCGCCCGGCCACGCGCAGGCGCGTCAGAGGCGTCCCGCATTGCGGACAGGGGAGTCCGGCGCGGCCGTACACGGCGAAGCGTTCTTGGAAGAGGCCCGGCGCGCCCATGGCGTTACGGTAGTCGTTGATGGTGCTGCCGCCTGCGGCGATGGCGGCGTGAAGCACGTCTTGTACGGCGCAGGCCAGGCGTAGGCGCTGCGCTGCCGAGAGCTTGCTTGTCGGGGTTGCGGGGTGGATCTTGGCGGCAAAGAGGGATTCGTCCGCATAGATATTGCCCACGCCGGCGATGACGCGCTGGTCGAGAAGGACGGCCTTGATGGCGCGCCTGCTGGTGGGAAGATCCAGGCGTGCGGCGAGGTCCTGCGGCGTGCTCTCCAGGGGTTCTGGCCCCAGGGTGCGGACAAATTCCCATTGCTCCCAGGCGGCTTCGTCCAAAAGTCCCACAAAGCCGAAACGCCGTGGGTCCACGAAGACGAGCTCTGTGCCTGCGTCCAGGGTTGCGACGAAATGGGTGTGGGCGGGCCGTGCCGTGCCTTCGGCCACCACCCAGAGTCGCCCGCTCATTTTGAGATGGACCACGAGTATGCGCGCATCCCTCAGGTGGATGCGCAGCAGCTTGCCCCGTCGGTCGACGGCGCAGATGGTCTGTCCTGCGGCTTCGTGGGGCGCAGTGAAGCGCACGATCCGGGGGTGCAGGGTCTGGGCCTTTTGGATGGTGCGGCCGACGATGGTGGCACGCAAGCCCTGGGCAATGGTTTCGACTTCCGGCAGTTCGGGCATCAGCGCGGCGGCATGGTCAGGGTGATGGTCTGCCCGCGGCGCTCCACGGTGAAACGCATGGCCTCCCCGCGGCGCGCGGCGGCCGCGGCGGCGGTGTGGAGGTCTTCGGCCGTGCGCACCGGCGTGCCGCCGACGGCAACGATGCGGTCGCCCGCCTGAAGCCCCATGGCCTCGGCCCGCGACCCAGGTTCCACGCGTTGCACGGTGATGGCGTCCTGGAAGTCGAGGAGCATGCCCAGACGGCTTCGCTGGCTGGGCGGGCAGACGAAGAAGGCGGTGCGCAGATGCGGCGTGCAGGAGGACACGGCCTCCTCTTGGCTGGAGGCGTCGCGCCAGGGCAGGATGGCGAGCATTCGGGCATCGGGTTCCAAGGCGGCAATGCGGTAGGGGATCCCAAAGCCGCGCTCCACGTGGCCGGCGCCAGTCAGGATGACCACGGGCCTGTGGTGCTGGCGGCGCCACTGGATGGCGGTTTCGGCCATGACCGAGTCCCACAGAGACTGCACGCGGAGGAAATCGTTCAGCTTGGTGGTCGATTCCGGCCGCATCTTCTGATGCAGGGCAAACTGATCGGCGAGCACGCGCTCCTGTTCCGGGCAGGGGGGGATGAGGGCGCGCGGCAGCGCCGGGTGGTCCGGGGCGAGGCGACCGTCGCGGAAGTCCTGGACAAGCGTCCAGGGCACGTTGAGCCCCACCAGCCGGGCCCCGTGGGCGCGGGCGGCGTCCAGTACGGGCGCGTAAAGGGTGAAGGGATAGCCCCAGGCCGCATCCCAATGCCGGGCGAGGTCCTCGCGGGAGGGGTGCTGGTCGAGAAATGGCTGGCTTTCCCGGGGGAGCATCTCCAGCCCAAGGTCGAAGCGTATCCCCGCCCCAGCCAGGGCGTGAAGGATCTCGGCGGCAGCGGCGTGGTCACACGGATTGGCGTGGGTCTCGCCAATGAGGATATAGTCGGCCTGCGCGGCCATGGCCGTAAGGGCGGAAGCACTCAGGGGCGTCCCTTGGGCGGAGAGAAGGCCGCGTTCGGACGTTTCCTGCAGGGGCTTTGGAGCGTGCGGCGCGCACGCCCCAAGGCCAAAGAGGAGCCCCACGAGGAGCGCCCAGACTAATCCCACGAACGTTTGTCTTCGATGGCGCGGATCTGCGGCGGCAGCGTCCCCGGAGGCACCACCTTGACCACCGGTCGAATCTTGATCTTTTCGCGGAAAAGCAGCTGCAATTCTTCCTCGCGTTTGAACTGGGCGGACTCGATGATGAGCGTCATTTCGTCCACACCACCGGGGTTCGTGACCTCGATCTGCCATCTCTTGATCTCCTCGAAACCGGAGAGCACCTGCTCCACCTGGTGCGGGTAGACAAACATTCCCTTGATGCGCGCCGTGGTGTCCACGCGTCCCACAATGGCCCCCAGCCGCGGGCTGGTGCGGCCGCATGGACACGGCGAGCGGTCGATGTACGACAGATCGCCTGTGGCCAGGCGGATCAATGGGTAAGTCTTGTTGAACACCGTGACCACGATCTCGCCGGTTTCCCCGTCTTTGAGGGGGATGCCGGTGTCGGGGTGGCAGATTTCCACATAGGCGCGGCCGGCGATATGCAGTCCGGTTTTATGGAAGCACTCGTAGCCGATGCACCCGACGTCTGCGGTGCCGTAGCCCTGACGCATGATGAGGTCGAATTTTTTCTCCAGCGTCGAGCGCAGCTTTTCCGAAAAGCGTTCACCGGTGACAAAGGCCACTTCCAAGAAGAGGTCCTTGCGCAGGTTCATGCCTTTCTCTTCCGCCTTTTGGGCGAGATGCATGAGGTAGCTCGGGGTGCCGATATACCCCGTCACCCGCAGCTTGCGCATGATATCGAGCTGGGTCGCCGTGTTGCCGGGGCCTGCGGGAATGACCGCGCATCCCAAGGCGCGCAGCGGTTCTTCGAACATGAGCCCCGCAGGGGCGAGATGGTAGTTGAAGGTGTTTTGCACCACGTCGCCGGAGCGAAATCCGGTGGCGTAGAAGCTCTCGGTCCATCCCCAATAGTCGTCACCGCGGTCTTCGGGATCGAAGATGGGGCCGGGAGAGAGAAAGATGCGGCGCAGGTCTCCCAAATCCTTGGTGAGGAGCCCGCCCAGGCGTGGTCCCATGGACTGGAGGAAGATGAGTTCTTTCTTTTTGAGGATGGGGACGTGCTTGAGGTCAATGAGGTCGCGGAACTTCTCCACCGAGAACTGGGCGCGGTCGAAGCGTTTCTTGACGTCTTCGGAGTAGCGGTAGGCGTAGGTGAGCAGTTCCTTGAGCTGAATCTGGTAGTATTTTTGCCGTTCGGTGGAGTCGAGCACCTCGCGGCGACTGAAGATGCCTTCCGTGCGATCTTTGCGGGTCATGGTGATCCTCCTGCCGGGAAAAAGGATTTCCGCGGCACGCGAAAAGTCCGGCCGCGGAAAATAGCATGCTTATAGGAAGAGAAATGGAAGATGCAAGGTTTTTTTGTAAAAACTGGAAATTCAAAGCAATTCTTGTTCGGCCTCCACGCTGGTCTCCTCCGGAAATTTCCACTGCGGCGGCGTGGTGCGGGCGAAGACTAAGTACCCGGTATGGGCCACCATGCGGTCTTCGGGCCGGAGCCGGTCCGCCACCGGCTTGTAGCGGCGAAGCAGGATCTCGAGTACTTCGATTTCGATGAATGGCCCGGCTTCCAGGGCACGCAGCAGATCGCTCACCTGGTTGGTGGTGGGAAGGAGGAAGCCCACCGGGGCCCCGGGAGTGACCGCCTTGGGGATGAACGGGACGTAGTCCCACGGGGTGCGCACATCCAAGAACAGGGCGTCGGCGTCGGACTGAAGAAACCCCTGAGCGATGTCGTGATGCTGGAACGTGACGCGGTGGGCAAGTCCCATGGATG
Source organism: Thermodesulfomicrobium thermophilum DSM 16697 (assembly GCF_059568695.1). Classification (NCBI taxonomy): domain Bacteria; kingdom Pseudomonadati; phylum Thermodesulfobacteriota; class Desulfovibrionia; order Desulfovibrionales; family Desulfomicrobiaceae; genus Thermodesulfomicrobium; species Thermodesulfomicrobium thermophilum. Next base: position 89,412 of record NZ_JCANTW010000019.1, on the reverse strand, counting down.
CAAGGTTGGTCTGGCAGAGGTCGAGGAACTCCTGGCGGCGCTCATAGGTGAAGACCCGGCCGCTTTCTCCCACGAACCAGGCCAGGGCCGTGGTGAGCCCGCCGGAGCCGCAGCCGGCCTCGATGATCCGACAGCCTGGTCCCACGCCCAGTTTTAGGGCGATGTAGCCGATTTCCTTGGGATAGATAATCTGGGTGCGGCGTTTGACGCCGCTTTTGACGAGGTCGTACAGCGTGGGGCGCAGCACCAAGTACGGAACCCCTTTGTGGGAGGTGATGCGGGCCCCCCATCCCGCCTGGCGAGCGTCGTCGAGGTTGATTACCCCGTCGCTGGTATGGAGCACGGCGCCGGGTGTGGCTGCCATGAAATAGCGCTTGTCCTTTGGGCTTTGGAGCAGTACCAATTGGCCTGGCTCGAGCATGAAATTTCCCCCTTGTGGCGTATGGTCTGGGGGCAGTAGTCTTTGCCGTTTTTGCCTGTCAAGGACGGCAAGGCGGCTACGGAGCCCAGTTTTTTCCGCCTGCTCCGGCGTTTTCCCCGTGTGGGGCACAGACGCTGTCGAGCGTGACGGCGGTATTCCTGCTTGTGTGCACGGCAGGAAAGCTGCATGGAACTCTTTTTATTTTTTATTTTTTCGAGGAACGCATGGCAGAAAAGATTCGGAAGATGCTTATCAGTGTCCTTCCTGGTGAGCAGGTGGAAGTCGTCATTACTCAAGACGGCGTGGTGGTGGAGTACTATGTGGAGATGCTTCACCAAAGCAAAACAAAAGGGAATATCTACAAAGGAAAGATTCACAATATCGATCAGGCGTTGCAAGCAGCGTTCATCAATTACGGCGCGGAAAAGAACGGCTTTTTGCAAGTGGATGAAGTGCATCCCGAATACTATCTCATCGATCCGCCTTCCCGTGGGTACCCCCCTCTGCAAAAAGCACTGCGGCCAGGGCAGGAGATGTTGGTGCAGGTGGTCAAAGAGCCCACGGGAAACAAGGGTGCTTTCTTGACCACGTATCTCTCCATTCCGGGCCGGTATTTCGTGCTGACCCCGGGGCGGGAGCAGCTCGGCATTTCCCGGAAGATCGAAGAGGAAAAAGAGCGCGCCCGGCTCAAGGAAATCGTGGAAGAAATGGGCCTCGAGGAAGGCATCGGGGTCATCGTGCGCACGGTCAGCAAGGGCCAAAGCAAGGCGGCCTTGTCTCGGGACCTTCAATTTCTCAAGCGCCTGTGGAAGGACATCCGCAAGCGCGCCAACGAGTCCCCAGCACCGGTTTTAGTGTATGAAGAAAAGGACTTGGCCTTTCGCGCCATCCGCGACTATCTGACGGCGGACATCGTGGAGTGTTGGGTGGACGATGAAGCCACCGCAGACCAGGTCAATGAATTCGCGAGCCTGGTTTTTCCACGGCGCAAGAGCATCGTCAAAGTCCATTCCGATCCTCACCAGACGCTTTTTGAGCGGTTTCGGGTGGAAGAACAACTGGCCACGGTGCTTTCCCGCACCGTGAATCTCCCCAGCGGCGGTCAATTGGTCTTCGATCACACCGAGGCCCTCACCGCCATCGACATCAACTCCGGCAAGATCGGCGGGGAGAAGAACTTCAAGGAGATGGCCTTGCGCACCAATGTGGAGGCCGCGCGCGAGATCGCGCATCAGCTCATGCTGCGGGACATCGGCGGCCAAATCGTGGTGGATTTCATCGAAATGAAAGACCCCGCCCATGTGCGCGAGGTGGAAAAAGAGATGCGCCAGGCCCTCAAGGCGGATCGGGCACGTACCGATGTGGGACGGATCTCCAAGTTCGGGCTCATGGAGATCGTGCGGCAGCGGTTGGGGACCTCGGCCCTTTCGGCGAGCCTGGACATGTGCCCCCATTGCATGGGCACCGGGAGCCGCCGCAATCTCGAATGGCGGGCTATGCGTGCCCTCAAGGACATCTTTCGTGCCCTGCGCAGCGGCGTGGCCTCCGAACCATTGGAGTACGTCACGGACCCTGAGCTGGCGGTGTATCTTCTGAACCGCAAGCGGGAAAAGCTTGTGGAGCTGGAGCAGCGCTGTGGCCGTCGGGTGCTCGTGGTGCCCTCGTCATCGGAGCAATGCTCCTTTTGCTAGGGGGCGAGCATGCGCCTTTTGCTCCATGCCTGCTGCGGCCCCTGCTCCCTGTACCCTGTGCGTGTGCTTCAAGAGCGCGGGGTACAGGTGTCCCTGCTCTTCTTCAACCCCAATATCCATCCGTTGCAGGAATACGCCCGCCGCTGGAAGGCCCTGCAACAGGTCGCCCAGGCTCTGGGTGTGCCGGTCATCTGTCCGGATCGTTACGATCCTGCAGTGTATTTCCGGCATGTGACCTTTCGCGAAGAGCGCCGCTGCAGATTGTGTTACATTTTACGCTTGGAGCGGACCGTACATATCGCTCGGCGCGGTGGCTTCGACGCATTTTCCTCGACACTTCTTTACAGCAAGTTTCAAAAACACGAAGAAATTCGAAGTATTGCTGAAGATATAGGCGGGTCTGTCCCGTTTTACTACGAGGATTTTCGGGAAGGATGGAGTGAAGGAATAGCAAGGTCCAAGGAAATGGGGATCTATCGTCAGCAATATTGCGGATGCCTGTATAGCGAGGCGGAGCGCTTTAGGAGCATGTTGGAGTCGTGATGCAGGTGTACGTCCACCTCCCTTTGTGCCGCCGCAAATGCCGGTACTGTGCGTTTGCCTCTTGGGAGTTCTCTTCGGAGGCGGCGGCGCGGGTGGTGGACTTGATCGTGGCTCATATGAGACGCTGGAGCGCGCAGGGTATCGGTCCGGCGCACACCATATACATCGGCGGCGGCACGCCGTCGTTGTGGGAGGCGCGGCAGCTTGCCCGCATACTTGATGCGGTGGACCAGGCTGTGGGGATCGCTGCCGGGGCGGAGATCACGGTGGAAGCGAACCCGGAATCCGCCCTGCGTCCGGGGTGGATGGCTGCGCTTGGAGACATGGGGGTCACGCGCCTCAGCCTGGGCGTGCAGAGCTTTCGTGATCAGATTCTGGCATTCCTCGGCCGTCCGCACGATAGCGCGCAGGCGGTGGCGGCGGTGCAGGCCGCTGTGGCGACAGGATTGGCGGTGAGTGTGGACCTCTTGTGGAATGTGCCGGGAGTCCCTTTGGCGCAGTGGCAGCAGGACCTCGCTTGGGCCGTGGACCTTGGGGTGGGGCACGTGTCGTGCTATGCCTTGACCGTGGAGCCGGGCACTCCGCTGGCCGCGGATCCGGCACCCTGGCCTTCGGAAGACGAGGCTTCCGCTCAATTTCATTGGACGTGCCAGTTCTTGGAGGAACGCGGGTTCGTGCATTATGAGCTCGCCAACTTTGCGCGTCCGGGGGCGGTGTGCCGCCACAACCTTGGGTATTGGCGGGGCGAGGATTACTTGGGCGTTGGTCCCGCGGCAGTCTCCACCTGGCAGGGGCGTCGGTGGACCAATCCGGTCTCGCTGGAGGACTATGGTCTGATGGTGGAGGGAGCGCTTGCGCCGGAGGCGGAGTCCCTGTCGCCGGAGGTGGTCCTGCGGGAGCGGGTCATGCTGGGGCTGCGCACCCGGGACGGTTTTGACGTTGCTTCGTGGGCGTGTCGCCTGGGGCGGGATGCGGCCGAGTTTGGCGCCGCGCTTGAATCCTTGGCGCAGGCCGGCCTTGTGATATGGGACGGGATATCGGTACGGCTTTCCCGCCAGGGCATGCTACTGGGCAACGCCGTGTGTGCCCATATTTGGGATGTTCTCGATAGATGGATGGAAACGACATAGGAATTATATGCATACGGAACCAATGGAACACGTGGACGCGTCGGCCTCGCACGGTGAGGCCCGCTGGGAAGATTTGGATGCGACCCTGCGTCAGGGGGCAAAGCGCTTGGGTTGGGAGGATCTCATGCCCGTGCAGCGCCGCGTGCTGCCGGTTTTGGCCGCAGGCCGGGACGTCATGGTGCAGTCGAGGACCGGCAGCGGCAAGACCGGGGCCTTTCTTTTGCCTATGGGGGCCATGGTCCACCAAAGCGGTGGGGTGCAGGCCTTGGTGCTCACGCCCACCCGGGAGCTCGCCGTGCAGGTATGCCGGGATGCGGAGATCCTGTTTGCCGATGCAGGGATCACTCCGGTGGCCATTTACGGCGGCGTCGGTTTCCGGCCGCAGATGCAGGCGTTGGAGGCCGGGGCCCAGGTGGTGGTCGGCACTCCAGGGCGGATCCTCGATCATTTGCTGCGCGGTACTCTGCACCTCGACGCCTTGCGGCTGCTTGTCTTTGACGAGGCCGACCGCATGCTGTCCATGGGCTTTTATCCGGACATGAAGCAGCTGCAGCGCTACCTGCCTTCCGGGCTGCAGACGGCCATGTTTTCTGCAACGTATCCGGGATACGTGCAGCGCTTGGCGGCGCAATTTCTCAAGGATCCCATATGTATTTCCTTGAGTCAGGACCAAGTCCACGTCCACGATATCGTCCATGTGCAGTATCGTGTGCCGGCGCTGCAAAAGAGCCGCGCCTTGGTCAAGATCATCGAGATGGAAAATCCATCTTCGGCCATCGTGTTTTGCAACACCAAATCTGATGTGCATTTCGTCTCCGTGGTGCTCCAGCGCTTTGGCTATGAGACCGGCGAGTTGTCCGCCGATATTTCGCAATCAGCGCGGGAGGCCGTGCTCGACGATTTGCGGCGCGGGCGGATCAAATTCTTGGTGGCCACGGACGTGGCGGGCCGCGGCATCGACGTGCCGGACCTCTCCCATGTGTTTCAATACCAGCCGCCGCAAGATCCCGAGGCGTACGTGCACCGCACCGGGCGCACCGGTCGGGCCGGGGCCGCAGGGGTGGCCATTTCTCTGGTTTCTGGGGTGGAGGAGCTGGATTTGGCGGCCATCGGCCGACGCTTTGGCATCACCATCGAAGACCGTACCTTGCCTTCCGATGCCGAGGTCCAGGCCACCGTGGCGCAACGGGCGGTTTCGTTGTTGGAGGCCGCGCTGCGCCGGGCGGACAATATCCAAAAGGAACGCTTGCAGCGCTTTGAACCCTTGGTGGCGGATTTGGCCGAAAGCGAGGACGGCCGCATTCTGTTGGCCATGCTGGTGGATCAGTTCTATCAATCGGTCTTTCACGCCGTGGAGCTCCCTGCGGCGGGGCCGCTGTTGGCTGCAGGCATGTCGTTTGCCGCAGGCCGTGAAAGCGCAGTGAGCGAGGAGGCGTCGCAGGACGCCTCGACGCGGGAGAAGCGTCGGCGTCGGCGTTCGCGCAAGAAGAAAGCGCCTGCTGTTGCGGACGCCGTTGGGCGCGAAGCGCTGACTGCGCCGGGCAATGCGGACCAGGACGCGATCCCGGTGGAGCAGGAGCACGTCCCGGTGGCTGCGACTGTGCACGCCGCACCTGATCAGGCCGCATCCGAGACTACTGCCCCTTCAGTGGACGCTTCCGAGGATGCCGCAGGGCCGGCCGAGGTGTCCGAAGCCAAGCCCAAGAGTCGTCGGCGTCGCCGTCGGCCGCGCAAAAACGGAGCAGCCAAGTCGGTGTCGGCCAATGGACCGGAGGACGCGCGTCAGGACGGGCCTGTTCCCGCCGCGGAGCCGCGCGAGGAACCGGCGCCCACTTCGCGACGCAAGAAGATCTTCTTGGAATAACCCTACGGGAGGTGCGCATGGGGCAGGAACGACGTCGGCGCAGCCGGGTGCATGTGGAAATTCCGGTGTTTGTGGTGCAGGAGGGCCACCGTGTGCAGGGCATGCTGCACGATGTGAGCTTGAAGGGGCTCTCCTGCTCCGTGGACGGCCCATTGCAGGTCGGAGCCGAGTGTGCGGTGACTTTGGCCTTGGCTTCAGGTCTGCGCATCCATGCCGTCGGCCGGGTGGTGCGGGCCGGAGCCACCGAGGCGGCGGTGGACTTTGTGCGCCTGGAGGAGAAGGACTTCGCCCACCTGCGCAATGTGGTGCGCCTCTACGCCGAGGATGCCGACCAGGTGGACGAAGAACTCCGCACTCCGGCCTTTGGGGAGGACTAGATCGCGTCTTCGAGGCGCAGAAGCACGGCCTTGATGGCGAGTCCTGGACCGTATCCGCCCAGTCCTTTTCGCGCGAGCACTCGGTGGCAGGGAAAAAGGAGCGGCCACGGGTTGCGGGCCATGACCTGACCGATGGCGCGCGGACTGGTCCCGAGGCGCTGCGCCAGCTCGCCGTAGGTGGTGGTCGTGCCGGGCGGCACGGTGCGCGCCAGGGAGCGGAGCACCTCCCAGGCGAAGGCGGAGACGCGGTGCCGCGCCAAAGGGAGTTTCGGCCAGGCAAGGGGGTGCGGGCCAAGAGAGCGGATCACGCGTGCAAGCTCCGCCCCCCAAGGGGAGGTCGCCGGCGTGGCTGGCGCTGGGGGGGTGACCTCGATGGAGGCAAGCAGACCGTCCTGCCAATGGAAGTGGGCGGAAAATTGAGGATGGGAGAAGGTCTCGGTGACGGTCATGGGAGCTCCTGGGTATTGGCGGGCAGCCGGCAGCCTTGATGGATGCGCTGCTCGCGGAGGGCGAGGTGGATGGCCGCGTGCAGCCCGCGTTTGTCTGCGGCAAATCCCGGGGCGATGAGTTCTCCGGGGGCTGGATCTGCGGTGAGGCGGTGGATGATGATATCCGGTCGCAGGGCCGCGACCCCCTCCACGATCCACTGGATGGTCTCGGCGCGGGAAAGGAGCGCTACGCTCCCGCGCCGCCACAGTCCTTCCAGGATGGAGCCGCGCACGATCAAAAGATTGTGGAATTTTACCCCGGTGATCGGGAGATCGTTGAGAAAGGCCAGGGTTTTTCGCCACTGCTGCATGGTTTCTCCTGGGAGTCCGGCCATGACGTGGGCGCAGACGGCGAAACCGTGGACGTGGGCCTGGTTGCAGGCGCGGGCGAAGGCTGCGGCGTCATGGCCGCGATGGATGCGGCGCAAGGTGACGTCATGGGCCGATTGGAGTCCCATTTCCAGCCAGAGGACGGGCTCAGGGGCAGCGCGCAGTACGGCCCATTTGTCGGCGTCCAGGGTGTCGGGCCGCGTCCCTACGGTGATGCCCACGAGGCCGGGGAGGTCGCGGAGTTGCGCCAGTTGCGCCGCCAGATGCTGGGCAGGCCCATGGGTGGCGCTGTAGGATTGCAGATAGGCGATGGCGCGGGGCGGAGCATTGCGGCGAGCCAAGCGTTCGTACGCGCGCAGATATTGTTCCCGCAGCCCAAGCCCGCGTGCAGCGAGCCCGGAGCCTGACCCGTGAGGATTGCAGAATGTGCACCCTCCACGACCCAAAGTGCCGTCGCGGTTGGGGCAGGTGCCGCCACTGTCCAAGGGAATGATGCGCACCGTTGTGCCAAAACGTTGGCGCAGCCAGGGTGCGAAACGACGGTAAGGCTCGTGCATACGCTAGTTTAAAAATTTGAATTGTTCCCTGTCAATGCGGCCTCTGTTGCCCCATGCAGGGAATTGTGGTACATTTGAGGAATTATGGAGCAAGCGGCGCCGGATGGGGCGCCACAATCCCGTCATGAGGATGGTATGTCCAGAATTTTCGACGCATTTTTAGGCCTGTTTTCCAATGACTTGGCCATTGACCTCGGGACCGCCAACACCTGCGTGTACGTGCGCGGCAAAGGCATCGTCCTGCGCGAGCCGTCGGTGGTGGCGGTGAAGCGCGACAACCGCGGCATGAGCAAGGTCCTCGCCGTAGGGGCGGAGGCCAAGCGGATGCTCGGGCGCACCCCGGGCAACATCGTGGCGATTCGTCCGATGAAGGACGGGGTTATTGCGGATTTCGAGGTCACTGAGGCCATGCTACGGCATTTCATCTCCAAGGTGCACAACTCGAGGCGTCTGGTGCGGCCGCGCATCGTGATCTGCGTGCCCACCGGCATCACCCAGGTGGAGAAGCGGGCCGTGCGGGAGTCCGCCCAGAGCGCCGGCGCTCGGGAGGTGTATCTCATCGAGGAGCCCATGGCCGCGGCCATCGGCGCGGATCTGCCCATTACCGAGCCTACGGCCAATATGGTGGTGGATATCGGGGGCGGCACCACGGAAGTGGCGGTCATCTCGCTTGCGGGCATCGTCTATTCCAAGTCCGTGCGTGTGGGCGGCGACAAGATGGATGATGCCATCCTTCAGCACGTGAAGCGCAAGTACAATATGCTCATCGGCGAGAGCTCCGCCGAAGAGATCAAGATGTCCATTGGCTCCGCCTACCCCATGGATCCGGAACTCACCATGGAGATCAAAGGTCGGGATCTCGTGTCCGGGATTCCGCAAAACGTCACCATCACCTCTGAAGAAGTGCGCAAGGCCATCGCCGAGCCGGTGGACGCCATTGTCCAGGCGGTGCGTATTGCCTTGGAGCAGACTCCACCGGAACTGGCTGCGGACATCGTGGACCGGGGTATTGTGCTTGCCGGCGGCGGCGCGCTCTTGCGGGGGCTCGACCAGCTCTTGCGTGAGGAAACGTCGCTTCCCATCACGGTGGTGGATGACCCGCTCTCCACAGTGGCCTTGGGATCGGGCAAGGTGCTCGACAACCTCCATGTGCTGCGCGAAGTGACCATCGATTGACGTGCGTCCGCGTTTGATCATCCTGGCGGTGCTCCTGCCTTTGGTGGCATATTTTGGCCTCTACACCTGGAATGCCAAGACCGGGGTCGTGGATCGGCTGACCGCAGTCTTGGGGCTGGACGCGGCCGGGTGGGTGTTCCGTCCGGGCCGGGCCGTGGAACGGGGAGTGCGGGATATCTGGGAGCGGTATATCTATTTGGTGGGGGTGCGTCAGGAAAACGAGGATCTCCGGGCGCAGGTGCACGAGCTTCAGGAGGAGGTGGCACGCCTGCGCGAACAGGCGGCGGAGGCCCGGCGTTTGGCGGAGCTCGTTGCCTTGCCCGAGCTTCAGGGATGGGAGCGTCAGGGGGCGCGGGTGGTGGCCCACCAGCCGGGGCCAGGCATGGTTTTGGATGCATTGGTGCTGGACGTGGGGCTTTCTTCCGGCGTGCGGGACGACGCACCGGTGCGCGCCGCTGCAGGCCTTGTGGGACGGCTGGCCCGCGCGGGCCGGTCGTTTTCCGTGGTGACCCTCATCACCGCCCCGTCGAGTCGAGTGCCTGTAGTCTCTCAGGATGGCCGGGTCCCTGGAGTGGCGTGCGGCCAAGGTCCAGATGTGCCCTTGGAGGTGCGCTATGTGCCGCTGGGGCAGCATATGACCGAGGGAGAGCTTTTGGTTACTTCGGGAATGGGCGGGATGTTTCCCCGAGGCATTCCAGTGGCCCGGGTCACGGCTGTGGCTCCGAGCGAGGATGCCTTGTTCCAGAAGGTTACGGCGCAGCCGGTGGTGGACATGGCCGCGCTGGAAGAGGTCGTGGTGCTGCGGCGGCCTGAGCCTCCTTCTGCAAATGAGACTCAGCCATGAAGACCTGTGTACCCCGGCTCCCAATGCCGCTCTGGTGGCTTTTGGGCGCAAGTTTTGCGCTGTGGGGGCAGGAATTTTTTAATGGATTCGATTTCCTCTCCCCTATGGTGCTTCCGTGGCTCCAGCGCACCCGCCGTGCTCCTGCTCTGGCCGCGTCCCTCGTGGTGATGGTTGTGCAGGAGGGGCTTTCTTCGTTTTCTTTGGGGGCAACTCTGGCCATGGCAGGCTTGTGGGCAAGCTTTCTATTCATCGCCCGTCATCTTGATCCTCATAATCTCCTTTTTATGGCAGGATATTCCGCATTTTTGGCGGTATGGATGCCTGTGGCGTATGGGATGGTCGCGGTTTTGCATGACATACGCGTACCTTTTCCATCTTGGGATCACGTCGTCCTGCAATGGGGCGTTTTTTTTCTGATTTGGTTGATGCTGGATATAATGCTGTTCCAGCGGGAGCGGCATGGAGCGGTTTAAGCCTTCGCAAGACACTCCCCTGTGGGCTGGCCCCAACGTGCTCCTTGTGTTGTGCGTGCTCCTTTTCGCAACACTTGGGGTGCGTTTGTGGTATCTGCAGGTGGTCAAGGCGGATGTCTACCGCGATAAAGCCCAGGAAAACCGCATCCGTCAGCGAGTACTGTATGCTCCTCGCGGAGTGATTCGTGATACCTATGGGACCCTGGTGGCGGAAAACGTTCCTGCGTATGCCGTTGCCGTGGTGCGGGAAGAGTGTCCGGACATCGAGGCCACTTTGGATCAAATCGCCTCGTGGACCGGAGAGGACCGGCAGTGGCTGCAAAAGAGTTTCGAGCAAGGCAAGCGGCGCACCAAGAGTTTTGAAGAGCAGGTGGTGGTGTCCAACATTCCCTTTGATACTGTGGCGCGAATCGAGGCGGAGCGTCATCATTGGCCAGGGGTGAGTGTCGTGGTGCGGCCCAAGCGGTTTTATCCTACAGGCGCGCTGCTCGCTCACGTGCTCGGGTACGTGGCCCGTGCCAACGACAAAGAGCTGGCGCAGGATCCGGAACTGCTCTTGGGCGATAATGTGGGAAAACTTGGCGTGGAGCTGGCTTTGGAGCGGCGTTTGCGTGGGCATAAGGGGCTGGAAGAATTCGAGGTCGACGCCGTGGGGCGGGAGCTCGACTCCCGCCGCCTGCGCGCCCCTGTCCCTGGAGAAGACTTGCGTTTGGCGCTGCAATTGCCGCTGCAGCGGGCAGGAGTGCGGGCCATGGCGGGAAAAGCCGGGGCGGTGGTGGTGCTCGATGCTGACACGGGCCACGTGCTCGCGCTGGTGAGCTCGCCGAGTTATGACCCCAACGATTTTGTGACTGGTATCTCGCACCAGCGCTGGGGGGCCTTGGTGGAGGACCCGCTGCATCCCATGCAGAACCGGCCGATTCAGAGCGCCTACCCGCCAGGATCGGTTTTTAAGCTTGTCATGGCTGGTGCGGGCTTGGAAAGCGGGGCGATCACGGCGTCCACAACGGTTTATTGTAATGGAAAATATGCCATAGGCAACCGCGTCTATCGCTGTTGGCGCCGCGGGGGGCATGGCACGGTGGACTTGCGCAAATCCCTCCGGGAGTCGTGCGATGTCTACTACTATGCTCTAGGGGAGCGGCTGGGAGCGGATGCGATAAGCGACTTCGCCCGGCGCTGTGGTCTTGGAGAAGCGACGGGAGTGGATCTCCCCCACGAGCGTCGTGGTTTGGTCCCCTCGCCGACGTGGAAGCGGGAGCGTTTGGGGCGGAAATGGGTGGGAGGAGACACCATCAACATGTCCATCGGCCAGGGGTATGTGGTGACCACCCCCATGCAGATCGCCCGCTTGGTGGCGGCCCTCGTCAACGGTGGCCGACTGCTGCGGCCGCTCCTTTTGGCTTCGGACACTCCGGAGGAGCAGGGGCGCCTGCCCATGAGCGATGCCACGCGTCGCATGATCGCCGACGCCATGGTGGCGGTGGTGCGCGAAGATGGCGGGACCGCGCGGATGCTCGCTCGCCCCGGCATTCGGGTGGGCGCCAAGACCGGCACGGCCCAGGTGGTGAAGCTCATGGATCGCTACGAGAAGAAGGACACCGAAGATATTCCATACAAGTATCGAGATCATGCGTGGCTTGCCGCTTTTGCGGAAAAAGACGGTCGGCACTACGCGGTGGTGGCCTTCGTGGAACACGGTGGCCATGGCGGCTCCGAGGCCGGACCGGTGGTGGGCGCCATGCTGGACGCGTTTTTTGGCTTGGGAGAAGCGCCATGATGGACCGTCGTCTTTTCAGCCATGTGCCTTGGGGATTGCTTGTGGCGCTGGTGCTGCTCTTTGGGATCGGTGTGGCCAATTTGTATTCCGCGAGCTCCTTGCGTCTCGAAGACGGCTTGGGGGTGGAGTCGTATTTCCGCAAGCAGCTCGTGTGGGGGGCGCTGAGTGCAGGGGTTTTCGTGGTGGGCGTCGCGATTCACTACCGACACCTCAGAGCTTTGGCGTGGCCGGCATACGGAGTGGGCGTTCTGCTGCTTTTGGGGGTTCGTTTTTTAGGTAAGACCGTGTACGGGGCGCAACGCTGGCTCGATTTGGGGCCACTGCATCTGCAGCCAACGGAGTTGGTGAAAGTTGCGGTCATTGTTGTTGTCGCTAAGATTTTATCCCGCATGGAAGGGTATTTGGGCTGGCGGGAGCTTGCCAAGGTCGTTGCTGCTGCCCTGGTTCCGGCGGCGTTGATTTATAAGCAGCCTGACTTGGGGTCGGCGCTCAATATTCTGCTCATCGTGGGGGGAATGATTGTGTTCAAGGGATTGCGCCCTGCGGTTTTCAAGACTCTTGCGGTAGGCCTCCCTGCACTCGCTCCCCTTGGCTGGTTTTTTCTCAAGGAATATCAGAAGCAGCGTATCCTGGTTTTTTTGGATCCCACTGCAGATCCCCGCGGCGCGGGATACCATATCATTCAGTCGCAGATTGCCATTGGTTCGGGCGGATTTTGGGGCAAGGGATTTTTGCGGGGAACGCAGAGCCAATTGCGCTTTTTACCGGAAAAGCACACGGATTTCGTCTTTGCCGTCTTGGGAGAAGAATGGGGATTTGTGGGAAGTATCTTGGTCCTTTTTTTATTCTGTTGTTTTCTCTACCAAATTTATTTGGTCACCGTAGAGGCCAAGGACGAATTTGGCCGCTGTCTTGCGTCTGGGGTTTTTTTCTATTTCTTTTGGCAGATCCTCATCAACATGGGGATGGTCCTCGGCATCATGCCGGTGGTAGGGATCCCGCTGCCATTTTTGAGTTACGGCGGCAGTTCGCTTTTGGTGAACTTCTGTATGGTCGCATTGGTGGTCAACGTGGCTATGCGCCGCTTCATGTTCAAACGCTGATCTTACGTGAAAAACAGGACGATTGATTCCTGCACGCGCAGATGCAACAGGGCGTTGGCGGGGCTGAAGCCTGGTGTTTTCGACAAAAAGCCTTTGACACCACGGGGGGAATCGGCTAGGGCCAACCCCACTTTGAACAAAAATTCACATACTCGTACAAGGGGGCGGCATGATTGATCTCGATTCCACATTTTTTGTGCAGTTGGTGAATTTCCTGATCATCCTGACCGTGCTGAATCTCCTCCTGTTTCGCCCCATTCGGGGGATTCTCAAGAAACGGGAAGAGGTTATGGCAGACCGGCTGAAGACCGTGGAGGATTTCACCTCCCAAGCCGAGGCCAAATTGGCTGGATATCGGCAGGCTTTGGCCGAAGCTCGCAGTGAGGCGCAGGCGGTGCGCTCGGCCCTCAAAGAAGAGGGGACTGCGCTGGAAGCGAGCAAGCTGGCAGCGGCCTCTGAGGCGGCGGCGGCCAAGTTGTCCGCGGCCCGGCAGGAAATCGAAGCCCAGAAAAATGCTGCCCTTGCGGCGCTGCAAGGTCAGGTGGCTGCCTTCGCCAAGCAGGTGGCGGCCAAGGTCTTGGCTCGGGGGTAGGTTCGGCATTTTGTCGTAACTTTGGTGGAGTTAAGGAGGGCTGAAGATTGAAACGATTGAAGACTGTCGGGGTGGTGGCCCTTGCGGCGGTGTTTTTTGCCGCAACGGCCTTCGCGAGCGGCGGCGAGGGGGGCGAGCACAATAAGTGGCTCGACTTGGTGTATCGCTTCGTCAATTTCGGCATTGTGGCTTTTTTGGTGTATAAGTTCGCCGGCAAGCGGGCTGCGGACTTTTTCTCCGGCCGCACCAAGCAGATCGAAGCAGATCTCAACGACCTCGACGAACGCAAAGCCGATGCGGAGCGCCGGCTCTTGGAGGTAGAAGCGAGCATCGCCAATATCGAGGCGGAAAAAGCCCAGATCTTGGCAGACGCTCGGGAGCAGGGCGAGGCGCTCAAAGCGGCGATCGTGGAGAAGGCCGAGAAGCAGGCTGCGCAGATTTTGGCTCAGGCCGAGGCTGCGGCCTCTCAGGAGCTCAAGCTGGCGGTGGACGCCGTGCGGGAACGCATGGCGGAAGAGATCGCCCGGGCTGCTGAGGACATGGTGAAGAAGCAGCTCAAGAAGAAAGAGCATGAGGAATTGGTCAACGAATATCTCAAAAGGGTGGTGCTCAATTGACAGGGAACATCGTTGCAAAACGTTATGCCAAGGCCCTGTTCGCCGTAGCTTCGTCCGAAGGTAAGACTGCGGTGGCCAAGTATGGGGCTGAGTTGGCAGCCTTGGCTGAGGTCCTGAAAGCGGCGCCCGAGATTTTGCGGATCTTTCGGAATCCGATTTTTTCGCTGGACGAAAAGCGGGGGGTGGCCGCGTCCCTTTTGGACAAGGTCTCTGCCAGCCCCATGGTGCGCAACTTCTGTATGCTTTTGGCGGACAAAAACCGTTTGGGCTTTTTGCCGGAAATCAGCGCTGACTACGCCAAGCTTCTGGACGAAGCGCAAGGCGTGGTGCGGGGCAAGGTGGTGACGGCCATTCGTCTCACGGATGCCATGCAAAAGGCGGTGGTGGAAAAGCTGCAGAAGGACTCCGGTCGCAAGATCGTCCTGGATTACGAGGTGGATCAGGACATCATCGGTGGATTGGTGCTGAAGATCGGGGATAAGGTCCTTGACGCCAGCATTCGGGCCCAGCTGCAGATTTTGAAGGAAAATATCAAACGAGGTGAGTAGAGGCTATGCAGATCAAAGCAGAAGAAATCAGCCAGATCATCGAAGGCCAGATCAAAAACTACGAAAAAAAGGTCGAGATGAGCGAAACTGGCGTGGTGCTGTCCGTGGGTGACGGTATCGCTCGTGTGTACGGCTGCGAAAACGCCATGGCCATGGAGCTGTTGGAGTTCCCCGGCGGTCTCATGGGCATGGTGCTCAACCTGGAAGAAGATTCTGTGGGTGTGGCCCTGCTGGGTGAAGGCCATCACATCAAGGAAGGCGACCTGGTGAAGCGTACCGGCCGCATCTTCCAGGTGCCCGTGGGTGACGCCGTGACGGGCCGTGTCATCGACCCCCTGGGCAATCCCATTGACGGCCTTGGACCCATTCAGGCCACGGAGTTCCGCAACGTGGAGATCAAGGCCCCGGGTATTATCGCTCGAAAGTCGGTGCATGAGCCCATGTACACCGGCCTCAAGGCCATCGATGCCATGACCCCCATCGGTCGCGGTCAGCGCGAACTCGTCATCGGCGACCGTCAGGTGGGTAAGACCGCAGTCTGCGTGGACGCCATCCTCGCTCAGAAGAACAGCGACATCCACTGCTTCTACGTGGCCATCGGTCAGAAGAAGTCCACCGTGGCCCAGGTGGTGGAAGCCCTGAAGCGCAACGGCGCCATGGAGTACACCACGGTGATTTCCGCTACGGCCTCGGAGCCGGCGCCCTTGCAGTTCATCGCTGCCTACTGCGGGTGCACCATGGCCGAGTACTACCGCGACAGCGGTCGGCATGCCCTCATCATCTATGATGATCTGTCCAAGCAGGCCGTGGCTTACCGCCAGATGTCTCTGTTGCTGCGCCGTCCCCCGGGACGTGAGGCCTTCCCCGGCGACGTCTTCTACCTCCATTCCCGCCTCTTGGAGCGCGCCTGCAAGCTCAACGACAGCCTGGGCGCTGGTTCGCTGACCGCGCTGCCCATCATCGAAACCCAGGCCGGCGACGTGTCCGCGTACATTCCCACCAACGTGATCTCCATCACCGATGGTCAGGTGTATCTGGAGCCCAACCTGTTCATGGCAGGCATTCGTCCGGCCATCAACGTCGGTCTGTCCGTGTCCCGCGTGGGTGGCGCCGCCCAGATCAAGGCCATGAAGAAAGTGGCCGGCACCCTGCGCTTGGATTTGGCCCAGTACCGCGAGCTGGCGGCTTTTGCCCAGTTCGGCTCCGACCTCGACCAGGCCACCAAGACCAAGCTCATTCGCGGTGAGCGCCTGGTGGAACTGCTCAAACAGCCTCAGTATCAGCCGCTGCCCGTGGAAGAGCAGGTGGCGGTGCTCTACGCCGGTACCCGCGGCTACCTGGATGACGTAGATGTGTCGCTGGCGATCCGCTTCGGCGAAGAGTTGCTGGAGTTCCTCCGCAACCAGAAGGCCGACGTCTTGAATGAAATCGCCACTACCAAGGACCTTGGCGCCGAGACCGAGAAGAAGCTCGCCGCTGCTATCGAGGAGTTCAAGGCCGGATTCAAAGCCTAGTTCGAGAAGGAGTCATTCATGGCATCGCTCAGGGACATCAAAAACAAGATCACGGGCGTGAAGAAGACCAAGCAGATCACCAAGGCGATGAATATGGTCGCCTCGGCGAAGCTGCGTGGCGCCCAGAATCGCATTGAGCGCTTCCGTCCCTATGCCGATAAGTTCTATGACATTCTCGTCGATCTGGCTTCCCGCGTCGAACCCGGCGTGCATCCCTTGCTCGCCAAACGCGAGGTAGTGGAAACCATCGGTATCGTGCTCGTCACTTCCGACAAAGGGTTGTGCGGAAGTTTCAACGCCAACCTCTGCAATGCGGCCCTGCGTTTGGCCAAGCAGAAGGAAGCCGAGGGCAAGACTGTCAAGTTTATCTGCATTGGCAAGAAAGGTCGGGATTTCATCCGCAAGACCTCTTACGAAATCGTGGCCCAGTTTCCGGAGCACATGAACAGCTTCGACTTTCAGCTGGCCAGCGAAGCGGGGAATTTGGTCATCGAGGGGTACCTCTCCGGCCTTTTTGACGAAGTGCACATCGTCTATGGCAAGTTTGTGAGCATTGTGAAGCAGGAGCCCATGGCGGCTCAGATCCTTCCCGCCCAGACCGAGAGCGCGGAAGCGGTCAACGGCCCCAAGAGCGAGTATATCTTCGAGCCGTCGGTGGAAGGCTTGCTTGCAGAACTCCTGCCGCGGTACGTGAAGGTGCAGGTCTATCGCGGCCTGCTCGACACGTCGGCCAGCGAGCATGCCGCCCGCATGACCGCCATGGACAATGCGACCAAGAACTGTGACGAAATGGTGGGCAGCTTGACGCTGGCCTTCAACAAGGCGCGTCAGGCCAGCATCACGACCCAACTTATGGACATCGTCGGCGGCGCCGAAGCGCTGAAAGGATAAGGGGGCATACGCCAATGAGTAAAGTCAATACCGGTAAAATCGTCCAGGTCATCGGGCCTGTTGTGGACTTGGAGTTTCCCGAGGGGAAACTTCCCCACATCATGAACGCCATTCTCATCACCAACCCCACCATCGACGACACCGAGGACAACCTGGTGGTGGAAGTGGCCCAGCACTTGGGGAACAACGTGGTGCGCTGCATCGCCATGGACACCACCGACGGCTTGGTGCGCGGACAGATTGGCAAGGATACGGGCGCCCCCATCCAGGTGCCCGTGGGCAAGGCCTCCTTGGGCCGCATCCTCAACGTGGTGGGCCGTCCCGTGGACGAAAAAGGTCCCATCAATGCGGAGAAGACCTACCCCATCCATCGTCCTGCCCCGGCCTTTACCGAGCAGTCCACCAAGATTGAGGTGCTGGAGACTGGCGTGAAGGTTATCGACCTCTTGGTGCCCTTCCCCAAGGGCGGCAAGATGGGCATGTTCGGCGGCGCTGGCGTGGGCAAGACCGTTATCCTCATGGAGATGATCAACAACATCGCCAAGCAGCACGGCGGTATCTCGGTGTTCGCCGGCGTTGGCGAGCGCACCCGTGAGGGCAACGACCTCTACCACGAAATGATCGACGCGGGCGTTATCGACAAGGCCTGCCTCGTATACGGTCAGATGAACGAGCCCCCGGGGGCCCGTGCCCGCGTGGCCCTCACCGCCTTGGCGGCTGCGGAGTACTTCCGTGACGAGGAAAACCAGGACGTGCTCCTGTTCATTGACAACATCTTCCGGTTCACCCAGGCGGGTTCCGAGGTGTCGGCGCTCCTGGGCCGTATGCCTTCGGCCGTGGGTTACCAGCCCACCCTGGGCACGGACCTCGGTGAGCTGCAGGAACGCATCACCTCCACCAACAAGGGCTCCATCACCTCGGTGCAGGCGGTGTACGTGCCCGCGGACGACTTGACCGACCCCGCGCCGGCCACCACCTTCTCGCACTTGGACGGCACCATCGTGCTTTCCCGTCAGATCGCCGAGCTGGGTATTTACCCGGCGGTGGATCCCCTGGATTCCGCCTCCCGTATCCTGGACCCCAACGTCATCGGTTGGGATCATTACAACACCGCCCGTGCCGTGCAGCGGATCCTGCAGAAGTACAAAGATCTGCAGGACATCATCGCCATTCTCGGCATGGATGAGCTCTCCGACGAGGACAAACTCACCGTGGCCCGTGCCCGTAAGATCCAGCGCTTCCTCTCCCAGCCGTTCTTCGTGGCGGCCCAGTTCACGGGCAAGGAAGGCCGGTACGTGCCCTTGGAGGAGACCATCCGCGGCTTCAAAGAAATCATTGACGGTAAGCACGATTCCATCCCCGAGTCCTGCTTCTACATGGTGGGCGGCATCGACGAGGTGCTCGAGAACGCCAAGAAACTGTAATCCTTACGAAGCAGGGGTATTGATATGGCAAAAACCATCACTCTTGAAGTCGTCACGCCAGACCGCAAGGTGCTCGCCGAAGAAGTGGAATACGTCGGCGCTCCGGGCATCAACGGTGAATTCGGCGTGCTGCCCAATCATATCCCGTTTCTCTCTGCGCTTGGCATCGGCAGCCTGTACTACAAGAAAGATGGCAAGAAGCGGTATGTGTTCGTGGCCGGCGGATTTGCGGAGGTCTCTCCCACCAAGGTAACGGTGCTTGCCGAGGTGGCGGAGCGGGCCGAAGAGATCGACCTGGAGCGCGCGCGCCGCGCCCAGGAGCGGGCGGAACAGCGCATGCGGCAGCAGCAGGAGAAAGTCGACCACGCTCGGGTACAGGCGGCCCTGGCCCGGGCCATGTACCGGATGAAAACCCGGCAACAGGCCGCGAGCGAAGGCGGGATCTAACTCCGTCCTGAAATCCAACGCGTTCCGGGCAGGCCTTCTGGGCCTGCCCGGAATTTTTTGGTGCCATGGTGCGTACGGCGGGAGTGTATGGGAGAAGCTTGGGGCTCGCCTCCCAAGCTTTCGGGATATTCGCCGGGGCCGGGTGCGATGCCGGGGGACGACCGGCACATAGCCCCTTCTCCACTTCAGGGGCCGATGCACCCGGGTTACGCAGTGGCGCGAATCGAAAGGTGCTGGCAGACCTCCTGCATTCGGCCGCGTTGCGGGTGTTCCAGGATGCGGTTTTGGGCCTCCCACCAGGCGCATTGGAGGCCCAGCTCCCGGGCGCGGCCCACCAGATCCACCAGGGCCTGCTCCTGGGCAGGGAGCCCATGGGTGAGGCGCACGGCCTGGGCTTCGGCGCGGCGCTCGATGAGGGCGCGTATTTCCGGATTGGCGGCCAAAAGTTCCCGCAGCGCAAGGACCCGTTCGCCAGTCATGGCGATGGCTTGGGTGATCCAGGCCCAAGCGAGCCCTGGTGCCAGGAAGAGGATGTTTGTTTCAAAGCGGCGCTGCCCCAAGTCGAAGGGGCCGAGCACGGCGCCCAGGCGCATCGCCTGTTGGAGGCTCTCCTGAAAGAGGGACTCTTCGCTTTGGGTCTCCAGGATTCGGGAGAGGGCAAGTCGATGCCGATGCGGCGTTGTGCGGGCAAGGGTCAGTGCCGTGAGGGCCAGGGTGCCGCGCTCCAGAGTGCGGGGCCAAGAGTAGTGGATCTGGACGGTGTCGTGTTCGTGGCCTGCCACGTGCAGTTCCAGCCCCGGCCACGTTGCCCGGGCACCGCTGTGGATGCCGCCGTCCAGGGAGAGGTAGAGGGCGAGTTCTTCCATCTTGGGGCGTCGAGGCGTGACCTCGTGCTCCCAGAGGTCTGCGCCGCTGCCGGCGCCAGGACGGTTGGCGTGGGCGTCGGCGAGGATGCGCACCATGCCGGCCTCCACGTCGGGCCCGCCGGTGGCGGCCAAGAGATCCAGGGCGCGCCGCGCCCAGGTGAGCCCGTTCAAAGGTTCGATGCGCGCTAAGTCGTCGAAGAACCAGGCGCAGCTGGCAAAACTGGCAAGCGAACAGCGTTGCATGGCCAAAAGGCGGGCCGCCTGCACCTGATCCTTGGGGTCGGCGATGCCGTGGCGGCGCAGCAGGCCCTCCAGGTCTTCGGCCCCGCACAGGACGCGTCCATACTCTTTGAGGATGCTTCCCGGATGGGCCCCCAGGCGGGCCATGGCCGAGAAGTAGTGGTCATCGACGTAATACTTGAGGTAGTTGAGGGCGCGGCGCAGGGGCCGGCGCCATTCCTGGTCCCAATCGGGGTGCTCTCCTGTGGTGCAGCCGCAATGGGAGCGCCAGCGCTCCACGCCGTGCACGCAGCTCCAGGAGGAGTTCTCGTGGATGAGGGCCTCGGCCGTGGGCGGATGGGCGGCGAGATAGGCTGCGAAGTTGGTGAGTTCCACCCCGTCACGGCCGTTGCGGGCCTGTTCGATGACGTACGCCAGCGCCATCTCGCCAAAGGGGAAATGGTGGCCGTAGGATTCGCCGTCCGTGGCGATGGCGCGGAGCCCTGCTTCCAGTCCGGCTGTGAGCCGCTGCCAAAAGGCTTCCCCGTTTTGCAGCAGTCGTTCGAAGGCCACGGCCTGCGATACCGGGCCGTGGTAGAAAAATACGGAGATGCTGTGTCCGCCTGGGGTCTGGACCAGGTAGGGTTGGTGCACCGGCAGGCTTCCTTCGTCCACCGGATGGAACTCGGCTTCGCCAGGCAGGCGAACGGCCTTGGCTTGGCGCGGAGCGAGGATGGTGAATTGGATGCCTGCGGCGGCCAGCACGTCCAACGTGTCCAGGTCCACGGCGGTCTCCGCCAGCCACATGCCTTGAGGGGCGCGGCCGAAGCGGTGCTGGAAGTCCTGGATGGCCCAGGCCACTTCCAGCTCTTTGTCCAGGCGTGGGGCAAGAGGCATGATGGCGTGATGGTAAACCTGTGCCAGGGCGTTGCCGTATCCGAGCCGGTGGCGGCTTTCGTTGTCTGCCGCGAGGATGCGCTGGTAGGTGTCCGGGGCGTGGCGCTCCATCCAGGCGAGCAGGGTGGGGCCGAAGTTGAAGCTCACCCAGGCATAGGCATTGAGGGCCTCGATGAGGAGCCCGCTGCCGTCGAGCCGGCGGGCGTGGGCCATGGGCGTGTAGCACTCGCGGCAGATGCGGGCGTTCCAATCGTGGTCCGGGGCGGCGCTGCCTTCGGGCAGGACGTCTTCGAGCCATGGGTCAAAGCGCGGCGGCTGATAGAAATGGCCGTGGATGCAGATGGCACGTGTCATGGAGAGCGCTCCTGAAGATGGACTTGACGCCACCGGCCATGTAGAAAAAGAAGCGCCTTTTCGTCAAACCATGTGCCCTTCACATAAGGAATACGTATGGGATTTCTTGCTGGCTCAATGAGCCTTACCCGATTTCGGCTGGTGGAAGACACCGTGGAGCCGACCGTTTTGGCGGAGGCTGCGGAGCGCCTGCGCCGGTACGCCTTTCGGGACATCGACAATACGGCGGAGGAACGTTCCTTCGGCTGGGTGGCCTTCGGCAATATGCTGGACACCTCGTTTGAGAACGAGCCCGTAGATTTGGGAGACTATCTCGTCTTTGCCCTGCGCCTGGATACGCGGCGGGTGCCTGCCGCGGTCTTCAAGAAACACGTGACCGTGGCCATGGGCCAGGCCCTTGCCGCAGCCAAGGCGGAAGGCAAAAAGTTCCTCTCCAAGGACGAGAAGCTGGAGATCCGCGAGCGGGTGGCCCTGGCGCTGCGGGCGCGGTTCTTGCCGATCCCCGCGATATTTCAGGTGGTTTGGAATGTACGGCGCCATCATGTATATCTGGCCTCGGTGCATCCCAAGGTCATCGATTTGTTCCATGAGATGTTCACCCAGACCTTTGGACTGCACCTGGAGCCCATGGATCCGTATTTCTCTGCCCGAGCCCTCCTCGATGTCGCGGAGCTTTCGCTTTTGGATGACCATGCTCCCACGATCTTCATCCCAGGAGTTGTCTGATGGACTTGGAACGCGCACGCCGTATCGCCACCGATCTGGGTCAGGAATTTTTGACCTGGCTGTGGTTTGTCAGTGAGCGGGAGAACGGCCTTTTTGCTACCCCCGGCGGGGAGGCCTTTCGGCTTTTCGTGGAGCAGCGGGTGCGGGTCACCGGCGGCGAAGGCGAGGGCCGGGAAACGGCGGTCTGCAGCGGCCCCATGGCCAGCCTTACCGAGGCGCGCACCGGTCTTGCTGCCGGGAAAAAGGTGGATAGCGTCCGCTTGCGCTTGGAAAAGGACGAGGCCGAGTGGAGCGTGAGCGTGGATGCGGCGCGGCTGACGCTTTCCAGCCTCAAGACCCCCAAAGTGGATATGCGTCTGGAAGAGGGCGAAGATCCGGATGCTCGCATCCTGGAGAAGCTTTTTCTTCTGGAGCAGGCCATGGACTTTTTGGATGCGGTCTGGGCCCGGTTCGTCATGCTTCGGTTCTCCCCTGCTTGGGAGGCGGAAGTCCAGGAGCTGGGGCGCTGGATCGATCGGCGCGGGCGGTTTTCGGACTGACTTCCTTGGGGGCGGGCTCGCGGGTGTGCCATTGCCTCGGGGCGTGCACTTGGCTATGTGCAATGGCCCTGAGGTAACGTGTTGGAGGCTTCTTTCCCGTATTTTTGACGCAAGGAGTTATGGAATGCGCGCACGATGGATGATGGTGCTGGCCATGCTGCTCTGGACCACCGGGGCGTGGGCCAAGGATTTCCAGGTGGGGTTTGTGTATGTCTCCCCGGTGGGCGATGCGGGGTATTCGTACGCCCATGACCAGGGCCGCAAGGCCGTGGAGGCCATGGAGGGCGTGACCACGTCTTTCGTGGAATCCGTGCCTGA
Source organism: Thermodesulfomicrobium thermophilum DSM 16697 (assembly GCF_059568695.1). Lineage (NCBI taxonomy): Bacteria > Pseudomonadati > Thermodesulfobacteriota > Desulfovibrionia > Desulfovibrionales > Desulfomicrobiaceae > Thermodesulfomicrobium > Thermodesulfomicrobium thermophilum. The sequence continues at coordinate 66,683 of NZ_JCANTW010000019.1, read as the reverse complement.
AGGCCAGGATGCCGAGCGCGTGATCACCACCATGGCGCGTAAGGGCTACGACATGATCTTCAGCACGAGCTTCGGGTACATGGACCCGACCTTGAAAGTGGCCAAACAGTTTCCCGACGTCAAATTCCTCCATTGTTCCGGGTACAAGACCGCGCCCAATATGGCCAATTACTTCGGTCGGATGTACCAGGCGCGCTACCTGACGGGCATGGTGGCCGGCGCCATGACCAAGTCCAATCTTCTGGGCTATGTGGCCGCCTTCCCCATCCCGGAGGTGATCCGGGGTATCAATGCCTTTGCCCTGGGCGCCCAGGCGATGAATCCCAAGGCCGAGGTGCGCGTGGTCTGGACCAAGACCTGGTATGATCCGGCGCGGGAAAAGGAAGCCGCCAAGTCGCTCTTGGATGCAGGCTGCGATGTCATCGCCCAGCATCAGGACTCTCCGGCCCCTCAAGAGGACGCGCAGGAACGCGGGGTGTATTCCGTGGGCTACAATTCCGATATGGCCAAGTTTGCCCCCAAGGCGCATTTGACGGCCGCGGTGTGGAACTGGGCTCCTTTCTACACGGAAATGGTGCGCCAGGCCCAGGCAGGCACCTGGAAGGCGGACTCCTATTGGTGGGGTATGGACAAGGGCGTGGTGGACATCGCCCCCTTTGGTCCCATGGTGCCGGAAGAGGTCCGCGCCAAGGTGCAGGCCGCCAAGGAGGCCATTGGCAAGGGAGAAAACCCTGTGTTTGTGGGCCCCATCGCAGACCAAAAGGGTGTGGAGCGGGTGCCCGCAGGCAAGGCGCTCTCGGATGCGGAGCTTTTGTCCATGAACTGGTTTGTCCGCGGCGTGGTTGGGACCTTGGAGTAGCCTGTGGCCTTTGTTGTACGTAAACGGCGGGAGCCCCTCCCTTGGTGGGGCTCCTGTCTCGTTTTTCTCGGGGCGGTGGCCGTAGCTTTGGCGGTCGGCGGCGCCCTCTTGAGCTTCCAGGGCAAACCGGCGTGGCGCGGCATGGGAATCTTGCTCGGCAGCCCCGTGGGTTCGGTGTGGGCCCTGGAGGACTGTGTGCTCAAGGCCATTCCCCTTTTTTTGTGCGCCTTGGGGGTAGGACTTTCCTTTCGCATGGCGGTATGGAACATCGGCGCGGAGGGACAATTCGCCTTGGGTGCGGTGGGGGCCACTGGGGTGGCGCTGACGTGGGGAGCGACGCTTCCCGCCTTTGTACTGCTTCCGCTCATGGCCATTGCGGCAATGGTGGCCGGCGGCCTATGGGCCATGATTGCCGCCGCTTTGCGGGTATGGTGCGGGGCGAACGAGACCATCGTCACGTTGATGCTCAACTACATCGGCATCTTGGTGTTGGAATTTCTGGTCTTTGGCCCGTGGAAGGACCCTGCGAGCTTTGGCTTCCCCATGACCGCGGAGTTTGCGCCCGCTGCCCTGGTGCCGGCCCTGCCGGGCACACGCATCCATTGGGGTGTGGTGCTCTGCCTGGTGGTGGGCGTGCTCCTCTCCTGGGTGCTGCGCGCATCCCGGGCGGGGTTTGAGATCGCTGTCTGCGGCCAAAATCCTGCGGCGGCCCGCTATGCCCGGATCCCGTATGCGGCATGGGTCGCCGTGGTGCTCGTGGCGGGCGGCGCTTTGGCGGGCCTTGCCGGATTCTTGGAGGTCTCGGCCGCTTTGGGCCGGCTGCAGCCGAGCATCATGACGGGGTATGGGTATACCGCCATCGTGGTGGCGTGGTTGTCCGGCCTGCGATCCGGAAGCGTGGCTGTCGTGGCGCTTTTCCTCGCGGCCTTGCGCGTGGGCCTGGAGAGTCTGCAATTGGATCTCCAGGTGCCGGCGGCTTTTGGAACCATGGTGGAGGGGACGATGCTGCTCATGGTGCTCGTGGGCGGCTTTTGGACCCGTTACCAGATTGTGCGGAGGCAGGCATGACCGCAGAGATGCTCCTTCCGGTTTTGGCGGCTGCAGTGCAGGCCGGCACTCCGATCTTCTACGCCACTGTGGGAGAGATCCTCATGGAGCGTGCGGGCATCCTCAACTTGGGCGTGGAAGGGGCCATGCTGCTCGGGGCGCTCGCAGGCTTTTGGATGAGCATGGCGACCGGCAGCCCGTGGCTGGGGCTGGCGGCTGCCGCGGGTGCGGGGGCTGCGGCCTGTTTGCTCCACGGCGTGGTCTGCACCTACGCCCTGGCCAACCAGGTGGTCTCGGGTTTGGCCCTCACCATCCTGGCCACGGGGCTGGCCAATTTTCTCGGCACGCCGTACGTCGGCCTTGCGGCCCCGGGGTTCGACCCCATGCCTATTCCTGGGTTGCGGGAGATTCCGGTACTTGGCCCGGTGCTCTTCAGCCAGGACGTGCTGGTGTATTTTTCATACGCCTTGCCGGTGGCGGCCACTGTGGGGCTTTCCCGCACCCGTTGGGGGCTTCGGCTGCGGGCCGCAGGCGAGAGCCCCACAGCGTGCCGAGCGGCCGGGCTTTCCGTTGCCCGGTTGCGCCTGGGCGCGTGTCTCGTGGGCGGTATGCTCATCGGCGTGGGGGGGGCGTACCTGAGCCTTGCCTTCACCCATCTATGGACCAATGGCGTGACCGCGGGGCGGGGCTGGATTGCCGTGGCACTCGTGATCTTCGCCTTTTGGCGTCCTGGCCGGGCGATGGTGGGGGCCTATCTTTTTGGGGGCGTCATGGCCTTTCAGCTTCGGCTGCAGGCCGCGGGTACTGCCGTGCCGTCGTCCCTTTTGCTGATGCTTCCCTATGTCCTGACCATTGTCGTGCTCGCTGTCTCAAGCCGCTGGGGACGCTTCTTTGGGGCGCCGGCGGCCCTTGGCATCAACCCCGAACCTTCGGAATAACCATGACACGCTATCAACGAACCTACCCCATTTCCTGGGATCAGTTGCACCGCGACGCCAAGGCGTTGTCCTGGCGGCTTTTGGAGTTGGAGTATTTTCAGGGGATCATCGCCGTGACGCGCGGCGGCCTCGTGCCTGCGGCCATTGTCGCCCGAGAGTTGGACATTCGCTTGGTGGATACCGTGTGTGTGGCCAGTTATGATTGGCAGGAGCACAAAGGCGAGGTCCAGGTGCTCAAAAGTGTCACCGGCGACGGCGCAGGGTGGCTCATCGTGGACGATTTGGTGGACACCGGCCGCACCGCCAAGGTGATTCGGGAGATGTACCCCAAGGCGCATTTCGCCACCCTCTACGCCAAGCCTGCAGGCCGCCCCTTGGTGGACACCTTCATCACGGAGGTGAGCCAGGATACCTGGATTCTCTTCCCTTGGGATGCCGAATCCCAGTTCGTCCAACCCATTGCAGGCATGCGGCAGGGATAGTGTGGAGCCCATCATCCGCCTGCAGCATATCGTCAAGCGCTTTGGCCCGGTCACGGCATGTGACGGGGTGAGCCTGGACATCCGGCCTGGCCGCATCAAGGCGGTGCTCGGAGAGAACGGGGCCGGGAAATCCACCCTCATGGCGGTCTTGGCCGGTCAGTACCGTCCGGATGAGGGCACCATCCTGGTGGATGGCGTCCCGACCGCCTTTCGCTCCACGCGGGATTCCCTGACCGCGGGCATCGGCATGGTCTATCAGCACTTCACCTTGGTGCCCGCCATGACCGTGGCGGAGAACGTCGCCTTGGGGCAGGAGGGCGGGGCGTGGGTTTCGCCCGCGGCCCAGGCCCGTCGGGTGACGGAGTTGGCCAAGCGCCTGGGGTTGGAAGTGGACCCCATGGCCCGGGTGGCGGACCTTTCCATGGGCGAGCGCCAACGGGTGGAGATCGTGAAGGTCCTTGCCCGGGGCTGCCGGGTGCTCATTCTGGACGAACCCACAGCGGTGCTCACCCCCACCGAGACGGAGGCCCTTTTTGTCGCGCTGCGTCGCTTGGCCGAGGAAGGGGTGGCGGTGGTCTTCATCTCCCATAAGCTGAACGAAGTCTTGTCCGTGGCGCATGAGGTGGCCATCTTGCGTCGCGGCCGCATCGTGGACGAGATGCTCGTCTCCGAGGTGACTTCTCCGGCGGAGCTCGCCCGGCGCATGGTGGGACGGGACGTGCTGCTTGCGGTGGATCGCCCGCCCGTGGAGCCTCGTCAGGCGGTGCTGCGTCTTTCTGGCGTTCATGGAGGCGGTTTGGCCGGAGTGGATTTGCGGGTGCGCCAGGGCGAGGTGGTGGCCGTGGTGGGCGTGGCGGGCAATGGCCAGAGCGCCCTGGTGGAAGTGGTCTGCGGCCTGCGCGCCCCGCAAGGAGGCGAGGCGTGGATTTTGGGCCAACCCTGGGCGGATTTTCACTGCCGCGCCCCGTGGCAGGGCGGCATCGGGTATGTCCCGGAGGACCGCCTCGGGGTGGCGGTGTGTCGGGACATGGACACGGTGGACAATTTCCTCCTCACCACCCGGCAGGGCTATTCCCGCTGGGGATGGATGGAGCGCGCGCGGGCGCGGGCCAAGGTCGTGGAGCTCATGGACACTTTCGGGGTCTATCCCCCGCGGCCCGAGATGGCGGCCCGGCAATTTTCCGGTGGCAATCTCCAGAAATTGGTGCTGGCGCGGGAATTCGCCCGTCGGCCGCGCTTGGTGGTGGCGGATCAGCCTACCCAGGGGCTCGATATTGCCGCCACCCAGGAAGTCTGGCGTGCCCTCTTGGCCGCGCGGGAAGAGGCCGGGGTGCTTTTGGTCACCGGAGAAGTGGCGGAAGCCCTGGCCGTGGCCGATCGCATCGTCGTCTTGTACCGCGGGCAAGTGGTGGCGTCCTTTGCTGCGGACGACGAGGGCGAAGTGGCGCGCATTGGACTCTACATGGCTGGGGCCGCGCGCCAAGAGGAGGCTGCGGTATGAGTGGCGGCGTGCTCTGTGCTCAAGTGGCGGGACGGCGTTGGGAGCTTTTGCGGCCGGCGGATCTGGAGAGCCTGTGGGCGGACTTTCCTGAAGACGACCCTGCGGCCGAAGACCGTATCCCCTACTGGGTCGAGCTGTGGCCCGCCGCAGTGGGGCTCGCCCGGTTCGTGGCGCGCGAAGGTGTGGCCGTGCAGGGGCTGCGCTGCCTGGATGTGGGCTGCGGCCTTGGGCTTTCCAGTCTGGTGGCGGCGCAGTGCGGGGCGCAGGTGGTGGGGATGGACCTCATCCATGGCGCGCTCGCCTTTGCTCGCAGGAACGCGGTGCACAACGCCGTGGCCGTCGCGCCGAGCTGGGTGGCCGGGGATTGGAATCGCCCCCCGTTTCGGCCTGCGAGCTTTGCCCGCATTTGGGGGGCGGATATTTTGTACGAGACGCGGTTTTTCCCTGCCTTGGAAGGGCTTTTCCGGAGGCTTTTGGCCCCGGGGGGTCGGGTGTGGTTGTCGGATCCGGACCGGGCGGTGTCCCGTCCGGTATGGGATCGCTTCCGGAGTTGTGGCTGGCGGGTCATCTGCCGGCAGGAAGCGGAGCTTCCCTGGTACGGGAAACCGTCGCTCGTGCGTATTTGGGAACTCCAACTCAAGGGGGAGTGAGCATGGGACAGACCATCCGTTTTGGCGTGTCGCTGGATTCGGACCTGCTGGAGAAGTTCGACGCCCTGTGTGAGGAGCGCTGCTACCAGACCCGCTCCGAGGCCATCCGGGATCTGATTCGGAACGCCTTGGTGCAGAAGGAGTGGGAAGATATCAACAAAGCCAAAGAGATGGTCGGTACCCTCACTTTGGTGTACGATCACCACCAATCGGATCTGGCCCAGAAGATGACCGAGATCCAGCACTCGTCTTTGGATGTCATCGTGGTGTCCCTGCACGTGCACCTGGACCACCACAATTGCATGGAAGTCCTGGTCCTGCGTGGCCCGGGTCAGGAGCTCAAGGTGACCGCGGAGCGGCTCATCGCCACCAAAGGGGTGAAGCACGGCAAGCTCACCCTGTCCACTACAGGTCAGGATTTGCCGTAATGCGTGACGTGCAGCGGGATCCGGCGGAAGTCCCCCTGCCCATCGACCGGGTGGGCGTGCGGCACGTGGCGGTGCCGCTTCGGGTGCGGGACCGGGAGCGTGGGGTGCAGCATACCGTGGCCCAGGTGGAGCTGGGGGTGGAGCTGCCGGCGCATTTCAAAGGCACGCATATGAGCCGGTTTCTCGAGGCCCTGGCTGCGGCGGACTTCGCTCTGGATGCCCAGACCTGTCGCACACTTCTGGCCGATGTGCGCGCTCGTCTGGAGGCGCGACGGGCGTTCCTGTGCTTTCGGTTCCCGTATTTTCTGGCGCGTCATGCCCCAGTGACCGGCAGCGCGGCGCCCATGGACTACAGCTGTTGGCTGCGCGGCAGCCTTCGAGAAGACGGCGCCCGTATGACCTTGGGGGTGGAGGTCCCGGTGATGACCGTGTGCCCGTGCTCCAAGGCCATCAGTCGGGAGGGTGCCCACAGCCAGCGGGCGCTGGTACGCATGGAGGCCCAGTTTTCCGGCATGCTCTGGATTGAAGACCTCATCGCCATCGCCCAGGACTCGGCATCCTCGCCGGTGTACCCGCTGCTCAAGCGGGAGGACGAAAAGCACGTCACCGAGACGGCATTTGCCCATCCGGCCTTTGTGGAAGATGTGGTGCGCGCTGCGGCCCAGCGCCTGGCCGCTCATCCCCGGGTGCAGGGCTTTCGGGTGGAGGTGGAGTCCATGGAGTCCATCCATAACCACAGCGCCTATGCGTGTATCGAGTCGTGGACCGACGGCGAGGCGCCGACGCCGCAGTTGCCCCGTGATCCGCATCCGTCCTGCTGAAGGACATCCGACGGGCCGCATGGACCGTAGCCTCCGGCGCCCACTTCGCGATAGTGCGCGACGCTGGACCTTCTCCGTGGACGGTCCTGACGATGCTCGTACGTAGCGCTTGGGGCCGGCTGGACCGCATGCCCCAGGCCGGTTCGGCGCGCTATGGCGCGTTGCGCTCAAGGTGAGTTCCTCTCCCGGCGAGGTTTGGGCGCAGCTGCAGGCCCGCAACGACGCCGCCAAATACCGCTGCGCTCCTCGGAAGCCCAGGCTCCTTGCGGTCGGGGTGGAGTTCCCAAAACCCGCCGCGACCCGTCGTCAGGTCGTGGAATGGGAGGCCGGCGCATAAATTCCGTGCCGGCCTCTGGACGAAGACGGCATCGCTCCATACTGTTCGCACAAGGAGGGCGCCATGGAGACGAATCTCAGCGCTATTTCGGCACTCGGCATCTCGCAGGCGGTCACGGCCAATGACGTGGCCAACATGAACACCCCCGGCTACCGCGCCAAGGAGGCCCGCCTGGAAAGCGGTCCTGGCGACCAGGGCGTGCGTGTGGCGGAAATCCGCGAAGACACCTCTGCAGGCCCGCTCGTGCCGGGCCCGGAAGATACCCTCGTGGAGGGCTCCAACGTGGATTTGGCCACGGAGATGGTGCAGATGGTGCAAGACGAGGCGGCCTATGCCGCCAATGCCGTGGCCATCCGTACCCAGGCGGACATGACTGGGGCGCTCCTCGACACCCTCATTTAACGGTGCCGATGCACCCCATTAGGCAGGGGCGCCGCTTTCCGGCTGCGGGGGGCTGGGGAGTTGGCGCACGAGCTCGTGGAGTTGGATCGGGGAAAAGCGATATTCTTCACCGCAGAACTCACAGCGGATGGAGGTGGCCTCTTCTTCTGCGGCGAGGCGCAAGAGTTCGTCCCGCCCCAAGGTGCCCAGGGCTTGAAGGATGCGCTGCTCGGAGCAACTGCACCGGAACGCCACGGGGGATGTTTCGAGAACTTCCATGTCCATGCCGTGGAAGATGCGCTCCAAAAGTCCTTGAGCGGACGGCTCGTCGTGGAAAATCCGGCCAAGAGGCGGCAAGGTTTGGATGCGCTGCAAAACCGCGTCGACGGCATCTGCATTGGCCGGCGGAAGGCTTTGGATGAGAAACCCACCCGCCACCATGACGCCCCCGTGGGCGTCCGGGATGGTGGTGACGCCCACTGCCGAGGGGATTTGCTCGGATTCGGTGAGGTAGTAGGCCACGTCCTCGCCGATCTCTCCTGAGACCAAGTGGACCACTCCCTGATAGGGGGTCTTGAGGAGGAGGTCCTTGGAGACCGTAAGCACCCCGGCCCCCAAGGCTCCGGCGACGTCGAAACGGTCGTGACGAAGCGGCAGATCCACGTCTGGATGGGCCACGTAGCCATGCACCCCGCCGTGGGCATCGGCTTGCACCACAATTTTTTCCAGCGGACCGCTGCCTTCGAACTTGAGGGCGAGACGCTGCCGGCCTTTGAGCAAGGCGCCGAGCAGTACCCCGGCGGTGAGCGCCCGGCCGAGGGCCACGGCCGCCGTAGGCGCTGGCTGGTGGCGGCGGCAGGCTTCGGCCACGGTATTGGTGGTGATGCACGCCACGGCGCGAAGATTGACGGAAGGGGCGAGAACGCGGGTCAAATGGTCGGACATGATGACGCTCCGGGAAGGACAAGAGGAAGGCGGTGCCGCAGACGGATGCCGTTTGGGGACGGCTCCAAGACATAGGGGAGCATACGCACGCCGGCGCGGAGCGCTGCGGCGAATGCCTGAGTAAAGGCCGGATCGATATGGGCGGCAGGGCCGAAGGCCGCGCAGTCTGTACGCTGGATACCAAAGAAAATCGCGGTCTCGACCCCTGCCTTGGCCATGGCGGTAAGTTCCTCCACATGCTTGGTGCCTCGAACCGTGACCGCATCGGGGAAGAGGGCCGTCCCTTGTTCCGCCAGAGTGACGTTTTTGGTCTCCACCCAGATGCGCCCTGCAGGGCCGTCCAGGACAAAGTCCAACCGGCTTTGGCCGTGGCGGACTTCTGCGCGCAGCTGCGCAAAACCGGCGAATTCCGGGATGGCGTTTTCGTGCACGGCCTGGCGGAGCATCCGCCCCGGCACGGCGGTATTGACGCCGATCCATGTCGTCTCCGGGCAGACCAGTTCCAGGGTATAGGGCAGTTTTCGCCCCGAAGACGTGGCCCGTGACAGGAGAATGGGCATCCCGGGGCGCAACAGTCCACGCATGGATCCGGAATTATTGGTATGCGCCATGGCAGGTCGCCCGTCCACCAGGCAATGCACCAGAAAGCGCTTTTCCCGGCGGACGAATTGTGCCGAAGTGAGGGGATGAGGAAAGGAAAGAAGCGTCATATTCTTGACAGCGCCTGCGGTCCGCATCAGGAAGTGGGCAACGAGGCAGGTGACCATGGCATTCGACACATCGGGGATACTGGGCGCAAGCCCGGCATTGCAAGGGGTTTTTCGGGTACTCTCCAAAGTAGCTCCCACGGATTCCACGGTGCTCGTGACCGGGGAGTCCGGCACGGGCAAGGAACTTCTGGTGCGTGCCCTGCACCGGAACAGCCCCCGCCGGGACAAACCATTCGTGCCCATCAATTGCGGGGCCATTCCCAGGGATCTTCTGGAGAGCGAGCTCTTCGGTCATGAGAAAGGGGCTTTTACCCATGCCATCCGTACCAAGGCAGGGCGTTTTGAGCTGGCGGAAGGCGGGACGGTCTTTCTCGATGAAATCGGTGAGATGGATCTTGCTTTGCAAGTGAAGATCCTGCGCGTCCTGCAGGAAAAAGAATTCGAGCGCGTCGGCGGCACCAAGACCCTGCATGCTGACGTGCGCGTGGTGGCGGCGACCAACCGCGATTTGGAAGAGGAAGTCCGTCAGGGGCGTTTTCGTGAGGACCTCTACTACCGCCTCAACGTCATCCCCATCCATTTGCCGCCGCTGCGTGAACGCGGAGACGACATCGTGCTCCTGGCCGAACACTTTCTCCAGCGCTTCTGCCAGCGCCAAAAGCGGCCGCCGCTGCCGCTCTCCCCAGAGGCCCATGCTGCGCTGCTGGCCTATTCCTGGCCGGGCAACGTGCGCGAGCTGGAAAATTTCATGGAGCGCATGACCATCCTCTGCGAAGGGGACCAAATCTGCCTTCAGGATTTGCCTGCCAAGATCTTGCAGGAAGTGGGGTGCGAGCCGCCCCTGCCCGAACCCGCGTCCGCGTCGGAGGGATTTCGTTGGCCGACCTTGGCGGATTTGGAGTCCCTGGGCTTGGGGCTCAAGGAATTTCTCGATGCCGCCGAGGCCCGGCTGGTGGACGAGGCCCTGAGCCAAAGCGATGGGGTCAAAAACCGGGCGGCCGAACTTTTGGGCATCAAGCGGACCACCCTCATCGAAAAGCTCAAAAAGCGTGGATAGCCGCGGCCCTGGATCGCAGCAGGAACATGACGGAATTTTGGTTGGTGTTGCTTCAAGTTGCCCGATTCTTGCTAGAGGCTCGGCGTGCGGCACTCTATTTTTGCCAGGTGCATCTGGCCCCTTTTTGGCAGCCTTCTGCTCCTTGTCCCGCTTCCTGTAAGGGCGGCGAGCTATTATTGGAGCCGGCAGCCTCAGCATGAGCGGCTCGTCTTCCACTTTGATACCGTCATGCCGCCGTTGGACACGGCCCGCACCAGCGCCACGGAAATTACGTTGCGCCTGCCTCAAGGCATTTGGAAAGCCGAAGCCCGGCCTGCACCTTTTGACCTGACGCCATCCCGTCTTGTCGCCGCCGTACGGGTGGAAGGGGACGCCTTGGTGGTCCAGCTGCGGCGTGAAGATGTGGATTATCTCGCCTATCCGTTGCCGCGGGAGAACAAAATTGTGCTGGAGCTTACGCGCCGGCCCAAAACTCCCCCGGCGGCCAATGCCACGGAGAAGAACGCGACTCCTGAGGGAGCGTCCAACACCTCGGCCGACACTCCGCCGCCTCCGGAAAACGCCTCCGCCGCGCAGCTCCCTCCGGCGGATGTTTCCGCCAATACGACCATATCGATCCCCCACCTGGAGATACAGCCGCCCGCGGCAGGGGGGAACGAAACGCCAGCACACCGGATGCGCGCCGCCATTGCCCCGGCGGGGCCTCCGCCGCCGTCCCCCCACCGCGTGCGCTCCCGCATCGATGCGACCGCTACCCCGGAGCGTCCCGGCGAAGTGCTGCAGGCTGCTGCGTCGCCGACGTTCACTAAGGCGCCCTCGGGGCCGCAGCAAACGGGCGGAGAAAGCCCGTCCGCCGCGCCAGGGGCACTGCAATCGGCAGAAGTCAATGCCTCGGTGTCTGCGGAGGGGGCCGCGAACCCAGCCCCCCCTGCAGAGCCCCCCGCGGCTGCCGTTGGTGGCGCTCCTGAATCTTCCTCGCCGCGCGAAAACGCAGACGCTCGCAATGCCACGGCCAAGTCCACCCCCCCGGCCGGTGCGGAACAGCCTCCTGCGTCGGTAGCCGCAAACACCAACGCCAGTGCGGAAACTGTTTCTCCTGGGCAGTCCGAGGCCAACGCCACGGACGCCCAGCGCACGGCGGAGTTGGAAAATCTCTTTCAAACCGTACAGGAAACCTTGGCCCGAGGGGATATCCCCGGCGCTCTCGACGGCCTGGAGTCCTTGCGTCGGTATCCAGATCTCCCGGATCACTTGCGTGAAGAGGTGCTGTACACCCTGGCCGAGCTCCGCATGAAAGAGGCCAAGGACGACCTGGCGAGTCAGTACCTCAAGGTCCGCGAAGCCTTCTTGGAGGCCCTGAACTTTAATCCTGCCTCCGTCCGCGCGCCCCAAGCCCTCATCAATCTGGGGTACCTCAATCTTGCCGTGGGCAACGAGCCCGAGGCCAAGGCCTATTTCGATCTTCTGCGCCGCAAGTACCCCCGAGATTTCCACGTCCCGCTCATCGATTACTATTGGGGGGAGTATTTTTCCCGGCGGGGACAGTGGAGTCAGGCCGCAGACCATTTTCAGGCCGTAATCCAGCAGTATCCCGATTCCCAGCCGGTGCTCCAAAGTGCGGTGGGCTTGGTGCGCGCCTTGGCTGAACTCGGGTTTTGGGCCAAGGCCTGGGAGATCGTGGACTTCGTGGAGAAACGCTGGCCCCGCTACTACATCGACGACCCGGAATTCCTCTCCCTGGCCGGGCAGGTGGCCATGAATCATGGCTTGCTCGATGCGGCTCGGGAGCGGCTGTGGCTCTACTACAACCTGATGGGCGACAAAGGTGCCTCCGCGGACATGGCGCTGGCCCGCATCGGTGATATCTATCTTCGGCAAAATAGTCCTCAGGCCGCCAAAAGGATTTACGAAAAGGCGGCCGCCGAATTTCCGGACAAGGAAGGCGGGCTCATTGCCATGATGCGTCTGGCCGAAGAAGGCATCGTGGATTCTCCCACCCTGGAAGGCATGGCCGCGGTGTTCGATCGGCCCTTCAGCCTGCGGCCGGAGCGCATCTATACCGACATCGTCACCCGGTTTCCGGACTCGCCCTTGGCCCCCATCGCCCGCCTCAAGCTCGCCATGTGGTATTTGTGGACCGGCCGCTTTGATGAGGCCGTGGCCCAAGGCCGACGCTTTTTGCAGGACTATCCCCAGCATGCGCTGGCGTCTCGGGCAAAGGAAACCATCTTCACCGCGCTTACCCGGTGGATGGCCCGGGATGCGGAGGAGGAAAACTATCGCGGCATTGTGACCCGCTTCGAGGCCAATCCGGATATGGCGAAGCGGCTTTTGGAAAGCGATCGTCTGCGCCTGGCCTTGGCCATGGCCTACCTCAAGCTCGGACAGCCTGAGAAGACGTTGGAGATCGCCCGTCCCTTCTTCTACGGCTCCATTGCCCAAGGGGAGTTTTCCCTGCCTGCCCTGGATTTGGCCCTGGCCGTGCTCGTGGATTTGGGGCGCTGGAGCGACGTGGTGGACTTGGCCTCCCGAGTGAAGGACTGGAATTTGGGTGAAGCGCGGCAGCGTCAGGTGGACTACGCCCTCGCCCTTGCGTTTGAGAATTTGAATCAGGAAAAAGACGCCCTTGCCATCTGGCGGCACTTGGCCATCGACGTGGATCTCCCGCCCACGCAGCGGGGCCATGCCCTCTATTTTCTCGCTCGCGCCGCGTATGCCGAAGGAGAGTGGGAGCAAGCGTACACTGCTGCCCAGGAAGCCCTTTCCTTACTGCTGCACAAGAACAGCGATCCCGAAAAGATCCGGGACGCTTTGGCCATGTTGACGGATATCACGGAAAACACCGGCCGCCTCGATGAGGCCCTCATGTGGGCTGAAGAATACGAGCGTCGGCTGGAGCCGAAGACCCCCCAGTGGTCCGCATGGGTGTATCGTAAGGCCCAGATTGAGCGGCGTTTGGCCCGGGAAGAGGCCTGGCGGGCGAGCCTCAACGCCCTGATCGACGCGGCCCCGGATTCCCTGTATGCCCGCATGGCCCGTTCGGACCTCACGGCCGCGGCCATTGCCGAGCGTCTGGATCGCCTTCAATAACCGCGTACAGTGGGAGTGAAGGCGGCATGCCCACGGGCATTGGATGCGGCGAAAAGCGCCTTTGGGAAAGGAGATGTCGATGAGCCAAGATCGGTTCCCTATCGTTGCCGGACAATTTTATCCTCAGGACCCAGAAACCCTCAGCGGCGTGGTGCGTGCCGCCCTCGCCAAAGGAAAGGAGCGACAGCACCCGACCCTTTTGGCCATGGCCCCCCATGCGGGCTACATGTTCTCCGGCCGTCTGGCGGGCGAAACGCTTGGTGCGGCCAACCTGGCGCAGACCGTGATCCTTTTAGGCCCCAACCACACCGGCCTGGGAGCCCCCATGGCAGTATGGCCCCACGGCCGGTGGCATATCCCAGGAGGGGCGCTGGAGGTGGACGCCGCGCTGGCGCAGGCGCTCCTGGAGGCCGAGCCCAGCCTGACTGCAGACACGGCGGCGCATCTGCGGGAGCACTCACTGGAAGTCCTCCTCCCTTTCCTTTTCGGAAAAAATCCTGCCATGCGCATCGTACCTATCGCCGTGGCCGATCCCCGGCCGCAGGTGCTTGCGGGGGTTGCCGCCCGCATGGCCGAGGTGACTCAGGCGTGGGAGGAGCCCGTCAGCGTGGTGGTGAGTTCCGACATGAATCACTTCGCCGACGACGCCACCACCCGGAAGGTGGACCGTCTGGCCATTGATCGCATCCTCGCCCTCGATCCCATGGGGCTCTACGGTGTCGTGCGCGAGCATGGGATCTCCATGTGCGGGGCCTACCCCATGACCTTGGGGCTGCAATGGGCGTGCATCCGGGGCGCCAAGACGGCCGAACTGGTGGGCTATGCCACCTCGGCCGATGCCGGCGGCGACACCGACCGGGTGGTGGGCTATTGTGGCGTGCTCGTTGCTTAAACGCGCGGGGCGGAGTGCTGGCGGTAGGCCGTAAGGGTGTTGGCAAGCAGCATGGCAATGGTCATGGGCCCCACGCCGCCGGGCACAGGCGTCATGGCCGCGGCCTTGGGAGTGAGTGCGGGATAGTCGCAGTCGCCCACAAGGCCTGCTTCGGTGCGGTTGATGCCCACATCCACCACGACGGCGCCTTCGGCCACCATGTCTTCCCGGATGAGGCACGGCATGCCCACTGCGGCCACGAGGATGTCCGCCTGGCGGGTGATGGCCCCCAGGTCCGGAGTGCGGGAGTGGCACACGGAGACCGTGGCGTGGGCTTCCAGGAGCATGAGGGCCATGGGCTTGCCCACAATGGTGCTGCGTCCTACCACCACGGCGTGTTTGCCTGCGCAGGTGATGTCGTAGCGTCGCAGAAGCTCCATGACTCCGGCCGGGGTGCAGGGCCGCAGCCCGGGGAGGCCCTGTACGAGGCGGCCCATGTTTTCCGGGTGGAACCCGTCCACGTCCTTGTGGGGGGCGATGCGGGTAAGGCACTTTTGGGTGTCGAGGCCGCGAGGTAAGGGGAGCTGGAGTAGGATGCCGTCCACCGCAGGGTCGGCGTTGAGGGCGTCGATGGTGGCCAGGAGGCTTTCCTGTGTGGTTGTCTCCGGCATGCGGATGACCTGAGAGACAAAGCCGACTTCCTCACACGCCCGTTCTTTGTTGCGCACGTATACCTGGGATGCCGGATCTTCCCCCACCAAAATGACGCAGAGCCCGGGGACGCGTCCGCCACGGGCGCGGATGTTCTCCACTTCGGCGCGGATTTCCGCCCGCATCTGGGCGGCTACGGCCTTGCCGTCGAGCACGATCATGCAGTTCTCCTTATGGGATGCGAAAGCGGGGCCTTGGCCACCGCAAAACGAAGCGGCCCCGAGGGGCCGCTTGCCTTAGTCTTCGTCGTACCAATTGGCCGCCATGGCCGGGCCATAGTAGATGGCAATGTCGTCCAAGGCTTCCTCGATACGCAGCAGCTGGTTGTACTTGGCCAAGCGATCGGAGCGGCACAGCGAGCCGGTCTTGATCTGACCGGCGTTCACCGCCACCGCAAGGTCGGCGATGAAGCTGTCTTCGGTCTCGCCCGAGCGGTGGGAGATGACCGTGGCGTAGGCCGCGCTTCGTGCCATTTCGATGCAGTCCAAGGTTTCGGTGACCGTACCGATCTGATTGAGTTTGATGAGGATGGCGTTGCCCACCCCGCGCAGGATGCCTTCGGCCAAAAGCGTGGGGTTGGTGACGAAGATATCATCGCCCACCAGTTGCAGCCGGTCGCCGAGGTTTTCCGACAGGTACTCCCAGCCGTCCCAATCACCCTCCGCCAGGCCGTCTTCCAGGCTGATGATGGGATATTTGTTGGCCAATTCGGCGTAGTAGTCGGTGAGCTCTTCGGCGGAGAAGGTGCGATCCTCGCCGGCGAAAACGTACTTGCCGTCATGGAAGAACTCGGAGGCCGCAGCGTCCAGGGCGAGGGAGATCTGTTTGCCCGGCACGTAGCCAGCCTCTTCGATGGCGCGGACGATGTAGCCGAGGGCCTGGTCATGGCTCGCCAAATTGGGGGCAAAGCCGCCCTCATCGCCCACGCTGGTGACGTGGCCGTCCTTGTGGAGGATTTTTTTCAGGGTGTGGAAAGTCTCCGCGCCCATGCGCAGGGCCTCGCGGAAGGTCTCGGCGCCCAAGGGGACGATCATGAATTCCTGGATGTCCAGGTTGTTGGGCGCGTGGGCGCCACCGTTGACGATATTCATGAGCGGCACGGGCAAGACCTTGGCATTGACCCCGCCCAAATAGCGGAAAAGGGGAAAACCCACATGCGTCGCCGCGGCCCGGGCCACGGCCATGGACACGCCCAGCATGGCATTGGCGCCCAGCCGGCTTTTGTTCTCCGTGCCGTCCAGATCGATGAGGGCCTGGTCAACCTCGTTCTGGCGCAGCGCGTCCATGCCGACCACTTCTGCGGCGATGTCTTCCATGACATTCTTGACCGCGGTCTCCACGCCCTTGCCGCCGTAGCGGGCGGGGTCGCCGTCGCGTAACTCCAGCGCCTCGCGGGTGCCGGTGGACGCCCCTGAGGGCACGGCGGCGCGGCCTTTGGCCCCGGATTCCAGAACCACTTCCACTTCCACGGTGGGATTGCCGCGAGAGTCGAGAATCTCCCGGGCGAAAATGCCGGTAATGGTGCTCATGCCTCCTCCTTCAACGGTTAGGGGATAGGGGAAAATGCGATCCGCTGCAGCCCGCGCAGCAGCAGGTCCGGGACGAGGTGCTCCAGGGCGTCGGTAATCCGGGCGATGGTGGAGGCAAAGCCTCCGGTGGCCACCACCTGGGCGTTTGGGTCTTCAAGGCGTTGCCGCAGGCGGGCCACCAAGCCTTCCACCATGGCGGCAAAGCCGAAGAGCACACCATGGTTCATGCTTTGGCGGGTACTGGTGCCGATGGCAAGGGTCGTGTCGTCGAGCTCCAGGATGATGTGCGGAAGCTTGGCCGTTTGCGCGCCGAGCGCCGCCACGGAGCTCGCCACGCCTGGGGCGATGAGTCCGCCCAGGTACGCGTTTTCCTGGACGCAATCAAAGGTTGTGGCCGTGCCGAAATCCACCACGATGAGGGTGGGGGCGGAAAAGAGCATGCGGGCGGCGTATGCGGCGAGCAAGCGGTCCGCGCCCACTTCCTGGGGCCGGGCGTAGCGGTTCTCCAAGGGAAGCACGATATCCTGGAGCACAAAGCGTGCGGGGCACTGCCAAAAACGCTGGGCAGCCTGACGTACCAATGGGTCCAAAGGGGGCACCACGGACGAAGCGACCACCTCGGCGACCGTGTCCACTCCGTGGCGCTGGCGCAGGGCGTCCAGGGCAAGGCCGAGGCTGTCGGCGGTGTGGTGATGGATGGTGGGCAGGGTGTACACGGGCCCTAAGCCTTCGTCCGTGGCGAGGCACGCCTTGATGGTGGTGTTGCCGATGTCAAGGAGTATGCGTGTTGCCATGGGCGGAGTTGTATTCTCTTCCGGGGAAAACACAAGGCTTGCCCTTGAGCTTGGGCGCGCCTCGGCGTAAGCCCCGAAGGCCGCAGCGGAAACGCTGCGGTAAAGGCGCTTTTGAGGAGGATTTATGGCCTTACATCCGGAATTGCTGCAGATTTTGTGCTGCCCGGCCTGCAAGGGCGATCTGGTGGTGCTGGGCGCGGAAGAGGGGCTGCATTGCGCGGCCTGCCAGTTGGTCTATCCCATTCGGGACGAGATCCCGGTGATGCTGGTGGACGAGGCCGTGCCCTTCCCGGCGTGGGAAAAGGGCGAGCGGGAGGTTTCGCGGTGAGCCGCAAAGCCCCACGGCCGGCGCCGGAGGCTGCGGCGCTGCCGCCAGGCGGAGTGGACACCCACGCCCATTTGGACGGAGACCGCTACGAAGATCCGCTCCTCGTGCTCGAGCGGGCGCGCGCCTGCGGCGTGAGCGCCGTGGGCAACGTGTTCTTGGGGCCTGCGGCGTACGCTGCGGACCATGCGCGGTTTCGCGTGCCTGGAGTGTTTTTCCTCTTGGGCATCCACCCGCACGAGGCGGATCAAGCGACCCCCGATGCTTTGGCGGCCATGGAAGCCGCCTTTCGCGAGGATAGCCGCCTGCGCGCCGTGGGCGAGATCGGCCTGGATTACCACTATGACTTCCATCCCCGGGCCGTGCAGCAGGATGCCTTGTGCCGCCAATTGGAGCTCGCCCTCCGATTGGATGTCCCCGTGGTCATCCACAGCCGTGAGGCCGAAGACGACACCCTCGCCATTTTGGAACGCATGGGCCTTACCCACCGGCCGGTGCTGTGGCATTGTTTTGGGCTGGGCGCCGATTGGGCGGCGGAGATCGTCCGCCGCGGTTGGATCCTCTCCATCCCCGGCCCGGTGACCTTTCCCAAGAATCACGCCTTGCGGGCCGCAGTGGCGGGGCTTCCTCCCGATTCCTTCGTGCTGGAGACCGATTGTCCCTATCTTGCGCCCGAACCGTACCGGGGCCAGCGCAACGAACCCGCGCTACTGGTCTTCACGGCCCGGGAGGTGGCCCGGCTGCGTGGGGAGGACCCGGCGCTCGTGTGGCGGCGCTGCGGGGCTACGGCCCGGCGCTTCTTCGGGATCCAGGAGGAGACGGGCGCCGAGGGCGGGAAGTAGGGCGCGCACCTCGGTTTCGGCTTCACGGGTGCATCGCAGTTTGAGTACCGCCCGAAAGCGATCAAGCACCGTGGCAATGGCCAGGTGCCCGTAGGCCTCCAGCAGAAAGCGGAAGCGGGCGATGTCGGTCCGCGGGACCTCCACGTAGAGGACGCGGCTGCGTCGTGGCTTTGGAGTTGGGGAGTGGTTGGGCATGGGCTTTTGTGGGGGGGCTGGGGAGCGCCCGGATGCATCTAGAGGACTTCGTGTCCCGTTTCGGTCACCACCACCATGTGTTCCCAGCGCACGCCTCCCCAGGGGAAATAGAGCCCCGGTTCCACGGTGACCACCATGCCCGGCTCCAGGATGGTGGGATCGTGGGCCGCCAAGCGCGGGGCCTCGTGCGTCTCCAGACCGATGCCGTGCCCGAGGCTGTGGGTGAAGTGCTCGGCCACGCCATGGCGGGCCAGAAACTCCCGGGCCACACGGTCCACTTCGGCACACGGGACTCCAGGGGCGATTGCTTCGATGGCCGCGGCCTGGGCCTCCTGCACCAGGGCGAGGGCGCGGGAAAACTCTGGACCGGGGCGGCTGCCATACCAGAAACTGCGCGTCTGGTCCGAACAGTAGTCCTGTAGACGGCAGCCCATGTCCACCAGGACCGGGGTCTCGGGCTCCAGGCGCTGGTTTCCGGGGATGGCATGGGCCTTGGCGCCGTTTTGGCCGAATCCGACGATGGTGGGGAAGCTCAAGGCCTCGGCCCCGGCTTCGCGGAAGCTGCGTTCCAGCTCCCAGGCGAGCTCGGCCTCGGTGATCCCGTGGCGCAGCATCTCGGTTACCCGGGCGAACACCCGGTGGTTGACGGCGCAGGACGCCCGAAGCCGGGCGATTTCCTCTGCACTCTTGATGCGGCGCATCTCCTCCACCAAGGGCGGGGCGGGGTGCAGCTGGATCTTTTCCGCCAAGGCCCGGTATTCGCGGACGCACAGGGAGTCTTCCTCCACCCAGAGTTCGGCGACGCCGAGGTCGCTCAGCATGGCGGCAAGGTCTTTGCGGCGACGGTAGATGACCACGGATTCCGCGCCCAGGCACTCGGTCGCCGTCTCCTCGAAGCGGGAATCGGTGAGGAGCGCGTTCGGCCCGTCCAGGCGGATGAGGAGCACGCCCGAGGACTCGTTGCACTGGGTGTCGTGGAGTTCGAAGCCCGAGAGATAGTAGCGGTTGGCAGGGGCGGAGACGAGCAAGGAGCACACTCCGGCAGCCTCCATGGCGGCTTGGAGACGGGTACGGCGGACAGCGTAGTCGTTCATCGGCAACCTCCCGGCAGGCCTTGTGGCGGAGAAGTTTCGCGGCGTCAAATGCGCGTGGAGGGCGGATTGGAGAGCGGACGCCTCAGCGGCGGCGCCAGGGCGCAAGCTCGCGGGTGCGGAAGCGCACGATGCGCTGGTAGGCCCAAATATAGAACAGGATAAAGGCCAGGGCGAAGAGGGCGAGCACCGAGGTATGCCGCCAGAAGACGACCGCCGGGGCGATGGAGGTCAGCGCCAGGAACCAGAGGTAGGGTGCTGTGGCGGCGTTGCGGCGGGTGAGGTCTCGGGCGGCAGCCTTCCCCATGGCCCAGCGGATGAACCGACGGAAGATGAGGGAATGCAGGTGCAGGGCGTCGGGGAGCCCGGCGCTGCGCCGCCGCAGGATACGGCGGCGGTAGATGGAAAACACCGTCTCGAAGACCGGATACAATCCCACCAGCAGGCCGAACCACGGCGAGACTTGGGGGTTGCGGGCCGTGAGCAGCACCGCGGCCTCGGCAAACCAGAACCCGGCAAGATACGCCCCCCCATCGCCCAGGAAGATGAGGCCGCGGGGGTAGTTCCACAGCCAAAATCCCCACAAGGCGCCCATCCCCGCCAGGGTCATGTTCCACACCAGGGCGTCTTCCACGAGGTAGGCCACGTATCCCAGGGCCGCCAGCATCAAGGCCACCACCATGGATGCCAGGCCGTTGAAGCCGTCGATGATGTTCACGGCATGGGCCACTCCGGCCACGGCAAAGACCGTAAAGGTCGTGGCAGCGGGCCACCAGGCAAGGAGGGCGTCCACGCCGGGTACGTCCAGCCGTGGGAGCACGGCTCCTGCCCACCAGGCGCCCAGCCCCGCAGCCACCATGGTGGCCACCAGGCGGGGCAGCGGCCCCACTTTTTTGGAGATGTCCTCGGCAAGGCCCATGAGAAAGGCGGGAAGCGCTGCCACAAGCAGTATCCCCATCAGATTGGATTCATTGCTTCCGCGCGCGAGGAGCACCATCCACGCCGCCACCATGCCGCCGAGCAATCCCACGCCCCCCACTCGGGGGACGCTGCCCACGTGAAATTTTTGCACCCCCTGAGTGCTGTCCGCGGTAAGGCGGCCGTGCAGATGGCGCAGACGCACGATCCATAGCGTGATCGTGAAGGCAACCAAGAAGGCGACGATCAGTACCTGCACGGCTCATTCTCCCGGTAGCAGTGCGCGCACCAAAACCGCATTGGCCCGCCGCACGTCGAAGCGCTCCTCGGCCAGGCGGCGGCTTTCCCGGCCCATGGACTCGATCCATTGAGGCTCCTCCACAAAGCGCAGCATGGCCTGCGCCAGCGCCTGTGTATCCCGCGGCGGCACCAAAAAGCCGTTGCCGCCATGGATCACCGTTTCGCGGCAGCCGGGGGCGTCGGTGGTGATGACCGGGCGGCCCATGGCCATGGCTTCCTGCGTGCTGCGCGGCACGCCCTCGCGGTAGGATGGCAGCACAAACACGCTGGTCTGCGCCAGCCACGGCCGCACGTCCACCGAACCGGGCCACTCCACGGTGCCGTCCTGCACGTACGGCTGCAGGTCGTTTGCGTCCAGCGCCCCTGGATTGTCATCCAGCGGACCAAGGAGCCAAAAGCGCGTGGCCGGGTGCTTGCTTTTTACCTGCCGCGCGGCGTCCAAAAATTCCAGCACCCCTTTTTCCCGCAGCAGCCGGGCCACCATCGTGAAAGTGATGGGCTGCGTGTGCGGCGGGTGCATCGGCCATTGGTCGAGGGGCACGCCAATGGGGCCTAACAGCAATATGCTCTGGGGGGGCAGGCCACAGCGCTGCTGCAACTCTTGGGCATCATCTGCGTTCAGTACGATTACTTGATGGGCCGCTCGGAATGCAGTCCGATACAAGAGCGAGAGCATCCATCCAAGCAGCAGCTGACGCACTGACCGCGTGTTTGGGCCACGTTGGGTAAAAGCGTACCCCATGCCTTCCACCATGACCACCCGTCGGGGAATGCCCGCCCACGCCGCTGCAAGCGTCCCCCACACATTGGGCTGCGCCGTATAGGTGAGCAGCGCATCATAGGCGTTTTCCCGGAAAAGCTTTCTCAGGGCCAACAGTACACGCAGATGGTGCATGGGATGCATGCTGCGGCGATCCAGCGGATAGGGGACGCAGCGCGCGTTGAGCGCCTCCACCCGTGCGCGCTCCTCGGCCGACCAGGTAGGCGCCAAGACATCCACCGCGCATCCTTGCCGAACCAGCTCCTCGATGAGCGGCAGGCGAAAGTGGATGACCGAATAGGCGGCGTTGCTCATGATCGCAACGCGGTATGGGGGTTTCATCGTCCTGACTCCAGCCACGCCTCCCACATCAACACATCCCACAGAGGATACGCCCAGTTGCGTCGGCCGGAGAGGTGTTCCTGCCATTTTTGCCGCACCGCAAGAGGATCAAGGTATCCTTCCTGTTTGAGTCGTGCTTCTGAGAGCAGTTCCTCCGCCCACTCCCGCAGCGGCCCGCGCAGCCAGCGGTCGAGGGGGACGCCAAAACCCATCTTGGGGCGCTCGATGAGCGCCTTCGGTACGTAGCGGTAGAGCACCTGCCGCAGCAGCCACTTGCCCTGCCCGCCGCGGATCTTCATCGTAAGCGGCAGGCGCCAGGCAAACTCCACCACGCGGTGGTCCAAGAACGGTACGCGTGTTTCCAGACTCACCCCCATCGCCGCGCGGTCCACCTTCACCAGAATGTCGTCCGGAAGGTACGTGCGTTGGTCAAGGAACATCATCATTGCTTCCAGCCTGTTGCCCTTGCCGTCCGAATGCAGCGCCTGGGGCCACGCATCGACCGTTTGCAGCACTGTGGGCGGCTCGTTGGCCCCCAGTACCAGCTCTTGGGCAGGGTGCTTCCAATGCGAGACAAGGTAGCGGTACACTGCCTGGGGCGAGTCCAGCGTCAGCAGCTCCGCTAACTTGTGCACCTTGTCTCCAGCCAGGGAGACCCGATACCGGTGTGGCAGCAAGGGGTGGATCGCCGCAAGGAACGTATTCCAGCACGCGGGCGGCACTGCGATAAGCATTCTTTGCAGCGCGCGACGCAACTCCATAGGGATCTGGGCAAGGCGCCGCCATAGCGAGCGCGTCCAAAAATAGCGTGTGTAGCCCCCGAACAGTTCATCGCCGCCATCGCCGGAAAGGCTCACCGTCACCTGCCGGCGGGCGAGCTCCGCCACCAGAAAGGTGGGGATCTGCGATGAATCGGCAAAGGGCTCGTCATACAGCGTCGGCAGCTTGGGGATGACCGCCATGGCCTCTTCCGGCGTCACATAAAGCTCGGTGTGATTCGTGCCTAAGTGGCGCGCCACGGCCTTGGCGTGCTCGGCTTCATTGTATTCGTCTTCGTGAAAGCCGATGGAGAAGGTTTGGACCGGCCGGCTGCTGTGCGCCTGCATGAGCGCCACCACCGTGCTGGAGTCGATACCACCGGAAAGAAACGCTCCCAGCGGGACGTCCGCCACCATCTGGCTAGCGATGCTTTGCTTGAGCAGCGCTTCCAGTTTTTCCGCCGCCGCTGCCTCGTTGTCGGCGAGCGGGTGGAGCAGTCCCGCCTCTGCTACATCCCGCACCGACCAATAGGGTTTGACCTCTCCTCTTCCCATGGGAGAAGAACCAGGCGTGAGGGCGGCGGCAGCAAACTGCACATAGCAGCCCGGCGGCAGCTTCCAGGTGTTCTCAAAAATGCTCCACGGTGCCGGCACATAGTTGTACCGCATAAAGAGCGTCAGCGCCCGCCGCTCGATGGCGTTGTCAAAACCCGGGTGGGCCCGCAGGGCCTTGAGTTCCGAGCCAAACACCAGTGTTCCGCGCACCCAGCCATAGTAGAGCGGCTTTTCGCCCATGCGGTCGCGGGCAAGCGTCAGCGTGCGCGTTTTACGGTCCCACAGCGCCAGGGCGAACATGCCCACGCAGCGCGTGAGCGTCTTTTCGATACCCCAGGCTTCAAACGCAGCCAACAGCGTTTCGGTATCGGAATGGCCACGCCAGGCCGGTGCTCGGCCCTCGGACTCGAGCCTGTGGCGCAGTTCCAGGTGGTTGTAGATCTCGCCGTTATAGATGATCACATAGCGATGAGCGGCCGACACCATGGGCTGATGGCCGGCGGGAGACAAGTCCAGGATCGACAGCCTGCGGTGCGCAAGCGCAATGCCTGCGTCTGCATCCACCCATACCCCGGCATCATCGGGCCCGCGGTGGATGAGCGTGTCCGCCATGCGCTGCGCAGTGGCACTAGCCGCATCTGCGGGACAGCCGCCAGGCTGCCAGAAACCGGTCAGGCCACACATAGATTAGGTCCGTCTCTTTTAAATTATAAGCGCGGCCTTGGCCGCGCCGACTATTCCGCACATCAAAGTATCAAAGATTTATTTAGCAAGAAACAATGACTTTCCTATTGTACAGAGCAATCCAGGAAGTAAACTGATCCGACGAGAAGCGACAAACGAATTCATTAATGCCCCTGCTGCAGATGCATAGGCATGTATATTTTTTCTCGCTTCACCAACTCCAGTATATCTATAATGCAAACATACATCTTCTATATTTGCAAATTTTACATCAGTAATTTGGGCGAGTCTTAACCACAAATCATAGTCTTGTGCATAAATTCCACCCATATATCCACCTTCTCTTATAACTATTTTTTTTCTAAAAATTACAGAAGGATGGCAAATTGGATTTCCATATTTTAATTTTCTTTTTATTGATTTGTCATCTAATGGTAAATTTATCTTTTTAATTAAATTTCCATGTTCATCGATGATGTTATAGTTTGTTCCGAGAATTGATATATCTTGATTTTTTTGCATAAATTCTAACTGGCGCTCTAGTCTGTCTGGCGTCGATATATCATCTGAGTCCATTCTGGCAATGAATTCTGATTTAGAATAGTGTAAACCAAGATTCAAACTGAAAGTTAGGTATCGTAATTCTGTCGAGTAGATATTTACTCTTTTGTCATAGCCATATACTTCTTGAATTTTTTGGGCGAGCACGTCTCGTTGCTCACCGTTGACCACTATTATGAGCTCAAAATCCTGGATTGTTTGATGTAAGCAGGAGTCGATTGCTTGGAATACATAATCATTGAACTTGTGCGCACATAGAAGCCATGACACAGCGGGAGTTTTCATTCTCAGGCAACCTTATCAGGCGTATCCCGTTTTATTAGTCCAACGACCTGCCGCTATCCATGTAGGGGATCAACTTGCTGATGTCGTTAGGGGGTAATCCACAAGCATCGGCAACGACACCTTGGTTATCGTAAGTCATAGCACGATCCAACCAGAGCAGTATAGGTCTCGGGTGTCAAAAACGTCAATGTTGAACCAGCGCCTGGGCGCAGTGACGATTTTGCCCGGACGCGGATTGAGCCACGCCCCCCACCAGCTGAAACTGCTGTTGGCGATAATGTGATGCCGACACGCGCTCATCAGCTGCATGTCGCGATAACTTGCCGCACCGGGGTTATGGTCGACCAACGTGTAAGGGACAGGCAATCTGAGATGCTCCAAAACCCATTGGGGGTCATCGGAGAAGACATAGAAGCGCTCGACTCTCGTCTTTTCGAGCATCGTGGCAACCGCAGCCGGGTAATACTCAGACAAGTCCACGCCGTGTACGCGCCTAGTCTCAGGATTGTTAAAGTAATCTCCTCGACGGATATGCAGGGAGACACTCACGCAGGACTGCATCTCATCGATTAGGGCAGCATTGCGCGGGTCGAGCGGCTCGATGAAACGGAACTGTTGCCGGATCGTGTCGGCGATGCACGAAAAATATTTTTCGCTTTGCCAGTAGCCGTCCAGATACACATCGTCGGGCAGATGCTCGATGCCGGCCCAGTAATGGAAATGGGGTTCGATGACCAGCGCCTTCGGTCGGAGGCTGCGCAAAGAACGGCGCGACAAAAGCCGCCTGACGACAGGACGCGCGCACACGCCCAGCACTTTTTGCAAATCAGCGATTGAAGGTTTCGGCAGCTCGAGACCGAAGACGCGCTTCAATTCAAGCCCTTGATGTGCGTGGTTATTATCAAACCACTCGGTGTCGAACCGGACATCCGACGCTACTCGACAGGCAACCGCCAGGCCTGCCGCGTACTGAAACATCTGGTTGCCCAAACCACCACAGAGACGAACGATGATCATGGCTCAGCTCAATTTCTGACGAAGCAGAACGTAGAAAATCGTTGCGCGGTGAAGAGTAGAAAGGCTCACGCACGATCGCATAATTGGCAGATCTGGTTGCCAAAGCTACCCTTAACTGAAAAATAACCACGCCTAGTTACAATCCGATCTTATTTGCGATGCGATCGAAGAGTCGGCGCAAAGGCCTTTTCGCAACAACGAAAGCATGGGAAGGCACGAGCTTCTCAAAGTCCCTGGTTTTCTCAATATCAAATGGCTGAGTGAATTCAAAACCCTCGAAAAAAAGTTTTTTGTTCGAGGCAATCAAGTCATCCCATCCACACTCGAGCGTTTTGTAAAACAACGAATTAATTGCCGCGAACTGGGACAACTCTGTATCGCACTTAGGCAAGTAATACAGAGTCTTCCGAACAAAATCGAACTTTACAAAATGAAGGTGAACATGAAAGTTGTATAGATATTCATAAGTTGCCAATGGACATTCAAGGTAACCTCGTCCTCCTCCAACCCTAAAAATCTCATTCAGAAAACTCTGCGGATCGACGACATGCTCCACCACATGAGAACAAATCACATAGTCGAACTCGCCATCTTGGAAAGGAAAGCGACCACCATCGTAATAATGCACTGGCCTTTTCCCAAAATTAGGTTCCTGATATACATTACCGCGTTGCGAAATTCTTTCTTTATTCGTTTCGAACTTCAGCTCGAGGAAAGCATTGCTTCTATGATGCGGGGCAGCCCCAGGGCCAATTTCAAGAACCCTATCATGAGGGCGGATTAATGTCATTTTTTCAGGATAAAACATTTTGCCTCCCTGCCTGCTTGACTGCTATGCAATGCCAGCCGAAACACGCCAGATCGTCAGCCCTTCGGGATTTTCCGCGCAACAAGAAATAAATTAGCCCGATTCCCGCTACTAGATAGGCGAGCGGCCAGCACCAATCCCCGCAACGCCGTGCCATGGCAGGTAGTCGTAACATCTCCTGTTTGGTATAAGAAAACCAGTCTCCGTTTGGCGTCAGTTCCTGAATCTCAAAGCCTCGCCGTGGCAGGTGGTATTCGTACCAGCAGCGGCTAAAACCACTGGCGTAATGGTATGGCGCAAAGTGGACGAGCGAAGCAAAAGGTGCCGTGAGGATCAATTTCCCACCGGGCTTGAGGAGACGAGCAAACTCATCGAGCGCTTTGAGCGGATCGGGTAAATGTTCTAATACTTCACTGCAAAGAACGACATCAAACGAAGCATCTGGCTCTGGTATATTCGTGATGTCACAAACCAGATCGATTTGGCTAGTATTCCACGTTCCCGTTTGCAAACCCTGAGCATCCCCCCCTGCCATCATATTGACAAAAATCCTGGGATACATAAATCAAATGGATGCACAGCGACTTGTTGCGAAGTTCACCCGCCCCAGCATCTAGAATACGCAAACCTTGAGGGATTGTTGCCAAGGTCGCCGCCAGCCACCGATTGCGCGCTTCATCGTTGACATTGACGTCGATCATTTTTTTTAACAACTTCTTCATTCCCTTACCCTTATTGTTTGACGAAGGTAAAAATTGCTAACACATATGGCAGCTTGCCCAACTCCTCTATGTCCCGCTGCGGGCTGGCGGATAGAACAAGCGTCTGACCCGCTCTTATCCAGGCGAACTCCCGGAGCACCAAGCCGTTTTCCGCAGCGAGTCGAACCAGTGAAAGTGGATCGAATATGCGGTGTCCATTGAACTCAACACGCTCCCGGCCGATGGGCACGGATAAATAAAACAGCCCCCCTGGTTGGAGCATTCTGGCCATATTAGCCAATCCCGACGCATACCCATGGGGGTCAATTGGGTCGCCATAGCGGCCCAAGCCAAAATGTTCTAGGGCATGCAAACACGACAACGAGTCGCAATATTCGACCAGCGTCGCGGACGGGTTCATCAGGTCCGCTTGCCGGAAGGTAACCCCCGGTATTTGAGATGTGACTGGGCGAATGTCGAATACCTCGATTTCCCTAAAACTAGCCACATGGGCAACAAAGCCATCTACTCGCGAGCCAATATCAACATGCTTTTCCGGATTGGAAAAATGAATCTTCTGCGCCACATACAAGTCTTGCCAGAAATATTCATTTTTTGTGGCTCCGCCCTCTTCATACCAGTCGTGCAAACAGGGAAGAAAGCCGATTTGCCCCTCATATTCTTTGCAGAATCGGAACAAATCTCGGACATAACGAGGAAGCCCCCTTAATGAGCGAAGCAACCGTCTGATATCAATACCGAACTGGACGCATAGCAACCAGTGAATTTTTCTAATCACTTCTCTCATTTGGCAGCCTTTTAACCCACCCCAAACTGAACGCCAATCCGATCAAATTAATCACCAACCAGCCAAATGCAGCCCCTATCGTACCCTGCCACGAAACAAGAAGCGGAATTAATAGCACGGAAAGGATTAGGGCAAACGCATTTACCCGCAATATCATGTAGACCTTCTTTCGGGCTAGCCAATTCACATAACCTACATTGTAAAAGGCATTCAAGACTGTCCCAACAAGCAGGACAGATAGTATCGGGTAGATGGCTGTAACAGCCTCGGTGTTTCTCAACCAGACTTCCAGCAGCCATTTGCCGATGACAATGTATGTCATGGCGGCTGAGCCAACAAGCAGAGCGATCAGCCCGGCCAGCTTGACACACAAGCCGCGCAAGGCAACGGGATCGTTCCTCATCTGAATCGCACGCGGCAATACGGCCTGCGTCAATGGATAGAGTAACTGAAGCGAGCCAGTGGCTACCGTTGCAGCAACCGTGTAATAACCAAATTGCTCAATCCCCACCATCCGACTCAGCACGATCCTGTCCATTTGCACTGTCAGCACGCCCAACAGGGTAGCGCCAGACATGCTGGCAACCAATCGCCAAACCGGACGCAATTCATTTGGATCCCATTTGACCTGGCTTCGTTTTAATAGCGTTATGCCCCACGCCCACCTGCTTCGAATTAACGTTTCGAGTAGTGTAATCGCGATGTGCCAGATCAGATAAGCCGACAATGTAGGCCAGACAACCACCCCCACTACACCACCAAGATGGCGCAATAATACACCGGCAGCCATGATGCCATTCAAGGCGATTTGTGCCTGCGTCCCTACCAGCAGGCTGCGATAGATGGAGCCTGGAAACTGGGCGGCGAACAAGGCTGCTGCACCATAAACAGCCTCCCGACCTGTTGCTACTGGCAAACCTTCCAGTTTGAGCCAATGCGTGGCAATAGTGTCAGCCAGTAGCGCGACGACAAGCCCGGCGCACAGAGCGAACAGCCAGTAGATTCGCTCAAAGCCAAAGAGTAGAGACGCTGTTCTTTGTCGCCCTAGGGCGGTCATATCAAAGCGTGCCGCCACCTCACGCACCAAAGCCTGGCTCATGCCGGCATCCAGCAAACCAAGAATCCCCTGAAGCATGGCTATAAACCCGATCAGACCATACTGCTTAGCGCCAAGCACCGACAAATACCATGGCAATGCGAGAATGGGCGCCAAAACTGTAACACCCGTGCCAAGGTAATTAGCGAGAATGTTTCTTTTCATTGGCATTCTTCAAGAAATTAAAGAAGAAATTTGTGTCCAGTCAATCGAGGGGATCACGAGTGTGTGTCTTTGCGAGGCCATGTATCGGTCTTCGATTTTTTGGACACATTTTTTATTCATTACGCAGCCTTGATTACGTAGCCTCGCTTGAGGCCTTTTTCTGAATGATCCGGACTGCTGTCGGGGGGTCTGGATCCATGACATCCGATGATCCATTGCCAGTTGGAGATATCCTTAAATAAGGGTAAAGCGGAGATCTTCCCCTGTGTCGAACTGCCAGAGGGGGCTTTTAGACATGCTGGGACTGTTGGACACCCACTTTATGCTCCTAAGGTTTCGATGGGAAAGGAGGCAGGAGCCTTGCAGCGCTTCTGTGGATCTCACGCCACCTCCCAGCCCACGATCTGGCGCCGGCTTGCGCTGAATTCCACGCCGACTTGCAGGAGCTTTTCCACCTCCGGTGCGGCGCGGTACTTGGCGGCGTAGTCGTTGGGTCTGAGCTGGGCCAGGGCTTCTCCGGTGGGGGCGTCGCCTTCTACCACCTTGAACTCGAAGAGCCATACGGTAGATCCAGCGCGCAGCATGAGGTCCAGCCGGCCCTGCAGCGAGGTGTCCTCGGCGACCATGGGAAGCCCCAGGCTCGCCAGGTGGCTGTAGAACACGCTGGCGAAATAGCCTTCGTACTGGGCGATGGGGTTTTTGCGGTACCAGTCCGTCGGGATGCCGGCATAGAGGCGCTGGAAGTGCTCGTGCAGGGCCGCTGCGTCGCCGTGGGTCAGCATGTCGTAGATCTCCCAGATGCTTTGCTGCAGGATGCGCTCCAGCTCCGGGGTGATCCATGTGGCGCGCAGGGCGGCATTGAGGGCCGTGCGCACTTCTTGGTTGGGAAGCCCCAAGACGTAGGCCGGGGTCCCCGCCGGCGTGATGCGTCGCTCTGTCAGGGTGAGATACCCGGTCTGCCAGAGCAGGGCCTCGGGCTCGATGTGCTCCACGTCGAAGGCGGAAAGGAGCTGCTCGCTGGCGTAGAGGCGCTCCAGCTGCGGGGTGTAGAAGCGGTGGCGGGCCAGCCACTGCACGAGAAAGCGCGGGGTGGCGGTCTCGAACCACCAGGCTCGGAACTCGCGCTGCCGCAAGAGCAGCAGCACGTCGAAGGGGTTGTACACCGATGTTTCGCTTCCCCAGCGGTAGCCGTTGTACCAGTCGCGTACCTGTCGGCGGTCCAAGGGGCGGCCTTCGGCCGCTGCCGCGGCGAACTCCGGGGCAAAGACCGTGTCCAGGTCTTCTTCGGTGTAACCGCAGATGGTGGCCACTGAGGCATCCAAGGTGAGGTCGTAGAGGTTGTTGAGCCCGGAAAAGAGGCTCACCTTGTTGAACTTGGACACCCCGGTCAAAAACACGAAGCGCAGGTCGGCATCCCGGCCCTTGAGCACGGAGTAGAGGTTGCGCAGACCCTCGCGCATGGCCCGCGCTGTATCCGGATCGGTGAGGTTGTCGAGGATGGGCTTGTCGTATTCGTCCACGAGCACCACCGAGCGCTGGCCGTGGGCTTCGGCGGCGCGGGAGATGAGCTCGGCAAAGCTGCCGGTGACGTCTTCGGGGGCGGTCACGGGCACCGCGAGCCGCTGGGCGTTTTCCCGCAACTGGCGCCGGATGCTGCGCTCCAGCTCCGCTCGGCTTTGAAGCTGTCCTTCGGCAAAGCTGATGCGGATCACCGGGTGGCGCTTTTCCCAATCCCAATGGTTTTCCAGGTACAGGCCGGTGAAGAGCTCGCGGTGTGCCGCAAAGGCCTCGGCCAGGGTGTCCAGGAACAGGGATTTGCCGAAGCGCCGGGGCCGGGAGAGGAAATAGTAGCCGCCATCCTCGGCCAGACGCGCCACGAACGGCGTTTTGTCCACGTAGTAGCAGTTTTCCTGGCGGATCTTGGTAAAGGTCTGGATGCCGATGGGCAGTTTTCGGCGAAGGCGCATGGGACCTCTCAGGCGGCTACTCGTGTTGAGCTTTGGAGGACGCCGCATCAATGCACGACGGCGCATTTGTTTTTTCGCCTATTTCAAGCCAAAGCGCCGGAGCGTCAAGAGGGCCGTGCCCTCCGGATACGTCAGCATCACAGCCGGGCAAGGTAGCGCTCGCGTTCGAAGTCGGTGACATGCGCACGGAACAGTTCCCATTCGGCTTTTTTGTTTTGGAGGAATTTGGCGAAGATGTGTTCTCCCAACGTCTCCCGGACGAGTGTGCTCGCCTCCATGGCCGCAAGGGCGCTCTCCAAGCTGCCGGGCAGAGTGGCGATGCCGCGCTCCTGGCGTTGGAGGGCCGAGAGGGCGCTGACGTCTTCTTCCACAGGGTCCGGCAGGGGGAGGTTTTCCTCCATGCCTTTGAGCCCTGCGGCGAGGATGCAGGCAAAGGCGAGGTAGGGGTTGCAGGCCGGATCTGGGGAGCGCAGCTCCACGCGGAAGGCGTTTTCTTGGCTGGGTTTGTATTGCGGGATGCGTACCAGCGCCGAGCGGTTGCGGCAGGCCCACACCACCGATACCGGCGCCTCGAAGCCCGGGATGAGCCGTTTGTACGAGTTGACCCATTGGTTGGTGATGGCGGTGAATTCCGGCGCGTAGCGCAACAGCCCGGCCACGTAGGCGCGGCCTTCGCGGCTCAAGCCGTAGGGGGCGCTTGCGTCGTGGAGGACGTTGCGGCCATTTTTGAACAGCGACTGGTGGACGTGCATGCCGCTGCCGTTGATGGTGGCAATGGGCTTGGGCATGAAGGTGGCGTAGAGGCCGTGCTGTCGGGCCACGTCTTTGACCACGGCGCGGTAGGTGACGGCGGCGTCCGCCATGCGCAGCGCCTCGGCGTAGCGCAGGGAGATTTCGTGTTGGCCCGGGGCGACCTCGTGATGGGCGTATTCCACGTCGATGCCCATGGCGCGCAGCCCCGTGATGACGGCCCGGCGCACCGGCGTCCCCAGATCATGGGGCGGGGCGTCGAAATATCCGCCGGGATCCGTGGGGCGTGGGGTTTGCGCGTCGGGAAAGAGGAAAAACTCCAGTTCCGGCCCCACGTACAGGGTGTAGCCCCGCCGGGCGGCGCGCTGCAGCAGCCGGCGCAGACAGGCGCGGCTGTCGCCTTCGAAAGGGCGGCCATCGGGGTGGAGGATCTGGCAGAACATGCGGCCGGTGGCGGGTTCCCCGGTCCGCCAGGTGACCAGTTGGAAGGTCGTGGGGTCCGGCTTGGCGAGCATGTCGCTTTCCTCGATGCGGCAAAAGCCTTCCAAGGCCGAGCCGTCAAATCCCATGCCGTCTTCCAGGGCGATTTCCAGCTCATCGGGCAGCACCTGAAAGCTTTTGAGCCCGCCAAGGACGTCCACGAACCAGAGCTCCACCAACTCCAGGCCGTGTTCACGCACCGCGCGGATCACGTCATCGGAATTTTTGCATTTGAGCATGTGGTCTCCTCGCTTTTGCGGGAGAGTGGAGCAAAATTTCGTGGTGGTCAAGGTAGTTGCATCTTCCAGGACACTGATGGCACAGGGAGGGGGAGGGAGGAAATGATGCTCGAACGATTGCAGGGACCCAAGATTGGCGCGGTGATCGAAGCGTTGGGTCGTTTTCGGATCACCATCTTTCGGGAGTATCCGTATTTGTACGACGGTTCCATGGAATACGAGCGGGAGTACCTCTCCCGGTATGCTGCAAGCACCTCCAGCGTGGTGCTGTTTTCCCGCGATGCCCACGGGCTGGTGGCCGCGGCGACAGGGATCGCGCTGGCCGAGGAGACCTCGTGCTTCATCCAGCCCTTTTGTGCGGACCCGTCCGAATACTTCTATATCGGCGAGGTCATGGTCCGGGCCGATTGCCGCAGGCAGGGATGGGGCAGCCGCCTGCTTGCCGCCATGCTGGATGCGGCGCGGGCCCAGGGGTTTGCCAAGGCGTGCCTGTACACCGTGCGCCGGGACCCTGGGCATCCGGCCAAGCCCAGCGGGTACTGGTCTGCGGATGCGCTGTGGGAGCGCTTCGGCTTTGCCAAGGTCCCCGGATGCGAGACCCCATGCCCCTGGAAGGAGATCGGCGAGGCCGAGGAGACGGAAAAACCCATGGAAGTGTGGACCTTGGATCTGTGATCCAAGGCGGGAGGCCCCGCCTTGGATCATGCCATGCAGGCGCGCAAAAACGCCTCCACAGCCGGGATGCCGCCGTGGTTCAGGAGACTGAGCACGTGGCTTCCCACCACCGCCACCTGGGCGCGTTCCGCCAGGGCCGCCACATGCCGGGGCTGACTGATGCCGAAGCCCGCGGCGATAGGGATGTGAGTGCGGCGGCCAAGGCTCTGGAGATAGGCGAGTGCTTCGGGGTGCAGGTCGGAACTTGCGCCCGTGATGCCCACTTTGAGGGTGGTGTAGAGGAGCCCGGATGCCTGGGGGAGCAGGAGCTCAAGACGTTTTTCCGGGGTGTCCGGGGAGATCACCATGACGGGATGGACGCCCAGACGCCGCGCCATGGCGGCGTAGTCTCCTTCGGGTTCGTCCACCGGCAAATCCGGGATGATGACTCCCTGGATGCTTTTCGCCGCGCAGCGCCGCAGAAACTCCTCCATGCCCATGGCATAGGGCACGTTGGCATACGTCATCATGAGTACCGCCACCTCGGGGAGGGCCGCTGCCACCGCTCCTGCCCAGGCCAGGGCGTCCTCCGGGGTCATGCCCGCATCCAGGGCCGCCTGGTTGGCGGCCATGATGGTGGGGCCGTCGGCCAAAGGGTCGGTGAAGGGGATTTGGATCTCAATGATGCGGACCCCGCAGGCCGCCATGGCGCGCACCAGGCGCAGTCCGGTGTCCAGATCCGGGTATCCGGCCACCACATGGGTCATGAGTTGGATATGCCCATGGGCCGCCGCCAGCACGGCATCGAGTTTATTGGTCACGTTCCACCTCGCTTTGCAGAAAGGAAATCCACCGTTCGGCGTCCAGGGCGCGGGCGGTGATGAAGAGGTCTTTGTCGCCGCGGCCGGAGATATTGACCACCATGATGTCCTCGGGGGGCAGGGTCGGGGCCAGGCGCATGGCCAGGGCCACGGCGTGGGAGGATTCCAGTGCCGGGATGATGCCCTCGAGGCGCGCCAGCAGTTGGTAGGCGGCCAGGGCCTCGGTATCCGGGATAGGGGTGAAGGCCACCCGGCCCTGGTCAAAGAGCCAGGCGAGCTCGGGCCCGATGCCGGCATAGTCGAGCCCGGCGGAGATGGAGTGGGTGCCCTGCACCTGGCCGTGGTCGTCCTGGAGGAAGTAGCTCTTGTACCCTTGGACGATGCCGGCCTTGGGCTGCCCTTGGAGTCGGGCTGCGTGGTCTCCGGGGTTGGGGCCCCGGCCGCCGGCCTCGGCGCCGTAGAGGCGCACGCTGGGATCTCCAAGGAAGGGGGCGAAGAGCCCCATGGAGTTGGAGCCGCCGCCCACGCAGGCCACCAGGTGACCTGGCCGCCGGCCGGTCTGGGTTTCCAGTTGCGCCGCCACCTCCCGGCCGATGACCGATTGGAACTCCCGCACCACGGTGGGATACGGATGCGGCCCCAGGGCGGACCCCAGCACGTAGTGGGTGGAGTCCAGATGCTGGATCCAATCCTTGAGGGCCGCGTTGACCGCGTCCTTGAGGGTGCGGGTGCCGTCGGCCACCGGGACGACGTCGGCCCCCAAAAGGCGCATGGCGAAGACATTGGGATATTGGCGGGCCACGTCCACCTCGCCCATGAACACCGTGCACTGCATGCCGCAGCGGGCGGCCACCGTGGCTGTGGCCAGGCCGTGCTGGCCGGCCCCGGTCTCGGCGATGAGTCGTGTCTTGCCCATGCGCCGGGCAAGCAGGGCTTGGCCGAGGGCGTTGGTGATCTTGTGGGCGCCGGTGTGGTTGAGGCTTTCAAGCTTCAGGAACACCTGGCAGCCGCCCAAATGCCGGGTCAGGTTTTCCGCTGGGTAGAGCGGCGTGGGGCGGCCGCAATAGCAGGCAAGCAGGCGTTGGAACTCCTCGTGGAAGGCCGAATCGCTGTGCGCCTCCACAAAGGCGGCTTCCAGTTGATCCAGGGCCGGGATGAGCATCTCCGGCACGTAGCGGCCGCCAAAGGGGCCGAAATGACGCGGAAGAATCATGAACAACCTCGCAGGTGGTTGAGGGTCTGACGAAGCTTTGCGGCGTCCTTGACTCCGGGGCGGGCCTCCACCCCGGAGTTGAGGTCCACCCCGTCCGGGCGGAGGGCGCACGCGGCGGCGATGGTCTCCGGGCCGAGGCCGCCGGCCAGGATCCAGGGGAGAGGTAGCGCGGGCAGGCTCCAAGGGAGTCTCCATGGTCGGCCGTGGCCGCCGCCGCAGCGCCCGGCATCCAGGAGCAGAAAGCGGCAATGCCCCTGCCAGGAGGAGGCCGCGCGGAGGAATGCCTGCGGCGTGGGGAAGCGCTCCGGCCAGAGCACGGCGATGACGCGCTCCGGGCCAAGGACTTGCCCGGTGGCAGGCGCATAGGGGCCATGGAGCTGGAGCATGTCGAGCCGCGCCTCGGCCGCCATGTGAGCGATGGTGGCGGTGTCCTGCACCGTGAACACTCCGACCTTGCGGCAGGAGGTGGCAATGCTCCCCACCCAGGCCGGATCTACCCGTCGCGGGCTTTGGGGATGGAAGATAAATCCCACCATGTCCACTCCAAGTGTCTGGCACAGGCGTACATCGTCCTCGCGGGTGAGTCCGCAGACTTTGACGATCATGGCTCCCCCAACAGTTGGCGCAGGGCCGCCCCAGGGTCAGGGGCGCGCATGAGACTCGTGCCCACCAGGGCGGCGTCGAAACCCGCATCCTCCAGGCGCAGCACGTCTTCCCGGCAGGTGATGCCGCTGGCGGCGATCCAAATCTGTCCCGGGGATTTTTCCCGCGCCAGGGCGCGGCTGCGACCTAGGTCCACGGCCAGGGTGTCCAGGTCCCGGGCGTTGACCTGGATGATGCGCGCCTGGGCCGC
The DNA here is from genome assembly GCF_059568695.1 of Thermodesulfomicrobium thermophilum DSM 16697. Classification (NCBI taxonomy): domain Bacteria; kingdom Pseudomonadati; phylum Thermodesulfobacteriota; class Desulfovibrionia; order Desulfovibrionales; family Desulfomicrobiaceae; genus Thermodesulfomicrobium; species Thermodesulfomicrobium thermophilum. The sequence continues at coordinate 30,344 of NZ_JCANTW010000019.1, read as the reverse complement.
GAGCGCCCGGTGAAGGTCTGCGCGGTCGAAGACTTCCACCACGGCCTCGAGCCCGGTGCGCTTGGCGGCCTCAAGGCATTGGGTAAGGACGGCGTCCGAGAGCATGCGCGTGATGAGGAGCACGGCGCTGGCCGGGGTGGCGGCGGTGGCGCGCACCTGCAGGGGGTGGAGGATGAAGTCCTTACGCAGCATGGGCAGCCCCAGGGGCGCGGCGTCGTGGAGGAAGGCAAGGCTTCCCTGAAAGTAGCGCTCTTCCGTGAGGATGGAGAGGGCGCAGGCCCCGGCGCTGGCGTACTGGTTGCAGACCTCGCGGGCGGTGAGGTCCGTGCGGATGCAGCCCTGGCTGGGTGAGGCGCGTTTGTATTCGGCGATGATGGCGCTGCGTCCCGTGGCGCGGGCCGTGGCGATGGCTTCGGCAAGGCTGGGGCGCGCTGCGGCCCAGAGGGGGGCAAGGGTGCCGGCGGCCTCGGCGGCATGCAGGGCGGCGATTTCAGCCTGTTTGGCCGCCCGGAAGCGCTCAAGCATAGCGCACCTCCTGCGAGACTCCTTGGGCGACCTTGTCTCGGGCCATGGTCATGGCCTCGGCAAGGGGCAGGTCTTCGAGCAGATGCAGGGCAAGGCCCAGGTTGAGGGCCACCATGGCCTGCAAGGGCGCCGGGCCTTGGCCGGCGAGCACTTCCCGCTGGCGGGCGATGGCGTCGGCTTTGTCGGCGCAGGTGAGGCTCTCCGGGGGATAGGCGTCGAAACCAAAGGATTCTGGATGGATGGTCGCTTCATGCACCATGGTGCCGTGCACGAAGGCCACTTGGGCTGGGCCGCAGGGGGTCAGTTCGTCGAAGCCTCCGGCCCCGTGCACCACGGCGGCGCGCTCTACGCCGACCTGCGCCAGGGCGGCGCTCATGATGGGCACCAGGCGTTCTTCCGGGACTCCAAGGATCTGGTGCGTGGGGCGGGCAGGATTGATGAGCGGCCCCAAGAGGTTGAAGAGCGTGCGCACCCCGAGAGCGCGGCGCAACGGGGCGATGCGGGCGAAGGCGGGGTGAAAGTGCGGGGCGAAGAGAAACACGAAGCGGCTGGCCTGGGCGGCGGCTGCGGCGGATTGCGGGGTTTGCGCCATGGGAAGGCCCAGGGCCTCGACAATGTCGGCGCTGCCGCAGGTGCTGGAAACCGCGCGGTTGCCGTGTTTGACCATGGTATAGCCCATGTCCGCGAGAAGCAGGGCCACAGCGGTGGAACAATTGAAACTCTGGCGCCCGTCGCCGCCGGTGCCGCAGGTGTCCATGCGCGGGGAGGGAAGCCCTTCCACCAGGTGGGCGCGCGCCAAGGCCGCGGTGGCGGCAGCGGCCAGCTCGGTGGCGGACTCGCCTTTGCTGCGCAGGGCGATGAGCAGGGCCGCGGCCTGCCCCTCGGACAGGCGGCCGTCCAAGAGATTGGCGAACACGGCCGAGGCGGTGGCAAAGTCCAGGTCGTGGCCAGCAAGCAGGGTTTCGAGAATGGGAGCGATGGACATGGTTACCTCCGGATCATGGTGATGAAGTTGGCGAGAAGCTTGGGCCCATGGGGGGTGAGCACGGACTCGGGGTGGAACTGGACCCCCATCCAGGGGCGGTCGGCAAAGGCGATGCCCATGATTTCTCCGTCATCGGCCCGGGCGGTGACGGTAAAGGGGAGCGGTTGGTCCTCGAGGATGGCGAGGGAGTGGTAGCGCCCCACCTCCACGGGGTTGGGCAGGCCCGCAAAGAGCCCGGCACCGTCGTGGGTCACGAGGGAGGTTTTGCCGTGCATGATGCGCTGGGCCCTGCCCACGGTGGCGCCAGCGTGATGGGCCAGGGTCTGGTGCCCGAGGCAGACCCCGAGGATCGGCACGCTCCGGGGCACCAGGTCCAGGAAACGCAGGCACAGCCCCGTATTGCTGGGATGACTGGGACCAGGAGAGAGTACCACGGCGCTCAGCCGCGGGTCTGTGGCAAGCTCAAGGAGCTGCGTTTCTGTGTTGCGCAGCACCAATGGTTCGACGCCCAAACCTTGGAAGACCTGCACCAGGTTGAAAGTGAACGAGTCAAAGTTGTCGATCAGCAAAAACATCGCTGCCTCCGGTTTCGTTGACGGCCGTCAGGATGGCCCGGGCCTTGTTGTGGCACTCTTGCCATTCTTTTTCGGGGTCGGAGTCGAAGACGATGCCGGCTCCGGCCTGCCAATGGATCTGGCCGCCCTGTACCCACAGGGAGCGGATGGTGATGCCGGTATCCATGTCCGCGGCTTCGTCGCCCAGTCCTATCCAGCCGATACATCCGGCGTAGGGACCCCGGGGGAGGGATTCTTCGTCGTGGATGAGCTGCATGGCCCGGATTTTCGGGGCCCCGGAGACGGTGCCGGCGGGGAACACCGCGGCGATGACGTCGAGGGCCGTGAGCCCTGGTTTGAGGGTGGCCGAGAGGTAGGAGGTGAGGTGCATGACGTGGGAGAAGCGCTCCACCTCCATGGTGGCGTCCACCTGTACTGATCCGGGGGCGGCGACGCGCCCGAGGTCGTTGCGCCCCAGGTCCACCAGCATGACGTGTTCGGCGCGTTCTTTTTCGTCCGCCAGAAGCTCCTGGGCCAAGGCTTCGTCTTCGTTCACCGTGGCCCCGCGCGGCCGGGTGCCGGCGATGGGGCGAAGCTCCAGGTGGCCTTTCTGGGAGCGCACCAAGAGTTCGGGCGAGGACCCGAGCAGGGTGAAGTCCGGGGATAGGGCCATGTAGAAGGTGTAGGGCGACGGGTTGACCCGGCGCAGGGTGCGGTAGACCTCGAAGGGCGATCCGGAAAACGAGGCCGAGAAGCGGGTGGAGAGGACCACCTGGATGGCTTCGCCGGCCTGGATGGCCTCCTTGGTGCGGCGCACGCTGGCCAGGAATTGCTCGCGGTCCGGGATGGTGCTCACCGGGCCAAGGCGCGGAGGCTCGGGGGTGAGCGGGCGGCCACAGATGGGCGGCATGGGATCTTCCTCCAGGGCCAGCGTGAGGCAGCGGTGCCGCAGATGGTCGAAGAGGATCTGGCGGCCGGGCAGCACGAGGCAGGCATCCGCCTGGTGCGGGGGCAGGATATCCGCCACGGCGGGCTCCCAAAGCCCGGCGCTGGTGTAGCCGAAATAGCCGATGAGCGAGCGGGTCATGGCCGGCAGTCCTGCTTCGGGCGGCAGGATGGCGATGGCCGCCTGCGCGGCGCGTACGCCTTCCAGGAAGGGCAGGCCGTGGAGCTCTCGCAGGGGCTCCAGGCGCGGGTCATTGACGCGCACCGCCAGTCGGCCCTGGGCGCAGCTGAGCACGAGCCGAAAATCCCAGGCAATGAGGCTGTAGCGGCCGAGCCGTCCGTCCACTTCACTGCTCTCCAGGAGGATGCCCGGTTTGCGCTGCACCATGTGGAGGTAGAGGGAAATGGGGGTTTGGGTGTCAGCCGGCAGCCACGCGCCGCGTTGGCGCAGAGGTGGTGGATTATGGGGCATGGTGTTCTCCAGGGTTGGGGGAAAAAGAAAGGCCGGTTCCTCGGGAGGAACCGGCCGGCCATGGATATTTACCAGGACCAAAGCCTTACGGCCCTCCCGAGGAAGTCGTCCTGCGCCACCACCACAGCATGGATTCCGCCTTGCGGGTCGCCAGTTCCAGGTCTCCGCTGGCGGTGAGGTTGAGGTAGCTGCGGAAGCGGCGGGCGGCCTCCAGGGAGAAGGGATTGGCCTCCACCAAGGTGGAAAAGAGGGCCGCGTCCTCGCCCACCAATTTGGCGGCAGCCTCCATGCGGCGGCCAAAAGACGGGGTGAGGTACGGCGTGAGATCGAGGTCCGGCGTGGCGCAGAGATAGGCCACGGTGGTCAGAAAATTGAGCCCTTGGATGTAGGCCATGGCCTGGTCATGGGCGCTGGCCGTGGTGCGAAACGGGGCGTAGCCGGCCTCTTTGAGGAGTGTTTCGGCTGCGCAGGCGGCCTCCTCGCCCCGGCCGGGGACCACCGCCACCCGCAAGGGCGCTTGGGTGTCGGGGCCAAAAAGCGGGTGGAGCCCCACCACCGGGGTGGCGGTGGCGCCGAGCATCTGCTGCAGAGGCAGGACCTTCACCGAGGTGATATCCATGAGGATGGTGTCTTCGCAGAGCGCCGGGGCAACGACGGCGGTGGCCCCGGCCACGGCGGCCACAGGCACGGCAAGGACGACGAAGCGCGCCGCGGCCACGGCGGCATGCAGGCGCGTGCGATCCAGGGGAAGGTCGAAGCCGGCCACGGAGAATCCGGCCCGGGCAAAGTCCCGGGAGAGTCTTTGCCCCATGCGGCCGCGGGCGCCGAGGATCACCATGGAAGCCTGTTTAGGCACGACGTTCCTCCGCATTGGCGCGGCGCACCGTTTCCCACAGCTCCCAAAAGTGGGGGAAGGATTTGGCCACACAGCCAGGGGTGTCGAGCATGGGCCGCGCCCCCAAGAGCTCCGCCAGGCAGAGACTCATGGCCAGACGGTGGTCGCCGAAGGTGGCCAGCTCCACCGGAGAGGTATTCTGGATTCCCCCATGGATGATCATGCCGTCGCTTGTTGGCTGCGCGCAAACCCCCAGGCGGGTAAGCCCGTCCACCACGGCGGCGATGCGGTCGCTTTCCTTGAGGCGCAGATGCGCGGCGTCACGGATGCGGGTCGTGCCGTGGGCGGCGGCAGCGAGCATGGCCACGGTGGGCACGATGTCCGGGCACGCGCCCATGGACAGTTCCGCGCCGCGCAGGCGGCTGGGATAGGCCGTGACGCGATCTTCGTGCACCTCCACCCGGCCGCCCATGGTGTTCAGGATATCCACAAGCGCCCGGTCTGCTTGCAAGGATTGGGAACGCAGCCCGGTGACCGCCACCGGCACCCGGCCGAGCGCTCCGGCGGCGAGGAAATACGAGGCGCTGGACCAATCGCCTTCCACGAGAAAATCCCCGGCGCGGTAGCTGTGGCCGGCGGGCACGCAAAAGCGCAGGGTTGGGGCCGAAAGCCCCGGCACCTCTTCCGGTGCGCGCGGGACGAAGCCTTTTCCTTCGCGTTCACTGATGGTGACCGGGACCCCGGCGTGGTGCATGGCCTCCAGGGTGAGGTGGGCGTACGGCCAGGAGGCGATGGCGGCACTGGTGATATCCACGGTGAGCCCCTGGGGGCTCAGCGGCGCGGCCAAAAGCAGGGCCGAGAGATATTGACTGCTTTCCGCAACATCGAGGGGGGTGTGGCTTTGGAGAAACCCGCGTGAAGTGAGGCGCAGGGGCGGGCAGCCCGGGGCGCCTTCGAAGTGGACGCCGACGCCCAGGCGTTCCAGGGCGTCGGTGAGGGGGGCGATGGGCCGCAGGTGCATGCGTCCTTCCCCAGAGATGCGGTACGTGCCGGGGAGTGCCGCCGCCACTGCAGTGATGAGGCGGCAGGTGGTGCCGGACTCCCCCACGGCGAGCTCCACGGGATGAGTCGGCCGGGTCTGCGCAATGGCTTCCACGCGGTAGCCGCCCTCGATGGGATGGATGCGGGCGCCCAAGGCGGTCAGGCAATCGCGGGTGCGCTGGGTGTCGTCGCTCTCCAAGGGCCGTAGCACCCGCGAGACGCCTGGGGCCAAGGCCGCCAGGATGAACGCGCGGTGGGTCTGGGATTTGGACGGCGGTGCAGGGATGATGATCATGTCGTGCTCACAATGGGTCGAGGTGGGGGCCGGCGGGGTAGCTTCCAAGCACGCGCAGGCTATGGCAGCATTCGGCCACCTGCCGGAGGGTCTGGGCGTATTTTTCCGCGCCCAAGTCTGACTCCACGTCCATGAAGAAGATGTACTTCCATTTTTCCGCGCGCAGCGGCCGTGACTCCAGCTTGGCGAGGTTGAGCCCGGCCTCGGCGAGGAGGCTCAGCACTGCGGCCAAGGCGCCTGGCCGGTCGGGCAGGGTGAGGAGCAGCGAAGTCTTGTCCCGCTGGGCAGCAGTGCCGGGTTCGCGGCCGATGATGGCGAACCGGGTCCAATTGTCCGCCAGGTCCTGGATGTCCGTGGCGAGCACGGCGAGCGTGGGGCCTGCCAAGCCGGGATGGCCGATGGCCGCTGCCTCGGGGTCGTCGTGGACGGCTCGGGCCGCGGCTGCCGTGCTTTCCACGGCCATGAGCTGGGCGTGGGGCAGGTGGGTGCGCAGCCACTGGGCGCATTGGGCCAGGGCCTGGGGATGGGAGAGCACCCGGCGCACCGTCTCCATGCGGTGTCCAAGGAGGGCGTGCCGGACTCGGCAGAAGACCTCGGCCAGGATGGGGGTGTCGTGGTGGAGGAAGAGGTCCAATGTCTCGGCCACCGAGCCGTGGAGCGAATTTTCCAGGGGCACGATGCCCAGCCGGCAGGTGTCCGTGGCAACGGCCCGGAATACCGCCTCCAATGATGGCTGGGGGAGGAGCTCGGCGCTGTGGCCGAAGTACTCCAGGGCGGCGCGGTGGGAGAAGGTCCCTTCCGGGCCGAGATAGGCCACGGTCTGCGGGGCTTGCAGGCTGCGGGAAGAGGAGAGGATCTCGCGGTAGATGGCGCGCAAATGCTCTTTGGGCAGGTGCTCGCCGGGCAGAGCAAGCAGGCGGTCGAGGACTTCCTTTTCCCGAAACGGGTGGAAGATCACGCCGTCTTTTTTGCGCTGGCCCACCTGGCGGCTGAGGCCCGCCCGTTCGTGAAGCAGGGCGACAATGGCCTCGTCCACGGCGTCGATGCGCTGGCGCAGTTCTTCCAAGGTCAGGGCAGGTTCGGTGTTCATTCGCGGATGTCCTCGGAGATGCGCATGCCGAAGTGCCGGCCCGCTGCATCCAGGCGGCAGAGCACCTGATCGCCGGGGGCGAGCTGCACCACGCTCACCGGGGTGCCATCCGGCCGGGTGAGGCGGATGGTCTCGGCGTTTTGCAGGAAGATGGTCCCGCGCTGGCCGTCGGCCTCGGCGTCGATACGCAGCATGGGGCGGATTTCGGTCTTGACCCGGCCCACGGTGGCCCGTTGGGTGTGGCCGTCGGCGTGGACGACCATCAGCGCGTCGCCGGGCCGCAGTTCTTCCAGGTAGCGGGTGCGGTCTTCGGGCATGACGCAGTAGCTGTGCACCGCGCCGGCATTGATGCGAAAAGGCCGGGGCGCCACGTAGGGGTTGGACTCGGTCTCGGCGTGCACCAGGAAGGTGAAGGCGCTGGAATTCCCCACCAAAAGCCCCATGCCGGTGGTGAAGAGCGAGGTGGTGTCCACGCACACCCGGTGCCCGAGTCCGGCGTCCTCCACGGCAGTGATCGTGGCTGCCACCAAGGGCTCCTGTCCCAGGCGTTCGCGCAGCTCGGCGATGATGGTCTTGAGTTCCGCCGCGGCTTCCGGCCGTACCACAACTCCCGCCACCCCGCATTCCAAGATGCCGGCCGCCACCCGCGCCCGTTCGGCGCTTTCCACTTCGGCCAGGACCTCTCGGGTTTGGGCGAGGATGTTTTCCACCGGGATGATCTCGAAGCCGGCGCGCAGGACCACGGTCTTGCCGGCAAGGGCTTGAGTCACGGCCGTCTCTTCGTCTTCCTTGGAAGCCAGAGTCACCCACAGGAGGTCTGCGGCGTCCAGGACCACTCCTTTGGCCAGGGATTGGACCGCCGGCACGTGTTCGGCGTCGGTGATGACGCCGTCCACTCCGGATTCCAGGGCCAGGGCGACCTCGTCTTTGCAAAAGGGCAGGGCAGCGAAATAAATACGCATGGGGAATCCTTTAGACGCTTGGGGTGTGCATGAGGTCGAGGGCCTGGTCCACGTCATAGTCCAGGTGCACCACGGCGTGCAGGGCCTGCACCAAACGGGTGGGATCTTCGGCCTGGAAGATGTTGCGGCCCATGGAGAGCCCGGCGCCGCCGGCCTTGAGACTGTCGTGAGCGGTTTGGAGGATTTCGCGCACCGAGCCCATCTTGGGGCCGCCGGCGATGACCACCGGGATGCAGCAGGCTTCCGTGACCCGGGAAAAGCTCTCCGGATCTCCGGTGTACGGGACTTTCACGACATCTGCGCCCAATTCCTCGGCCACCCGGGCGCAGTGCGCTACCGTCGCCGGATCCCATTCGGATTTCACTTTGGGGCCGCGGGCGTAGACCATGGCCAGAAGCGGCATGCCCCAGGATTCGGCCCGGGAGGACACTTCGCCCACGTCCCGCAGCATGTCGCGCTCGGTCTCGTCGCCAAGATTGAGGTGCACGGACACGGCGTCCGCCCCCAGGCGCAGGCCGTCTTCCACGGTGGCCACCAGGGTCTTGGCGTTGGGGAAGGGCGAGAGGGTGGTGCTGGCGGACAGGTGAATGATGAGCCCCACGTCCCGGCCTTTGCCGCGGTGGGAACAGCGGGGCAGGCCCTTATGCATGAGCACGGCGTTGGCCCCGCCCTCGGCCACCTTGTTGATGGTTTCCCGCATGTCCACCAGCCCGGCGATGGGCCCCACGGTAGTGCCGTGATCCAAAGGCACGATGATGGTCTTGCCGGTGTTGCGGTTGAAGATCCGCTCCAAACGAACGCTTTTTCCCAGGTTCATGGCCTCCTCCTTGGTTTGGGGCCCGGCCCCGGCGGCCCGAAAAACTCGAAGGGCCGCCGGCTTTGCGCCTGCGGCCCTTCGGTGGATGTTCGTGATGTGTAACGCTACGACAGCCCCTCCAGACCACAGGCCCTGTTCCCATAAAAGTACCAAAAAAAGTACAGGCTGTTCTGGAGGAGGTTTTCGCGCTTCATGGAAAGCTCCTCTATGCGCCGGGGCGGGGAGGTGTCAAGGAAAAATGTGACCCTGGGTCAATAATCGATAAAAAAATAAAAGTATGAAAATACAAATAGTTGTATGTATTTTCCTGCCTGGCGTTCTGCAGGACGCTTTGTTGTGGGGCATGTGGAGGGATCGGTTGGCGCGATCTTGGCCTTTGGCCGCAAAGGGGGTAGCAACAGCGGCAGGAGGCGGACATGCAGCAAGCATCAGTGGTATTGCGGGCCGTGCGGCGGATGTGTTCCTGGTGTCGGGGCGGCCGGGTGCAGACCCTTGGCTGTGGCCAGTGCCCGCTCGAAGGGGTGACGGAGGACGAAGACGCCCCGCGGCTTCTGGCCCGGGTGCGGGCGTTTTGTCTGGCGTGTGCCGGTTCGGTCCAGGATGTGGCGGACTGTCCGGCAGGAGCCGTCATGGGCGTCCATGAGCCCTGCGCCCTGCATCCTTTTCGGTTGGGGCGGGCCGTGCGTTTGCGCCAGTTGCTCTTTCCTGCGCTAGGGGGCGAGGAATTGTTGCAGCAGTTCGGAGAGCCCGGCGGCGCTGCGCGCCATGGCGGGCCAGGCGAAGTTGAGAATGTGGCTTGCGGCAAAGAGGCTGAGAAAAAGGAGCACGGACCAGAGTTTTCGGCAGATGGCGGCAAGGATACGCAGGCAGAGGGAGTGTTTCATAGCAAACCTCAAGTGGAGTGGCCCCATGGATAGCCGCGTGCAGGAAAAATGTAAATGGCAGGAGCAATTGGATACGTTTTTTGCGCACAATCCTGCTCGCTTGCAGCATATGCGGGACGCCTCCCGCGTGGCCGCCGATGTGGCCGCCGTGCTCGGGCTTTCCCCCGTGGCCTCGCAGCAGCTTGCGCGTGCCGCCTTGGCCCATGACATCGGCTATGCGCCCGCCGTGATGCAGACCGGCTACCACCCCTTGGATGGGGCGTTTTTTCTGGAGGCGTGCGGCGAGGACCCCTGGATTGTGGAGGCCGTGCTGCGCCATTCCCGGGCTGGTGCGGGGGATCATCTCCCGCCTGCAATCCGGCAGGCCTACGCTGCGCGGGTGCCGCGTGCGGAGGCCGCGTGGTTGGTGGAGGCCACGACGCTGTGCGATTGGCGTGCCGCCGGCGTCGGGGGGCGGGTGAGCCTGGGGCAGCGGTTTTGGGATATCGTGGAGCGCCATCCGGGAAACGAGGCCAAGGCAAGGCGCGCCCAGCGTCTGGTGGCCGAGGTGCGCCGGTATTGGGCCGCCTGCATGGACGCCTGGGGGCTGCCGTGGCTGGTGTGCGACATCGACAATACCCTCCTCGTCCCTGGCGGAGAGCTTCCGCCGGCGGTGCAGGCGGCCTTCGCCCGCTACCTCGAGGCCGGCGGCCGGGTGAGCCTGGCCTCCGGCAAACACCCGGTGAGCACCTTGGCCCATGCCCAGAAATGGGGACTTCCCGGCTGGCACGTGGCGGCCAACGGCACCTGTGCCGTGGGGCCTGGCGGTGTGGAAGTGGTGGCGCACTTGCCGGAGTTTGCCGAAGACCTGGTGGCAGCCCTCAGCGCCTTGGGCCTGGGGGTGGCGGTGTACCGGGTGGCGGGCATCGAGCCCCGAGGCGCGTGGCAGGAGGCGTATTCCATGGCCTTTGCCCGCTACGGCGAGCTCGTGCCTGCAGGCGCCAGGCTGTCCGGCCCCATTCTCAAGCTCCTCGTGGTGCTCGAAGAAGGTGCGGCGCAGATCGAGGCCCAGGTGCGGCAGGTGGCCTCGGAGGCGGGCTGTGAGGTGTGCCGCAGCGACCGGCATTTTCTCGAGATTCTCCCGGCAGGCTGCGGCAAGGGCACGGCTGCGCGTTGGATATTTTCCCAGCAAGCTTGGCCGGTCTTGGCGAGCATCGCCGTGGGGGACAACGAAAACGACGCCCACCTCTTTGCCCTGTGCGGTTTGGCTGCGGCCGTGGCCAATGCCGCGCCCCGGACTCAGGCCACGGCGGATCTGCGCCTGCCTGCATGCGCCGATGCTGGGGTGGCCGCGCTCGTCGACATCCTGCTTTCGTCCGGGGTGCGCGGCGCCGTGGCGGAGGCGTCTGCGGGCGCGGACTAATCCTGCAGGGCGCGCTCCAGGGCCGCGGCATTGGCGCGCAGGACGTCGAGAAGACTTTGCCCTGGGCCGGGAAAGTTGGCGAGGACGATGCGTCGTGCGCCGGTGGCCTCCGCCAGGGCTTGGGCCTGGGGCATGTGGGCGTTGTCGAGGATAAATTCGGGGTGAAGCGTGGCGAGTCTGCCCAGTTGGGGGATGGAGAGGGGCTTGGGGCCGAAGGTGTCGCGCACCGTAAGGCCGGCGAGCTCGGCCCAGGGCGTGAAGAAGAGGTGGGCGATGCACGTGCGGCCTTGGGCGAGATGCCGCAAACGGGCTTGCGTCGCGGCCACTTCCGTGCGCCACTGGGCCACGAAGGCTTGGGCCGCGGGAGAAGTGCCAAGGATCCCGGCGAGGCGTAGCACTTCGGTTTCCACGGTATGCGGGTCGTAGGAGAGATGCAGGCGCACCACCTGCGCCGAGCTCCCGGCGGCCTCCAGGAGCTTGGCGGCAAAGCCTTCAAAACCGCCGAGCACCACCACCTGCGCTTGGCGTATAGCCACGAGGTCCGAAGGTTTGGGGTCGTAGTCCGGCGGGTGCTGGAGCCCTTCCGGGGCGATGACCCGCACCTCGGTGGCGCCGGCGGCGCGCGCCATGGCCGCAGCCCAGGAGGTGGAGGCCACGACGCCTTCAGCGTGGGCCGGCAGGGCCGCAAACACGAAAATCAGGAAGTAGAGAAACGGGATTCGGCATTTCATGAGCGTCTCCTTTGGGTGTGGGCGCGCACGAGGTGCGCAGCCAGGGTGAGGCCGCCTGCGGTGATGACGAGGATGGGCCCGGGCGGAACGTCCAGCACCAGGGCCAAAGCAAATCCCAAGAGATTTCCGGCAAGGCCTGCGGCCATGGCCAGAAGTGTCATCGATGTCAGGCTGGTGGCCATGGCTCGGGCGGTCAAGGCCGGCAGGATGGTGACGGCGTCCACGAGGAGCGCCCCGGTGAGGCGCACCGAAGCGGCCATGGCTACGGCCAGGACCGACAGGAGGATGATCCCCAGGCGGCGGGTTTCCACCCCGCTTGTCCAGGCGAGCTCCGGGTCCAGGAGGTAGAGGGCGAGCTGGCGCCGTCCTGCGCAGGCAAGCCCCAGCATCCCTGCCCCCACGGCGGCCAGAACCCCCACTTCGCCCCAGGACGCCACCAGGACCGAGCCCCACAGCAGGGCAAAGGCATCCGTGGCATGGACCCCGGAGGCCGCCAAGACGAGAAACGCCAGGGCAATGGCCACGGGCATGAGAAACCCCATGGCTGCGGCCGCGCTCCGTGGGCAGGGGGCCAGGGCGCCAAGCCCTGCCCCGGTGGCGGCGCACAGCACGATGGCCACGGCTCCCGGGGGCGCGCCCAGCCACCCGCCCACCGCCAGGCCGAGGAGGGCCGTGTGCATGATGGTGAAGCGCAGCGGATAGATATTGAGGGCCACGATGGCCACCCCTGCCACGGGCAGGAAAATCCCGCATACCACCATGGCTACCAGGCCGCGGAGCACTGCGGGCAGACTCAGGAGGCTCAAGAGGTCGGTCATGCGCTGCGAATCCTCCCTTGCGCCATGGTGAGGCTGCGGTGGCAACGTCTGGCCTGGGCCGGGTCATGGGTGACGAGTAAAAGGGTGACGGGAAGGGCGGAGAGGATCTCCCCCACCTCGTTCTGGCCGGAAAAATCCAGGGCTGCGGTGGGCTCGTCGGCGAGAAGGAGCCCGGTGCCGGCGTCCACCTGGCCGAGGGCTCGGGCCACGTAGGCCCGCTGGAGCTCTCCTCCGGAGAGCTGCGAGAGCGGCCGGTTTTGGAGCGCCCCAAGCCCCAGGCGTTCTCCCCACGCCCACGCCCGGGGATGGGCGAGGAGCTCCCGCAGTGGAAAGGGGATTTCTCCCCGCGGCGGGCGTTGGGGGATCCAGGCCATGGTTAGGGCCCAGGAGGCAGGACAGGGCCGGGGCTGCCGGCGGCCGTCCACGAGGATGCTGCCGGCATGCACCGGGGCAAGCCCCAGGATGGCGCGCAGCAGGGTGCTTTTGCCCGCGCCGTTGCCGCCAAGAAGGGCGACGTGCTCGCCCGGGGAAAGCTCCAGGCTGACCGCGCAGACGATCTCTTGGCCCCCGAGGCGGCAGACGAGGTCACGAAGGACAAGATGGCTCGGATTCACGTCGCGCCCGTGCCAGATAGCGGCCTGGCTGGTCAACGAGCTCGATAAGACGCAGCCCTGCTGCAGCCAGCATGGCCTCCATGGCGCCTGCCTCGGGGAGGACGTCTGCGGCCACGGCCCCGTGGTGGCCGTGGTGCCTCGCCAACTCTTCGCGGGAGAGGAGGTGGGCGATGACGAGGGTCCCCCCTGGCCGCAACACCCGGGCGCATTCCTGCGCCGCCTGCGCCTTATCGGGAAAATGGGGAAAGGCGGCAAAGCAGATGACCTGGTGGAAGGTGGCGTCCACAAAGGGGAGCCGTTGGGCGTCGGCCTGCACCAGCTCGAAGGCCATGGACTTGCGCGCCGCCTGCTGGAGCATGGCCATGGAAATGTCCACAGCCACCACGCGCACGCCGTAGGCCGCGAGATACGGCAAAAGCACCCCTGGACCGGTGCCTAAGTCCAGGACATGGGCGCCTGTCTCCACCTGCCAGCTCGGCAGGAAGGCTTGCAGCCGGGCCCGCGTCTCGGGAGGATAGCAGCGCGCCTCCCAGTCGTGGGCCCGGGCATCGAAGAATTGGCGCTGGGCATCCATGAGCGGCGGGCCCTAGAAGCGCAGATCGAGTCCCACCATGGCGGTGGTCCCGGGCATGGGGTAGCCCGGCTGGTATTCGTAGTCGGCGTCGAAGAGGTTCTCTGCGGCCACGAAGATTTCTCCCTGGAGGCGCTCCCATGTCCAGCCATACCCGAGACGGGCATTGACCACGGTGGAAGCGTCCACTTCTTTGGCGTTTTCCGTGCCGGCCCGCCGTGCTTGAGATCCCACGTGCATGGAGGAGACGTGCTGGCCGTCGATGGCCAGCCGCCAGTGCTCGAGGAAGCTCCAGGTGCCGCCCAAGCTGATGCTCGTATGCGGGGCGTAGGGCAGGTCCGCGGGCTCGGGGTCGAGGAAGGTGGCGCCGGCAAAGAGGCTCACGTCGTCCGTGGGCCAGAGGGTGAGCGCCAGTTCCAGCCCGCGCAGGGTGTATTCTTCGATATTGGCGTAACGGGGCGGGAAGGGCGGGGCCGGGACGATGACGTAGCGGTCGCGGCCGGCATCACGAAAGAGGGTGGCCTCGGCCCGGGCCAGGGTGCCGAAGTCGTGGCGCAGGCCCACTTCAAAATGGTCGAGCACTTCCGGGTCCAGGTCTTTCCAGGATTGTCCCAAGGCAGGCAGGACGGCTTGCGAGAATACCTGCACTTCAAGGCCAGGATAGAGCACACCGCGGGAATAGCCGGCATGCACCTGCGTGGGGCCGCAGCCGGCCACCACGCCGGCGTGGGGGGCAAGCCGGGCGCCCAGCTCGCTATGGCTCGTGAGGCGAGCGCCCATGGAGGGCGTGAGGAACCAGGATGAGGGATCGCCGAAGGTGTGGTGGATGGCCGCATACGGGGAGAGGATCTGGACCCCTGAGGTGTCCCAGTCGGACTCGGCGCCGTTTGCCTTGGTGAAATCCACGTGGCCGTCCATGCTGTCCCAGTCGAGCCCGAGGCGGATTTCCCCGCCCTCCCAGGGGACGAGGTTTTCCTGTGCCCGCAGACCCCAGGCCGCGAAGGTGCTGATGGTGTCGCGGTCCGGAGGGAGCTGCTCGGTCCAGGCCCCGTGGCCGCTGTTGGTAAAGAGCTTGATGAAGCCGCGGGCCTGAGGCAGCTCGTGGCCGAGGGTGAAGATCCCAAGCCCGGCGTGGGTGGCGTACGTGCCTTGTTGGGTGGCGGCTTCGTTTCCTTCTACGCCAGGATCATGGGCCAGATTGTCGGTATAGAGGCCAAAGGCGCTCACGTACCAGCCGGTGTTCCAGTCGTAGCGCGTATTGGCGTGGTACGCGGTGATGCGGCCGCCGGCGTCTTCGCGGTGTCCGCTGGAGCGGCGGAAGCTTTGACCGATGAAGTAGGCGAAGTTGCCGCTGCGGCCGCCGTGCTCCGTCTTTTGGATCACGGTGCTGGAGCTACCTGCCTGGGTCTGCAGGTGGGTGGTGAAACCTTGGTTTTTGAGGATGCTGGGCACGAGATTGACGGCCGCCAGGGCATTGCCGAACACCTGCGGCTGGGGGCTCTTGAACACCTGGATGCGCTCGGCAGGATCAATGGAGATGAGGTCGAGGAGCGGATGGTTCCACACCCCCATGAGGAGCGGTACGCCGTCAACGAGGGTTTTCACCTCCCCGCCGGGACGGCTGGAGCCAAGGCCGCGGATGAAGATGCCGCCGCCTTCGGCCCCGCCAAAGGCGCCCACCGGGTTATAGCGGGAGATGGTCACTCCCGGCGTGCGCCGCAGGGCAGTGGGGAGATCCACGGCGTTGAGGTCTTCCATCTGCTGTCGGGACACCACCGTAGAGCTGGAGGCAAACGGGTCTACCTGATTGGCTTCGATGATGGGCGTGGCCTCCACGGTGATGATGGGGAGCGTCTCCGCCCCGGCGGACGTGAGGCCGAGCGCACACACTGCCATAGTCGCAAGAAGTCGGCGCACAATCATCTCCTTGGATAAAAAAATATCGTTTAAGACATATTTTTATAAAAAAAGTATGCAAACAGGTAGAAAAATGCCGCCCTTCATGTCAAGCACGAAGGGCGGTGGCGGGGCGAATCAGATGGGTGGGGTTAGAGCCGTTGGGAGGCTGCAGCGCCGGAGTGGTTGCCCGTCACCTGTTGGGCTTCCAAAAGCGTCTGGCAGTGGATGCACAGCCGGGTGGAGGGCACGGCCATGAGGCGGCGCAGGGCGATGGGTTCGCCGCAGAGTTCACAGATGCCGTAGTCACCGCGCGCAAGGGACTGCAAGGCCTTTTCCAGTTCTTCACAGCGCCGCACCACCGCATGATAGCGGGCGAGGTCGCGCAGGGAGGTTTGGATGCGGTCCGCCTCGTCGGTCATGTCCGGGAGTGCCGTGGTCTCGGCCAGCCGGGCGCGCAGGGAGTCGTGTTCCTTTTGGGCGCGGTGCAGTTCTTGCCGCAGGGCCGCGGAGATGTCGGGGTGGAGCAGGGACATACAACCTCCTTGAAGTCGGGTGATGATGTCCGCTTCTGCCATGGGGGCGTTACCGGATGATGGCGCGTTGGTGACGTTTGGGCGGCGATGGATAGGTTACGGGGCAAGGCTTGGGGTGGAGAGAAGCGCCTCGGCCTCGGTTGCAGGCACAGGGCGGGAGAAGAGAAAGCCTTGCAGGAAATGGGTTTGGCTTTGGGCAAGGAAGAGGGCCTGCTCTGAGGATTCCACGCCTTCGGCGGTCACCTGGAGGCCGAGGCTGAAGGCCAGGGAGAGGATGGTGCGCACGAGGTTTTGGGTGGGCGGATGAGAGAGGGTGGCGACGAACGAGCGGTCGATCTTGAGGCTCGTGACCGGCAGCTGATGGAGATAGGCCAAGGACGAATACCCGGTGCCGAAGTCGTCGATGGCGATGCCGATACCCAATTGGCGCAGGCGCTGGAGAATGGTCAGGGCCTGGGCGGGGTTGGTCATGAGGGTGGATTCGGTGATCTCCAGGGTGAGCAGGTGTGGGGAAAGGCCGCTTGCCGCAAGCACCTGGCGTACGTGCTCGGCCAGATCCGGGGAGAGTAGCTGGCGCGTCGAGAGATTCACCGACAAGTGCACTTCGTTGCGGGTATTCCAGGCCGCGGCGTGCAGGCAGGCGCGCTCCAGGACCAGCCTGCCCAGGGGGTCGATGAGGCCCGTTTCCTCGGCCAGGGGGATGAAGACCGCCGGCGGGATGAAGCCATGATGGGGATGGTTCCAGCGCGCCAGCGCCTCGAACCCCCAGAGCGTAAAATGCGGAGGGCGGACCAGGGGTTGAAAATAGATGTCCAGCGGTCCGCCGCCTGCACCGCTTTCTTCCAGGGCGCGGGCGAGGTCCTGTTCCAGGGCGGCGCGGTGCGCGAATTCCTGGCGCATGGACGGACGAAAGACCTGTACGCGCCGGTGCTCTTGTTTTTTGCTGTGGGCAAGGGCGAGGGAGGCCTGACGCAGGGCCTCGTCGGCCGTGGTTTGGGGCTCCAGGATGGAGGCGAGGCCCCAGGCGGTTTCCAGCCGGGTTTCTTGGTTGTCCACCAGGTAGGGGGCTTCGAGGGCTTGGCGCAGCCGACGCTGGAGGCGGATGAGGGCGCGGCCGTCGTGGGGATCGTCCAGGAGGATGCCGAATTGGTTTTCCCCGAGCCGAGCAATGGCGTCGTGGGCGCGCACGTGTTCCTGGAGGCGGCGTGCCACCTGGAGCAGGATGGCGTCAGCCACGCGCTGTCCAAAGGAGATGGCGACCTGGGAAAACCGCAGGAACTCCACGAGAAAAACCACGGGGGTGCGCTTGGGATCTCGGTGTTTGGTCTGGATGGCGCGCTGGATAAAGGAAAGGAAGAGCTCTCGCTGGGGAAGGCCGGTGAGTCCGTCGTGGAGGGCTTGGTGGGAGAGACGGGCTTCCAGGGCCTTGCGTTCCCGGATGTCCCGGGCCACCACCATGATGCTGTCCCAATGGCCCTCGTCGTCCCGCAGCGGCGAGGCTACCAGCTCGCAGGCGATGGGTTCGCCGCTGTGGTGCACGAGCTCGGTTTCCACGGTGACGGGACTACCCCCCTGGGCCAGGCGTACCCGGGCAAGGACCTCTTCCGGGATGATGTCCGTGGCGGGCATGCCCGCGAGTCGGGCTGGGTCAGCGCCGAGCAGCCTGCGGGCGCTGGGGCTCACATAGGTGAGAATGCCTGCCTCGTCGATGGCGAGGGTGAGGTCGCGGGCGTTGTCTTCCAGCATGCGGGTGAGGCGCCGTGCTGCTGCCAGGGCTTCTTCCATACGGTGCTGCTGGGTTGCGTCTTCGAAGAGCAGAAGCACTTCGTTGGGCCACACCGGCACTGCTTGGCCTTGGATCCACCGCTCTTGGCCGTGGCAATGGCACGCGAGAGGACCAAAGGGGCGCGGCGCGGGCGACGAATCCGTCCAGAGCGTGGAGTGCTGGGCAATACAGGGGAATATCTGCGCCAAAGGGGCGGGCAGGGCATCTTGGGTGCAGCGGCCGTGGCGTCGGGCCGCGGCGTTGATGGCGATGATGTTGGGGGGCTCGTCGGGGGGGGTGCGGAGGATGGCAAGCCCCAAGGGCATGAGCTCGAAGCAGGCATGAAAACGGGCCCGCGCCAATTCCAGGGCCTGGTTGCGTTCTTCCAGCTCCCGGTTGGAGGAGCGGAGCATGCGGTAGAGTTCAAAACTCTCCAGGGTATGGGCGAGGTTGCCGAGGGCCACGCGAAGCAGGGTGAGCGCGCTTTCCCGGAGGTCCTCCCGGGGGCCCTGAAGCACCCCCAAAAAGAGTCCTCGCACGCGGGAACGGGTGGCGATGCCGTGGAGCACCAAGGTGGCGTCGCCGCGGGATGCGGTGCGGAAGATGACGTGATCGCTCACCAAGGCTTGCGCCACCAGGCGTTCTTCCCGGAGCCGTTCGATTTCTTGGGGGATTTCTTGGGTGATGTATTCCGGCCCCTGAACGAGGCGCATCTCGATGTCGGCGGTGGCTTCGTCGATGAGAAAAAAGGCCGTGGCCACCAGGGGGAGTACCTGGCGGAGCTTGTGGTCCGCCTCCTGGAGGATGGCATCGGCCGAGGCGTAACGGTTGAGGCTTTGGTGAAAGCAGCCGGCATCGCTCATTTGGGCGAGCACCGATTGGGCGAAGAGCAGTTCCTCTTCCAGGTGGAGGATGCGGGTCTGGAGCTGCTGGAGTTCACTCTGCATGGTGGAAAAAGAGGTGCATGACCTCGTCGATATGGGCGTCCAGTTGGGGCATGACCGTGTGGACGAAGCCTTCTCCCAGGCCGAGGCGTTCGATGGGCGCGATGTCCAGGGGTGGGAGGGCTTGGACGCCGCTGCCACCGTGGAGGCTTATGTGGGCCAGGGCATCGGCCAAATGCACGATGGCTGCTGCCGGGATGTCCGGGGCCTGGCCCGGGGCGTGGTGTAGGGCCACCGGCAGCGCCAGGTGATCCGGAAGTTTCCAGGCTTGGAGCACGGCAGCGGCCACTTGGGTATGGTCATAGTGCCAGAAATGCCGTTCGGCATCCAGAAGGCCATGGGGTCTGCGGGCTTCCAGGGCCAGTGGCGCCCGGGCGGAGTCTGGTTCGTGGGTGAGCATGATGAGCCGGCCGATGTCGTGGAGCATGCCATAGAGGAAGAAGGCCTCGCTTGCCGGCATCTTGGCCTGGATGGCCAGCAGCCGGGCCAGGATGCCGCAGGCGATGCTGTGGCGCCAGAACTGGGGCATGTCCAAGAGTTCTTGAGGAATGTGGGAAAAGAGCGAAA
The DNA here is from genome assembly GCF_059568695.1 of Thermodesulfomicrobium thermophilum DSM 16697. NCBI lineage: Bacteria > Pseudomonadati > Thermodesulfobacteriota > Desulfovibrionia > Desulfovibrionales > Desulfomicrobiaceae > Thermodesulfomicrobium > Thermodesulfomicrobium thermophilum. The sequence goes on along the minus strand of NZ_JCANTW010000019.1, from coordinate 11,095 downwards.
CGAGGGAAATGCCGAAGGCCAGGCGGCAGAGTTGGTCCGTTCCCAGGAGGGCGATGGCCCGTGACACGGTCTCCACCCGTCGGGGGCCGGCAAAGGCCGGGCTGTTGGCTACCTTGAGCAGCCGGGTGGTGAGCCCGATGTCGTTTTGGATGAGCTCCGCCAGATAGCTGGCCGAGGCGTTGGGTTTCCCCAAGGCCTCGATGATGCGGGTAAAGATGTCCGGCAGTGAGGCCAGCTCGATGCGCTGTCCGAGCAGCTGGTCGAGGGGCGGTGAGGTGATTGCGGGCCCCTCTGGGATGGGCGGCGGCGCTGGAGGGAGCTCCCCGCGCTTGAGGATGCGGCTATAGTAGATGTGCGCCAGCTGCCGCACCAAGGGGTGGCGCGTGTCGTTGCGGGTAAAGAAGCGCTTGGTGGCATGTCTGGCGTGCTCGAGAAACGCTTCGGGCAGCGGCGGCGGTGTCTCTTGGGGGGAGGCGGAGGGGTGGACTTGGACGGTGTGCACCCCCCAGGTCTTGAAGGTACGCAGATGGGCCTCGGTGAGAACGGTCCCGGCAGCGGCCAGACGGCGACCATGAAGGTTGACCACATCCTCTTGAAGGACGTGCCCGGGCCGGAGCTGATCGATGGTGATCGCAGGCATGCCGCATCCTTTGCCGTGATGGAGGTTGCTACAAGATAGCTGTCCTTAGGCGAAAACAGGGGTCTTTCGCAAGCGATTTGGCGCGGGTGTTGCGCACGACAACTCCCTATTGCGTGGCAGGCATGGCAAAGAGGCGGTCAGCGTCGAAGTAATGGCCGCGCACGCATTGCGTATAGGCCTGGACGTCTTTGGCAGCGATGGCGCGAAAGAGCGCTTTGTGTTTTTCGATCTGTTCCGGAAGCAGGGAGGCGAGGTGATCGTAGTGGATGGCCACGTACATCCAGTAGTGGTTGCCCAGGCTGTTCCAGGCCTTGAGCAAACTGTCGCTGCCTGCGGCGCGGACGATGGCCTCGTGGAAGGCCATGTCGTGCAGGCGCATGGTCTTGGTGTCGTTTTGGAGGAAGCAGCGCTCCATGTCTTCCACGCAGCGCTCCAGGTAGCCCAGGTCCAGATACCGGCCGTCGTATTTGCCGATGGCCCAGCGCACGGCAATGCCTTCGATCTCAGTGCGCACTTCGTAATAGTCGGCGATCTGCTCGCGGGAAAGGGTGCGGACGCGGGTGCCTTTGTAGGGTTCGGTCTCCAGGATGCCCTGGGCGATGAGGTCCCGGATGGCTTCGCGCACGGCCCCTTGGCTGATGTTGAGCTCGCGGGCGAGTTTGGATTCCACGACCTTCTGGCCGGGCAAGAGTTCGCCGCGCAGCATGGCGGCCATGATGTATTCGGCCACCTCCTCGCGCAGGACGCGGCGTTTGAGACCATGGTGTTCGCTCATAGAGAACTCCCTTCTCGATTATAGATAAAATTTCCACGGCGGGCGGTCGGTTCCTATTCCTTTGTGGCGGTTGCGTCAATGCGCTTCGGAAAAAACTCGGAAAAGCAGGCATTGACCCTGGGCGGGGGGGGCTGTAGCGCAACCCTGCGTGGATTACCCAAAGCCCCGTGATGAGAGATGCCTGCGACCCTGACCCTTGTTTTCGTGTTTGCCGTGCTGCTCGGCGGAATCCGTGCGCGGCTGGGCCTTGCGACCTCCATCGTGGGGGCAAGCTTCGCTTTGGCCATGCTGCGGGGGCTTTCGTGGCTGCAGTGGCTTGGGGCACTCCCGGCGGCCCTGCTTTCCCGGCAAACGGTCCTTTTGGCCGTCATGATCACGGTGATTCTCGTCTTCAGCTCCGTGTATGCCGCCTCCGGGCAATCGGCCCGGTTTTTGGCCGCAGTGCGCGGCCGCATTGCGTCGCCGGAGCTTCTCGTCACCTTTTTCCCTGCCTTGATCGGCCTTTTACCCATGCCGGGCGGGGCGATCTTTTCCGCTCCCATGGTGGCCCAGGCCGCGGCGGATCTCGAACTATCTCCGGAAGATCAAAGTTTGATCAATTATTGGTTCCGACATGTGTGGGAGTTGGCGTGGCCGCTCTACCCAGGGATCATTCTGGCGGCATCACTGGCTCACATGCCTGTGACGGAAGTCATGGCCTTCATGTGGCCCGGTCCCCTGACAGCCATGGCTTTGGGCTGGTGGTGGATCCTGCGTCCCGTACGATCCCGAGGAGGGTGGAGACGGTTTTCCCAAGCAGGAACACCTGCCTCTGGCCTGCTGGATGGTCTGCCTTTGGCGGTTGCCATCGGCGGGGCTGTGGTCGGCGAATGGGGGTGCGCCCGGCTGCTTCCGCACCTGCCCATGGAGTGGGCTGTGGTCGCGGCCATGGTTGTGGCTACAGTGGTGAGCCTGCTTCGGTCTCAGGGGCAGTGGCGTACGATCCTGCAGGGGGCGGCGAGGAACAATATCTTGGCACTTCTTGTCGTGGTGGCCGCAGTCTTCGTGTTCAAGGAGGTCCTTGCCCGCGGACAGGTGGTGGACGCTTTGGCCGCAGAGCTTGGGGGTGGAGGGGCGGTGGTGCTCCTGGCCGTGGTGCTGCCGTTTGCCGTGGGCGGCATCTCGGGGATTACCATGGCCTTCGTGGGGGCGACGTTTCCTCTGCTCTTTGGGCTTGCGGTTTCTACCGGGCAGCAGGCGCAGATCCCGGCCCTGCTCTGCCTAGGACTCTATAGCGGGTTTGCCGGAATCATGGCCTCGCCCATGCACATCTGCTATTTGGTGACGTGCCGCTATTTTCGGGTGGACCCGGCGCGTTTGCTTCCCCGGATTGTTCTGCCGAGCCTCATGTTTATCCCCGTGGGATTGGTGAGTTATCTGGTGCTGGCTTGATGGGGCTTTCCAGCAGCGCCGCCAGCTCCATGGGGTGATGGATGATGGTCTGCGCCCCGGCGGCACGGAGTTCCGCCTCCGGCCGGAACCCCCAGGTCACCCCCACGGCGTGCATGCCCACGGCGCGGGCGGTAAGCATATCGACGTCCGTGTCTCCCAAATAGAGGAAGCCCTCGGCCGCGATGCCCAGGTGCTCCATGATGCGGCGCGGCCCTGCGGGATGGGGTTTGGGCGGCGTGTGCGCGTCCATGCCACGCATCACGGCGAAGGGCCAGGACGCGAGGTAGGCGTGCATACACTGCTCGGCGAACTCCTGGGGTTTGTTGGTGAGCACCGCCATGGCGAGCCCTTGGGCGCAGAGGAAGTCCAGAAGTTCCGGGATACCGGCATAGAGCCGGGTATGGATGTTCCACGCCTGGCGGTAGCGCGTAAGAAATGCTTCGAGCACCTGGCGGCGCAGCCCGTGCGGCGCATCGGGCGGCAGTGCCCGGGCGGCGAGCTCTGGCGCCCCGCTGCCCACGAAATGTCGGTAGGCCGACACCGGGTGTGTGGGAAGACGGTGCTCGCTCAGGGCGTGATTCATGGCGTGGGCGATGTCCTCCAGCGTGTCGAGGAGGGTTCCGTCCATATCGAAGAGAACAGCTTGAAAAGGCATGATCAACCTCGTGTGAAAATGATAGCTCCCGGATATCCATGTCGGGCCGTGCTGTCGAGCTTGAGACTGTCAGTCGTGGAGGGGTGTATGGAGTGTTTGCAAGTCGTTACTGCGTCCAGCCTCTTTCAAGGGCTTCCAGAGGCGCAGGAGCTCGCCGCCGTGGGGCAGGTGCAGCGCTACACCAGGGGAGAATGGCTCTTTGCCGAGGGAGACCCTGCGGAGGGGTTTTTCGTGGTAGGGCGTGGCCGCGTGCGGGTCTTCAAGACTGCATGGGATGGTCGGGAACAGACACTGCATATCTTGGGCCCTGGAGAGCCTGTGGGCGAAGTCCCGGTCTTTGCGGGCGTGCATTTCCCGGCTTCGGCCCAGGCCCTCGAGGATGCGGAAATGTGTTTTTTCCCGCGAGCGAGCTTGCTCGCGGCCTATGCCCGAAATCCTGCCCTCCCCATGGCCATGCTGGCGGTGCTGGCCCGCCGCTTGCGGGAGTTTACGGGGCTTATCGAAAGCCTTTCCCTCAAGGAGATGCCCCAGCGCCTCGCTGCCTACCTCGTCCACCGTGCCGAGAGGGGCCGCCGGGCCGTGCGGCTGGACGTGGCAAAAGGCACCCTTGCCACCATTCTGGGCGCAAGCCCGGAGACCCTTTCCCGCACCCTGGGGCGCTTGGCCGAAGCTGGAGTGATCAGCGTCCACGGCCGCACCATCACCCTCCACGACACGGAACGGCTCCTTCGTCTGGCCCAGGGGGTGGAAAAATTGGGGTGAGCGTGATGTTCTGTGCCCCTGAAGCCGAGAAGCCCACGCAGGGAGCGTGGGCTTCTCGGCTTCAGGGAAATGCGTTCTGTTTAGTTGACGAACTCACTTTCTCGGGTGGGAAGATCGAATTCCCGTGTATTGTCCCAATACATCACGGGGTTTCTGTCGGTTGAGGAATACACGTCGACACCAACCGGGCCGACGAAAATTTTCACCCCTGTATCTGTGGTGAATTTTTTGGGTTCTACCGGCAGGCCCGTGCCGATATCGACAAATGTGTCGTAATTGTTGTCCCCGAATACCGCCTGGATATATGCCGTGCCTGTTCTATAATATACCCCATAGAGCCGCACGTTTCCTTCGACAGCGCAATCGGTGATTTGGTAGTTTGGAATGTATGATGTAAAATAAATGATTCCTTCGGATATAAGTGGTTTATTGACAACACGCTCCAGAGCGTGTGAAAAATTTAAGCGCCATCCAGAAGCATTCTCTGCGCTTGAAATGATCGTCTGGAATGATGTGTCACTCGTTGTGTTGTCTATGGTTACTGCAGCGCTATTATATAGTGCATCTTTATTTACGACACCCCAAGTCAATGTGCCGTTGGCGTCCGCTGGTTCACGAATCCCGTAAAAAGACATGTATTTTTCTTGGAGAATATCGTCTTTGTGGAAATATCTCCCTGTGCCAAAGTAGACCCACGGGCGCTTATTGGTGTCGATACTGGTTTCAAATCCTGATGTTACAGGCTGGTCGAGGCTGATGAGCGTCGCATTGCCTATCCACTGGCTGGTATCGTTGGTGTCTTTGGTCAGGAGGCGGCGGACCGTGCCCGTGGCATTGGTTTGGTCGCCAGCCACGGTCCCGTAATAGACCACGTCCATGTTGATGGCGCCGGGAAAGTCGATTTGTCCCTGCGCGAGATCGAGGTCCACCGCCCAGGGATCGGTAATGAACGAGGCGGACTCTGTGGTGGCGTAGTGGGTGGGCGTGGTGGTGAACTGGCCGGAGGAATTGAGGAAGCGCAGCTCCTTGTTTTGGACGAGGGCGTTGAGGTCCACCACGAACAGCTTCCCTGTCTGGTCGCTGGTGGGGATGGTGAGGCGGGTGGCCGCCGGAGTCCCCGCGCTGTCCGCGGGCCCGGAGCCAAAGACGAGGTACCATTGGGACGCATTGGTGGCGTTGGCGACCGGGACAAAAGCCGGCAAGCAGGTGGTGAAACCAAGGCCAGGGGCGGTGATTTCTGCGATGGGGGTTGGCGGTTGCTCGGGATCGGTGACGTCCATAATGACGTAGGCGGATCGCATGAGGCGGTCCGAGGAGTCGAGGTTGTCGTTTTTGTTGACGTCGGCGTACACGGTGGCACCGCCAAAACGCATGCCTGCCACTAAAAGCGTGCCCCAGCCATTGGGATGGGTGGTGGAGTCGGGAAAGACCCGGGCGTCGAAGGCCACAGGACTCAAATCCATATACGCGCTATGGATGTCTGGGCCGTAATCTTTATGCATGAGCCAGTAGAGATGTGGCAGGAGATTGTACGGAACGTATGCCCAAAGCTCTTGGCCGATAGCAAAGGATGTTTCTCCGCTTTTGGAAGTGAGTATTTGTTTGTTGGAGAAAAATCCTCCGTTGAACGCATGCAGCATCCCGTCGTTAGCGCCAACATAGATCACTTCTCTACGGTTTTTATATTTTTTGTAGAAATCGAGGTATGTCGAATCTTGGTAGAGTTGATGGTAAAAGCCACTTGGTTTGTTGACCACTGCAGGAGTGGAGTAAATGATATCGCCAAGGCGCCACGTTTTAGTCGTTCCGTTTTGAGTATAACTTCGTGATCTCGTCGCGAGCGTGTATCCAGATACGGTGACGTTACCTTGGTCTTTTCCGCGGATGAATTCCACTTGTCTCCGAGCGAGCTCTCCAAAAAGACTTGACTTTGCTGAAGCAGACAAATTCTTGATAGCACTTGGAGCATCGTCGAAAGACGGATAGAGCGTTAGATACGAATAGAATTTGCTCGTATCTGTGGTATCGCTTGGATTGGAAAGAATCTCGAAGTTTTGAATTTCTCCAGTATCGGCGATACTATTGTTGTTTGCGTCGGCAAAAGTAATGATGTATCGATTTTGTGCGGTGCTATTGTATGTAGATCTTTGCATGACGACCGAGGCGTCTGGAATGTTGTTCAGCCACGTGGACGCACGCCACACGAAATTGATGTCTTCGAGTTTGATCTGAATCCCGTTGCGGGTGATCATGGAGCTGTTGACCTCGAAAGTAATATTTTTGTCGGTACTATCGAGGATGAAATTGGCGTTGCTGTCTTCGCGAAGCTGTCCCGAAGAATCCAAAAAGTAGGTCAGGATATCGCCGGCCCATGGAGGTGTGGTCATGGTGCCATTGGTAGGCGGGTAAAAGATGGCGGAATACATGGTGGTGCTGGAGGAGGTGCGGCCCATGGCGGCCGCGGTCCCGGATGCCGTTGGCGTGGATGCCATTTGCAGGGCCGTGGTGATGGCCGCTTCGAGTTCTTGTCCGGTTTCCGCCTCGAAGTAGGCATCGGGGAGGCCATTGCCGTCGGTGTCGTACTCCGCGGCGAGGTCAGGAAGATTGTTTCCGTTGGAATCTTTGAAATTTCCGTATCGGGCCGCGTCTTTGAGGAGATTGCTTCCGGAGCCAAACGCGAAGACCGTATAGAAATCAAAGGATTGTTGTCCAGGAAAGTCAGAACGTAAATCCGTTGTATGACCATAGTAGGCCACATCGATCAAATAGGATGATCCATAACTGCTGAAACTATAGCTATGTGGCTTGGGGTTGACGATATCTTTTATCGAAGATGGGATGTTTTGGTCTTGTGTGCTTTCACCATCGGTGATGAGGATGACACTTTGCTTGGTACAGTGTGTTGTATCGCTATATTCAGAAAAATAATATGGGTCGTATTTTGTTCCTGTTGTGTAGGAAGATGTCCCGGAGTATCTTGGCCCGTTGTCACTTTGTGTCGTATCTTGTTTGATGTATCCGGTTACTGTGTAGAGTGCTTCGGCAAGGGGTGTCCATGTGCTTGGGTATACATCTCTAATAGCGTTGTACACATCTTGAAAGTGTGTGTCTCCAGAGCCCATGTATTGAGATATGTGTGCGCCTTGAGTTGTATTGTAGAAAAAAAGGGCAATTCTCATGGAATTTTTGAATTGATGGAGGACGCCATCCTTAATTTCCGTAGAGTAAAGACGCGCGCGGCGTGTTATTGTTTTGCTGCCGTAGTAGATGACAAGGTTGTTGTCGTTTGATTCATGGTCAAGGGTGAGGTCGTAATGATATGGGGTCATATGGCGTGCGTTGCCATTGAGATCTGTTGTTGGTGAAGAATCGTTATATGTGAATGATTGGACTCTTCCGTTTGAGTCGGTTGGCTCTGTCTCATAGAGGCTTGAAGTATATTTTCCGCCAATAAGTATTTTCTTTGCCACATCGATGCGATGCATTGTTGCCCAATTGAGAAAATTTCCGTTCCAATCTCCAGATGAGTTGTCGAGATAAAAATATTCTTTTGATGTATTATATCTGTAATAGGATCGTGGATCAAAATATCCATAGTACTCTTTTGATGGGTCAAAATCTTCTGTATATGCGCGCCCAAGCATGCTTCCTGAGTTGTCCAGTATGATTGTTGTCGATGGCTTTTCTTCTTGGGAAGAGAGAAGTGGCGGTATCCATACAAAATCTTCCGCTTTGTAGGCAAAAGATGTGCTTGGGAAAAGTGCGATCACGGAGAAGAGGACGCTACTCACACAGAATATAGACATGTTTCGCATAGTGTTCTCCTTTGGGGGTTGTGCCGCACTCGACTTCGCAATAGGCGCCGTCCATGTAATCTTGGATATATCCGGGAACTCTTCCGCAATCAAAGAAGCGTGTCGACCTCATGACAGGCATGGTGGCATTGGTTGTTGGCGATTGGAGTATCCAATGGATGCCTTGCTTTTTGATTTTATAGATTTGTTCTTGGCATATATTGTCTGCTGCATATGCTGCACTGTATATCATTATAGCCAAGAAAAAAAACATTGATTTTTTCATGCCTGCATCCTCAGCGATAGTATTTTCTTGTGCGTTGATCGATCCGTGCGCGGCTAGATCTCGTTCCTTCGTAGCAGGAAATGAAGATGAAGTCGCAATGTTTTCCTTCTGCACGCGCACCTGTGCTTTCTCCAGCAGCGGATCCACATGGTTCAATAATCGCTCTGGTAATAGCCACAGATGTGTTCATATTTACCAAAGATATCCAGTCTGTCTTATTGGCCTCTTCGCAGGTCAAATTCCCGCTGAGTCCCAATATCTCATCTCCTTGATCCGATTGGAGTATCGCGGTCGCTCGTCGGATTCCGGTTTCCGCAGTAAAGAAAGCGTGCTTCGCCATGCGATCGTTGGCTGCGATCATCACATTGGTGTCTGCCACGTCAACCACCATGTAGCCCAAAGCGCCAAGAATGACGAGCACGATGAGTGCAATAACCATGCTGACGCCACGTTCCCTGTGTCGAAGTGTGTTATCGAGTCGCATAGGTAAAGCTCGTTGAACGGTTTTGTCCAAATATATTCCAGGAAACAGTGCAGGTAACGGCGCAATCGGAGCAATTGGTTGTAGTGCTCCCTTCGGAGAGGGTGATGTTGGCCGATGCGCACGCGATGGTATAATCGACGTTGTCGAGAGTAGTGTTTGTTGTGATCGGCAGCGGCGTCGCTGACGTCAAATTTTCCAGCGTCTGCTCCAAAAGGAAGTTGGCCTGTGTCTCATAGTATGCGCGGCTTTCTTGCCACGCCCCCTGGGAGAAAAGCTTGGCAATGGCAAGGAGACCGATGGCGAGAATGGCCGCAACCACCAAGAGCTCGACAAGTGAAAAACCGTGATTTCGTGTTTCCATAGGCTACTGCAAGTTACGCACGAGCACTCGCGTGCTCATGGTATGGTTGGGGATCCCCATCGCAGCGCGATTGGCAGATGGCACAGCGGTGGCGTTGATTTCGACCATGCGGATCGCATCAAGATTGCTGTTGGGATCGGCAATGACATTCCCGTTTTCGTCAAAATAGGTAAACTGGAGGTCGCCGATATTGATGGCAAATGGCTGCCATGAAACAGCGCCTGCGCTGGCGGTTTGGATTTCAGCGTCTGCCGCATTGAATCGGAAGGTGATGATTTCGTCGTCAGAGGTGTCAATGGTCCCATTCCCATTCATGTCGCGGGTGCAGTTGAGGTATGTGGTATTGGTTGGGGATCGGAACCCCGTCAGACCCGTGGTCGCGCTCATATTGGGCGAATATCCGCACATGCGGATGCTGTCGGTCATGATGACCATGGCGGACAGGAGTTCCTGCTGCATGAGCGCGGTTTCTTCTTGGATGAGCGCTTGGCGGTTGTGGGTTTGGAACAGATTATAGAGGGCGGTGCCTAGGATCCCCATGATGGCGAGCACCACGAGGAGTTCCACCAAGGTCATGCCGCGAACTGCCGTGTCTGGCGTGCTATGCTGTTGGTTTATGGCGTCCATTGCGTACCTTGCCATTGTCGGACGAGCATGGAGCCCGAAAGGCTGCGGGCGGAGACAGCCATGGTCGCCCCTGTTCTGTCCTGGAGGTAAACGGTTCCCAGGGAGCCGGAGATGCCGCCGCGAGGGGTGAAGACAAAGCGGCTGCCTGGAGGGAGGTCGGAAGTAGAATTGGAAAAAGTGGCGCCGCTCACCGTTTTTGTGGCCACGCCGTGCCCGAAGTCGATGCCGCCTTGCAGTTCATCCAGGGAAAACCGCCGGAACATCTCGTTGTCGCCTTCAGTGGCCCAATTGTTGTCAGGACCATCTTCGGTATAGACCGAGCACGTTCGGCCGGCAGCGTTGAAGACCACTGCAACGTTGGTATTTCTTTTGATAGCCTCCATGCGCGCGAGTTGGCACAAGCTGATGATGGTGCGCGTTGCCCGCTTGAGGTTGCTGTAGGGCAGGTAGGTGGAAAGCGCCATGGCGGATAGACCCATCAGGATGCCAATGATGGCAAGGACCACCACGATTTCGACCAGGGTGAATCCGCGGGGGCGGGAGGAAGATGTAGTGAAAATATACATAATGGCGCTCGATTGAAAAAACATGGCTCCTTTTTTGTGTTCCGTATCCTTTTGCTGTATCAAAGGCAAGGCGATATTGCGCCGACGAGGGAGTCTTTTGGGGCATGGCCGTTTATTTTCTGTTTGAAAAAAGGAGGTTCTTCGAAAAGTCTGGGGATGCGAATTTTTCTTCTTGACTTTTGTGCGGGTTTTTCTCTAGAGGCTGTCTTCCCGCGGGCGAGAGGTTTTCGTTCGTGGGTGTTCCTTGAAAGTCGAGTGGTTTTTTGTTGAGGGCGTTGAAAAAAGTCCTTGACAGCGAAGGGTGGTGCTCTGTAGGGGTGCGTCCCTTCGGGAGAGGGGCCTGGTGGCCCTGAGAAAAAACTCCTTGACAGGGGGTTGGGTGTCTCGGTAGAGGCGCCGACCTCGCGCCCGGAAGGGCAACGGTCTTTGACAAATAAATAGCGAGAAGAACCAAGGTAAGGTTTCTACGGCAACTTGGTTGCCTTGACGTTTCAAACTGGAGAGTTTGATTCTGGCTCAGAATGAACGCTGGCGGCGTGCCTAACACATGCAAGTCGGACGCGAACGGGGCTTCGGCCCTCAGTAGAGTGGCGCACGGGTGAGTAACGCGTAGGTAATCTACCTCTGGATTGGGGATAACTCTGCGAAAGTGGAGCTAATACCGAATGGTCTGGCTTTATTTCGATGAAGTCGGTAAAGGATGCCTCTGCATAT